>DASSHC010000112.1:0-8477 GCA_035693105.1 Thermomicrobiaceae bacterium | reverse complement strand
TGCCCGCCAGCAGGTTGCCGAGCATGACCGTGCTGGCGCCGGCCGCCAGCGCCTTGGTGATGTCGCCCGAGGTGCGGATGCCGCCGTCGGCGATGATCGGCACGCCCAGCTCCTGGCCCACCTCGGCGCACTCGGCCACGGCGGTCAGCTGCGGCACGCCGAAGCCGGTCACCTCCCGGGTGATGCAGATCGAGCCGGCGCCGACCCCTACCTTGATCGCGTCCGCCCCGGCCGCGGCCAGGTCGCGCACGCCGTCGGCGGTGGCGACGTTGCCGCCGATGATCTCGACCTCCGGGAAGCGCTCCTTCAGCGCGCGCACCATCTCGATGGCCGCGTCGGAGTGGCCGTGGGCGATATCGACCACCAGCACGTCCGCGCCGGCCTCGACCAGCGCCGCCGCGCGCTCCAGGTCGGAGGGGCGCACGCCGACCGCCGCGCCGGCGCGCAGCCGCCCGCGCGCGTCCTTGGTCGCCTGCGGCCACTGCTCCAGCTTGACGATGTCCTGCGCGGTGATCAGCCCCTGGAGCTGGCCGGCGCCGTTGAGGACCGGCAGCTTCTCGATGCGGTGGCTGCGCAGCGTATCGCGCGCCGCCTCCAGCGAGGCGCCGGGCTGGGCCGTCACCAGCCGCTCGACCGGCGTCATGACCTCGGCCACGGCCCGGCTGGCGTCGTTCTCGAAGAGGAGATCGCGGGTGGTGACCAGCCCCAGCACGCGGCCGGCGTCGTCGATCACGACCAGCCCGCCGATGTTGTGGTCCGCCAGCAGATGCCGCGCCTCCTGCACCGTCGCGTCGTGCGCCACGCGCTCGGGGTTGTCGACCACGAAGCCCTCGGCGCGCTTGACCTGCGCCACCGCCTGGGCCTGCTCCTCGATCGACATGAAGCGGTGGATCACGCCGAGCCCGCCGATGCGGGCCATGGCGATCGCCATCGGCGCCTCGGTGACGGTGTCCATGTTCGAGGAGACAATCGGGATCGTCAGCCGGATCTGCTTGGTGAGCTGGCTGCCGGTGTCGACGGCGCGGCGGGAGCGGATGGCGGAGCGCTTGGGCACCAGGAGCACGTCGTCGAAGGTCAGGGCGGTTTCGGGTCGCAGTCGCATGGTGACGTCCTTCGCAGGGTCGCGGGTGAGAACGGAGCGCGCCGGCCCACCGTGGCCGCGGCGGCTTGGGATGCCAAACGGTAAGTGTACCGTGCATGTCAAGGTGAAAAGGTGGAGGCAGGGTCGCGAACCAGGTGTGTCGGCGGCGCTCGGCGCCCGGCTCCGTCCGGAATGGAATTTCCGGGCTAAGGCCACGAAGCCGACTGAACGGGCTGAGCTTCGCCGTTCGATGATGTGGCTAGCCCGGCCGGGTGAGGGTATGGTGCCTCTTTTTGCTGAAGGGAGATCCTTCGCTGCGGCTCAGGATGACAGGGAAAGAGAACCTTACCCCTGTCATCCTGAGGCCGCGGCCGAAGGATCTCTCATCCGCGTGGACCGGCACTCATCCCATGGGGTAGGCCAACTATCGCTCCCAATCCCAGCCCTTGAGTGGGCTTCGCGAATTCAGCGCTGCGGCTTTAGCCGGACGGAGACGGCGCGCCGTGGATCGGGCGGCAACAGGAAGACGGCAAGGCCATTGGTCACGGTCACTCCTCCACCGGCCGCAGGTGCGCTCGGCCAGCGCTGCTGCCGCCGTCGACGGAGAGCGCCGCGCCGGTGACGAAGCCGGCCAGCGGTGAGGCGAGCATGACGACCGCGTTGGCGATGTCGGCCGGCTCGCCGCGCCGCAGCGGGATGCCCCGCCGGGCGGCCTCCTTGTAGGTCTCGCTCAGTGGGCGGCCGCCCTCGGGCACGTCGATGTAGCCGGGGAGGATGGCGTTGGCGCGGATGCCGTGCGGCGCCAGCTCCAGCGCCAGCGCGCGGGTCAGCGCCACCACGCCCGCTTTGGAGGCGCTGTAGTGCGCCCAGCCCCAGATGGCGTGGTTGGCCGCTCCCGAGCTGATCGTCACGATGCGTCCGCCGCGCCCGCCCGCGATCATCAGCCGGGCGGCGGCCTGACAGGTGATGAAGGCGCCCTTGAGGTTGGTGTCGAGCACGCGGTCCCACTCCTCCGGTGTCAGCTGCAGCAGCGGCGTGTTGGGGTAGATGCCGGCACTGGCGACGGCCACGTCGAGCCGGCCGAGTCGCGCGCCGATCTCGTCCACGACGCCCGCCATGGCCCCTGCGTCGCGCACGTCCGCCGCAAAACCCTGCGCCGCGATCTCCTGCTCGCGCAGCGCTGCCACGGCGGCATCGACCCGCTCCCGGCTCAGATCGGTCAGGGCGACCGTCGCCCCGGCCCGCCCGAGCGCCCCGGCGATGGCGAAACCCAGCCCCGTTGCCGCGCCGGTGATCAGCGCGACCTCACCGGCGAAATCGACGGTAACGGGCATCTCCACTACTCCTCTGTCTTCATCCGAACGGCGGTCAAAATGGATCGTGGGGCGTCTCGGTGCCTCCTCACCACGATTACTGCCGCTCCGGGCTGATGAGAGATCCCTTCGACAAGCTCAGGGCAGGCTCTTCGCTGCGGCTCAGGATGACAGGGAAATGGCGCGTGGGTGGGCGGCGCGAAACTCGTCGGCTACCTGGCCCAGCGTGGCGAAGCGGACACCGTCGTGCCGCGTGAAGTAGTCGATCAGCCGCTCCAGCATCAGGATGCGGTGGCCGCGCCCGATGACCTGCGGGTGCATCGTCAGGGTCAGCACGCCGCCGGGGACCTCGCGGAGCATGAAGTCGAACTCGCCGCGCCAGATCTCCTCGACCTTCGAGGGGGCCGAGAGGCCGGGGCTGACCCGGTTCTCGCTGGAGACGTACTCGAAGTGGGGGAAGTCGTCGAGGATCCAGCTCACCGGCAGCTCGACGATGTTCGACTCCGGGCCGAACTGATAGGCGCCGTCACGCCGGATCACGTCGCGCGTGCGCGCCCAGTAGGGGCGGAAATCCTGCCCCATCAGCGAGCTCTCGTAGCGGAAGCCGAACTCCTCCAGCAGCTCGATGGTGTTGGGGCTGTTGTCCCAGGCGGGCGAGCGGTAGCCGGTGGGGCGCACCCCGGCGGCGCGCTCGAGCGCTGCAAGACCCTTCTCCAGCACGATCCGCTCCTCGACCCGCTCCAGCGTCACCGGATTCTCGTGCAAATAACCGTGGTGGCCGATCTCGTGCCCGGCCTGCTTGATGGTGCGCACCGACGCCGGGTAGGTGTCGGCGGTGTGGCCGGTCACGAAGAAGGTGGCGGGGAGGCCGGCGCGTGCCAGCACCGTCAGGATGCGCTCGACCCCAACCACGCCGAACTCGCCGCGCGAGATCTTGCTGGGCGAGGTGGCCTTGTAGGGGCCGATCCAGAGCGAGATGGCGTCGAAGTCAAAGGTCAGGCAGACCGTGCCCCGCGGCGCATCCATAGCGTGCTCCCCTCCGTCGCGACGTCGCCGTTCGTCGCCGGCAGTGTCGGACGGTGGCACGGCGGCGTCAACGGGCCGACCAGCCCTCATCCCGCAAGGAGACCGGCCCCTCTTCCAATACTGGAAGAGGGGCCGGGGGTTACGGCGAGCGCCTACGCCTTCGTCCAGTTCTTGATGTCCCAGGTATCGGTGGCGTAGGGGCTGGGGTCGTAGCCGGTCAGCTTCTTGCTGGCCGCCGCGACATTGTTGCCCGAGACCAGGCCGATGTCGGCCACGTCGCTGACCACCAGCGTCTGCATGTCCTTGAAGAGCTGGGTGTACTTGGCCGGGTCGATCTCCTGCGACACCTGCTGGTACATCTGGTTGAACTGCGGGTTCTGATAGCGCTGGATATTGCGCCCGCCCCAGTTGTTCTCCTTCTGGGCGATATCGCGCGAGGGGTCGGCCGAGAGGTAGCGCAGGTACCAGAGCAGCGGATAGACGCCGGCCGCGTTGCGCTCCATGCCGATGTCGCAGTAGAGATGCTGGAACGAGGCCTCGTTGGTGGCGTCGAAGTAGGCCGCGGCGTCGACCGCTTTGATCTGGATATCGACGCCGATCTGCCCCAGCGACTGCTTGATGATCTCCTGCTCCTTCTGCCGCAGCGAGTTGGTCGAGGCGGTGTAGAGCCAGGACATCTTGCGCCCATTGAGGGTGCGGATGCCGTCGCCGCCCTTCTGCGCGCCCGCCTTGTCCAGCAGATCGCCGGCGGCCTGGAGGTCGTACTTCCAGGTGATACCGCTCGGCATGTAGGTTGGGTTCTCGTTCATGGTGTAGCCGGTGGCCTTGCCCGTCTGACCGTAGAGCTGGGTCGCCATCGAGTCGCGATCGATCGCGAGATTGACGGCCTGGCGCACCTCCTTGACTTTGAAGTGCGGGTGTTCCGTCTTGTAGGACGATTTCTGGCCGTCGACCTCGGTGTTCGGATCGGAGTGGTTGATGATCATCTTCTCGGTGCCGGCGCCCGGCCAGATGACCAGCTTGCCCTGCCCGGCCGACTCCAGCGACTTGAGCACGGTCGCCTCGACCTGGAGGTTCCAGGCCCAGTCGGCCTCGCCGGACTGCATCACGGCGCGCGCCGCGCTGGTAGCGTCGCCGCCACCCTTGAGCGTGACGCTGTCGAAGTGCGGCTTGCCGGGGTCCCAGTAGTCGGGATTGATGGCGTAACTGACCACGTCGCCCGGCTTGAACTCCGTCACCTTGAAGGGGCCGGTGCCGATCGGCTTGAGATTGAAGGGCGCGCTCTTGGCCTTGGCGCCGACGAAGTCTTTCAGGATGTGCTGGGGGAGGATGACGCCGGCGATCGCGGTGAAGGGGTTGAACCAGGGCGCGGTGGGATGCTTGAAGCTGACCTTCACGGTGTAGTCGTCGACGGCGTCCACGGTGTCGACATCCTGGTAGAAGCCGCGCGTGGTGGCGGTGGTGGCGGGGTCGTTGAGGTAGGTGAAGGTGAAGGCCACGTCCTGGGCGGTGAAGGGCTGGCCGTCGTGCCACGTGACGCCCTGGCGCAACTTCCAGGTGACGCTGGTGCCATCCTTGGCCACCATGCCGTTTTCGACACTCGGGATCTCGGCGGCCAGGATCGGCACGAGCTTGGCATCCTTGTCGAAATCCGCCAGTGGTTCGAGCACGATGCGCTGCGCGCCGACATCCTTGCCGGCCACCGAGAGGTGCGAGTTGAGGATGACCGGCGCCTGCCACCAGAGGATGGTGATCGCGCCGGCGCCGCCACGCGCGGCGGCAGCGGCAGAGGGCGTCGCGGCTGGCGTGGTCGCGGACGGTGTGGCCACCGCCGTCGGCGCCGTGGTGGCGGCGGCAGCGGTGGTGCTCGCCGGGCTGGCGGCGCCGCTGCCGGAGGTAGTGGGCGCCGCCGTCGCCGCGCTCGTCGCGGTCTTGCTGCTGCCGCCACAGGCGGCCAGCAGCGCCGCGATGGCGGGGGCGCTCAGCCCAAGCGCGGCGGCGCGCGTCAGCACCTGACGGCGCGAAAGCCGCTGCCCGCGCGCCGCGGCCAGCAGTTGCTGAAAGTTGGTGTCAGCCATCTGCGTCTCCTTGGTGGAGTGGTCCAGCGGCGTGGTTCTCGGCGCCGGCTGGACGGACGCTACTCCTACCCTTACCCCTTGATCGCCTCGCGGAAGTTGAGCAGATCGATCAGACGCTCCTGGCGCGCGATCGCCTCGGTCAGCCCGGCCTCCTTGCGCTCGATCGCCTCGACCGCCTCCACGATGGCCGCCAGGTCCTCTCGGGGGATGATCGCCACGCCGTCGTCGTCGGCCAGCACGTAGTCGCCGGGGCGCACCAGCACGCCGCCGACGCTGACCGGCACCTGGGTCTGCCCCACCCGGCGGTTGACGCCGACGCGCGGGGTGACGCCGCGGGCGAAGGTGGGGAAGCCGAGCGCCCGTAGGCCGGTGAGGTCGCGCACCGGCCCGTCGATCACCACCCCGGCGAAGCCGCGCTCGACCGCCTCGCGCGACATCAGCTCGCCGATCAGCGCCCCGGCGCGCAGGTCGCCCTCGCCGTCGACGACCAGCACGTCCCCCGGCCGTGCTTCGACGAACGCCTTGTGCACGGTGATGATGCTGCCGGGGTAGCACTTGACGGTGAAGGCGGGTCCGGCCAGCTTGCGGCCGGGCGTCATCGTCTGGATCGCCGGGTCCAGGATGCCCATCCCCTTCTGCGCGTCGGCCACGCCGGCGGTGTCCAGACGCGCCAGGCGCGCGAGGTTCTTGTCCACCTTGCCCTCCATCCATGATCACGACACCATGTGGGTGCAACGATACTGGACGGTTCCTTAATTCGTCAAGCGATGCTGTACGCGGACTAGAGGTGGGGCGGGGAGATGGCGACCACGGCCTCGCAGGGCTCGCCGCCGGGGTTGCGGAAGATGTGTGGCAACTCGGAGTCGAAGGTCATCGCGTCGCCTTGCTCGAGCCGGGTCGAGCGCTCGCCGACCAGCACCTCGAGCGCGCCATGGATGACCACCACGCTCTCCTCGCCGGTGTGGTGGACCGGGATCGGGCCGGATTCGGCGTGCGGCGGCAGGGTGACCCACAACAGGACCATGCGCCCCTTGAGGTTGGGGGAGAGGATCTCACGCTTGATCGGGCTGCCGGGGTAGCCGACCGCGCGGCGGGCGTCGGCGCGCACGACCAGGTCGCCCTCCAGGCTGCTGAGAAAGAGCGAGAAGACGGGGACCTCCAGCGCCGAGGCGATCTTGCGCACCGTCTCCACCGAGGGAGCGACGATGCCGCGCTCGATCTGGCTGATCAGGCTCTTGCTGACCTCGGCGCGCGACGCCAGCTCGGCCAGCGAGAAGCCGCGCTCCTGCCGGGTGGCGCGAATCCGCCCGCCCAGGTCCAGCTCCTCCACCGCCGGCCCGTGGCCGTTCGGCCCCCGCTCCGCGATCTCCTGCCGCATGCCCGCGCGCCCCTCCCCATTCACTGTCGCTGAACGTGCCGCCCGCACGTACAGTGAGGCTATCACTGACAATCACCAGTTGTCAATTTGGGCAAGCGACAGGGCAAGGCGGGAGCCGAAGGTGTGAGTGACCGGTTGGTTGGCAGTACACGGCATCGTGCGGTGACAGTTCCGCGTGCTGTCTTAGGTGAAGTTTCCGCGTCGGCGGGCGAGCCAAAAGCCCGGCGATCCCACGGTCAGCGGGACCGCCGAGCTTGTGACTACCGTGGCTCATCAGACTAGAGGAGCCAGATGAGCAGGATGATGATGATGATCAGAGCGAGAAGACCGCCACCGATATACATCGCGTTCCTCCGTTGCCTTATCCATGACTGCCCGTCGCAGTCACTGTCCTTAAGGCAAGCATCGTGCCACGTGCTTGGCGGAGGCTATTCCCAGACGGTGATCAGGCTCTCGAGCGGGCGGCGCGGGCGGCGTTTGGGGTCGGCGGCGGCGTAGCCGAGCGGCAGCAGCGCCTGGGGCAGCTCGCCGTCGGGCAGGCCGATCGCGTCGCGCGCCACCTCGGGGCAGAAGAGCGGCGCGCACATCCAGCCGGCGTCGAGGCCGAGGCGGTAGGCCATCAGCAGCATGTTCTGCACGCAGGCGCCCAGGCTCTGGATCGCCATAGTCGTCTCGGCGGCCTGGCGCTCGGGGTCGGGGTAGTGGTCGAGGTCTTCCAGGTAGAGCGAGACCATGATCAGCACGGGCGCCTCCAGCAGCCGGCGGCGCGAGCCGGCCAGCCGTTTGGCGATCGTCTCGGCGTCCTGCCCATCCATCGCCAGGTTGTGCTGCCAGCTATCGGCCATCGCGTCGGCCAACCGGGCGCGCGCCGACGGCTCGGTGAGCACGGCGAAGCGCCAGGGCTGGCTGCCGTGCGGCGAGGGCGCCCAGCGTCCGGCCTCGAGCACTTGCTCCACCAGGGCGCGCTGCACCGGATCGGGGCGTAGCCGCCGCACCGAGCGGCGCCCGCGCAGCAGCTCCGCCAGATCGAGCACCCGCGCCGCGCCGGTCGTCTCCTCCGTACTACTCTGTTCCGCCACGCGCCCTCCCGCGCTCACGCATCTATCGACGCCGCGGAGGGTAGCACGCGGGCGCTAGTTGGGGCGAGTCGGATTCCTGCCGAGGGGTTGAGCGGCGCGTGGGGCACGGATCCCTCGACTGCGCTCGGGATGACAGGGTTAGGGAGGGGCGGGCGACGACGAATTGCCTCGTCCGGTAGGCTCAAACCCTGACCCTGTCATCCCTTCGACAGGCTCAGGGCAGGCTCTGAGCGCAGTCGAGGTATGCGTCCTCAATGGCGCCCAATGCCCGTTTTCAGGCGCCACGCGGGCCGGGGGCAAGCGTCACCGTCTTCACCAATCGCGCGGCGGCGCCCTGGAGTTGATCCACGGCGTCCTCGCCCGGCTCGGCCAGCGCGGCGGGCTCCGGCAGGGGACCGAGGTGGTGGATGCGCGCTAGCGGCACGAAGCGGCCGTAGCGCGCGGCGACGGTGGTGCTGCCGGCAAAGACGCCGGTGAAGTTGCCCGGCTCGCGTGCCTCGATCGCCGCCTCGTCCAATGCTG
>DASSHC010000111.1:0-6206 GCA_035693105.1 Thermomicrobiaceae bacterium | reverse complement strand
CGGCATCGAGCGGTTGGAGTGGGCCAGGGAGCTGCCGCTCGCATCCAGGATCTCGCAGCCGAAGTCCTGCGCCGCGCCGATGATGGTCGAGACGGCGGTGCGCAGCACGGTGGTCCACATGTCGTCGGCGATGCCGATCAGCCGGCTCCACATGATCTCCAGGCTGACCGGGTCGAACTGCCGCTGGCTCATGCTGTCCCCTCCTCTTCCGCCTCGCGGGACGCGAACACGCCGCGGTGATGTCCCTGGCATCGACCCTGACCGCGCAGCGACTCGCCACGGATGACCGCCTGCCCAGGTGCCCTAGCCGACGAGCGCCCGGAACGCCTGCCCGTGATCGTCGTAGTGCTGGAAGGTGTTCATCACGATCCAGCCGACGATCGGCTCATCGCGCATCGGCTCCGGCGCGGCCGGATAGAAAGACGAGTTGGAGCGCGCCAGATCGGCGTCCGTGAGCGCGGCCAGGGCCTCATTAACGCGTGCGTGGGTCGCCCGGGCCTCGGCCAGAACTGTCGCGAGTGGCTGGGACTGCCGGCGCGCGAGGATCAGCGCGTTGATCGCGTCGATGTCGCCGGGCTCTTGCGCCAGATCGCCGAGGCCCAGGCCGTCGAGCCAGGACTCGCCGGACAGGGTCGCGAGGAGCGCCTGTTCCCAGGCGGTGATGTGCGCCAGGTGGTCCTTGACCGACCAGCCGTCCGCGGCGGCCGCCGTCAGGGCCGCTGCCGGCGCGTCCAGTGCACGCTGCAACTGCCGCCAAGACGCGTCCACGCGGTTTCGCAGCGCCTGGGCGTTCAGGGGCATTCCGTTTTGGTCGGGCATCGCGCGGCGCTCCTCCCATCGTCGGCGGAGTCTCCTCGCCCATTCAACTGGGCGGTCGACGTGCCGTTATCGTACCAGCCGATGTCCTCGCGCGGGATCGAGGCGAGGCGGCCCCCTGTCATCCTGAGCCGCCGCAAAGGATCTCTCCGAATCGTGGAGCACCAGTGACGCCGCAAGGCAGAGGAGATCCTTCGGCCGCGGCCTCAGGATGACAGAGGGGAGGGTTCATCCTTCGACAGGCTCTGAGCCCGCCCTGCGCTTGGTCCTGAGCTTGTCGAAGGAGGGATGACAGGGGGGGAGCGCACGCGCCCTCCCGGTCATAGGGCCGCGGGCGAAGGATCGCACCGGCATTCTCCTGGCGCGGAGCAGGAACCAAATGTCTGCCTACGCCCGCGCGGCCTCGGCCAGGTAGTGGGCGCGGTTGAGCGGGTCGGGGCCGGTGCGGCGGCGCCTGGGCGGCTCGCCGCTCACCGGGGCGTAGCCGGCGAGGTGCGATTCCCAGCCAGCCTCGCCGCGCGTCAGCCCCGGCAATTGCTGCTCGACGCCGCGCAACTCGGCGCTGGGGATGGCGCAGATCAGACGTTGCCCGGCGCCGTCGCGCGCTGCCTGACGGATGGCCGCGCGGGCGGTGAGCAGCAGCCCACAGACGGCCCCGAAGCAATCCTCCGGAAGTTCCAGCTCTAGCTCGTCGATCGGCTCGCAGACCTCGGTGCCAGCCTGGGCGAGCGCGCGCATCAGCACCAGCGGGGTCAGCTTGCGGAAGTCGCCGGCCGTGCTCACCACCGAGCTGTAACCAACCTGGGTGAGCGTCACGGCGCAGTCGGTCACTCGCCAGCCCATGAGCCCCTGCTCGCAGGTCTCGCGCACCGTCTCTTCGATAGCGCGGTAGAAGGACGGCGGCAGTGAGCCCGGCTCGTGCCGGTAGCGCAGCCCGCTCTCCGGTTCACCGCGCTCGATCCGCAAGCCCAGTGTGGCGTAGTACGGGTTGCCGCCTTCGCCCATGAACTCCGCGTGCTCGCCCGTACCGGCCGGTCGCTCGACGCAGATGGTCTGGGTCGGCCCGAAGGCCACCGCGACGCCGTAGTCGTGCGCCAGCGTCTCCTGCACTACCTCTTTCTGCACCTCGCCGTAGAGGCGGAGTCCAATCTCGCCCGCCTCGTTGCGCTGCCGCAGCGAGATCAGCGGATCCTGCTCCGCCAGCTCCTCCAGCGCGGCGCGCAGGCGCGTGAGCTGGCCCGGCTCGCGCGGGCGCACCACGCTCTCGAACGCCGGCGGCGGGAAGGACTCAGCCTCCTCCTGCGCCACGGCCGCGCAGGCGCCGATCCAGTCGCCGATGCGCGTCGCGCGCAGCCCGTGCAGTGCGACGATCTCGCCCGCTCCCGCCGCCTCCACCGGGCGGGCGGCGCCGGACTCGAAGCGGTCGATGCCGGTGATGCGCTCCTCGATCGCTTCGATCTCACCGAAGGGATCGCGGCGGTGCAGCGTGACGTGCTGGCGCACGGCCAGGCTGCCGGCGACGAGCCGCGCGTAGACGATCTTCTCCCCGGCGGGGCGCCGGGCGATCTTGAAGACCTTGCCGGCGGCCGAGGCCCCAAGCGCTTCACGCGCCCGCGGCAGCCACTCCTCGACGGCCGCCAGGAGTTGCGCGACGCCGGCGCCGGTGATGGCCGAGCCGAAGCAGACCGGCGCGATGTCGCCGGCCGCGACCTGCGCCCGCAGCTCGTCCTCGACGAAGGCGCGGCTCGGCTCGCCGCCGGTGCGCTCGAACTCCGCGATCACGCGCTCGCTCGTCTCGGCCAGCAGATTCACCACCGGCTCGCGCCAGGCGGGGCGGTCGCGGTCGTGCGGGATGACTGTCGCGCCGCGCTCGCCGAGCCCGCCGGCGGCGTTCAGCGGCACCACGCGCAGCCGCAGCCGCTCGCATAGCTCCGGCAGGAGGGCGTCGCCCCGCGCCCCCAGGCGGTCGATCTTGTTGACGAAGATGAGGAGCGGCAGCCGGGCGGCGCGGATGGCCCGCGCCAGGCGGCGCGTCTGCGGCTGCACCCCCTCGACGGCGGACACTACCAGCACCACGGCGTCGAGCACACCGAGCGAGCGCGCCACCTCGGCCACGAAGTCGGCGTGGCCGGGGGTGTCGATCAGGTTGACCTTGAGCTGATGCAGGTTGAACGAGACGACCGCGGACTTGATCGAGATGCCGCGGGCGCGCTCCAGCTCCAGCGTGTCGGTCTGCGTGGTGCCCTTGTCGACGCTGCCGAGGGCGCCGATGAGGCCGGTCTCGAAGAGGATGCGCTCGGTGAGGGTCGTTTTACCGGCGTCGACATGCGCCAGGATCCCGAGATTGACGATTCCCATGCGGGCTGCCTTCGTTGAAGAGACCGATGACGGCTGCATTCTTCAACGTTTGCCCCATGGGATTCTCCTTGTGCCTGGCACGCGTGCCGAAACGGTCCGTCCTGCTCGCGCGACGGGCGCGCGAGGGCAGGTCAGGCGCCATTATAGATCAGTGGGCGGTCCGGTAGTTGGGCCGCCCGCACGTCCGCGCGTGAGCGCGGCGCGTATACGTCGCGGGCGGATACGGGTATCCTGTCTGCTCGTACGGGGCTGACGGAGACTCCAGGGAGGGATGTGCCGATGGCCGTCGCGGTTGGTATCGGACTCACCAACGAGTGCAACCTGGCCTGCCCCCACTGCTACCGCCCGACGCTGGCGCTGCAGCGGCTGACAGAGGCGCAGATCGAGACGATCCTCGACAACCTCGACGTCGGCTCGGTCAACCTCGGCGTCGGTGAGAACGGCGTGCATCCCGAGTACCGCCAGATGCTGGCGCTGCTGCGGGCGCGCGGCGTCAAGACCGCCATCACCTCCAACGGCTACAGCCTGGCCATGTTGCGCGACGAGGAGCTGCGTGGCTTCCACTCGGTCGAGCTGAGCTTCGACTTCCCCACCAAGGCGGAGATGGACCAGTTCCGCGGCGAGGGCGCCTGGGAGCTGGCGATCGAGTCGCTGGAGCGCTGCCAGCGGCTCGGCATCCCCACCGCGGTCACCGGCGTGATGATGAACACCAACTACCACCGCATGGGTGAGCTGGCCGCGTTCGCCTTCGGCCTGGGCTGCGATCTGCGGGTCAACGTCTACCAGCCGGTGACCGGCGAGGGATTCACGCTCAGCTACGAGCAGTTCTGGCAGGGCTTCGCCAACCTCTTCGCGGCCGGACCGGTGGTGGTCTGCAGCGAGCCGCTGGTCAACGCCCTCATGGGCCTGGAGACCACGCGTGGCAATGCCTGTGGGCGGCGCAGCATCCGCGCGCTGCCGGCCGGCACCATCGCGCCCTGCCCCTATTGGCCGGCCGCCGCCGGGCGCATCCGGCAGCTGGCCGCGCTGGGCGAGGCGGTCTGGGAGACGCGTGAGTTCGCCAGGGCCCGGCAGTTGCCGAGCTTCTGCCAAACCTGTCGTTATGTCGAGAGTTGCGCGGGCGGCTGCGCCAGCCGGCGGGCGTTGCGCGGCCGGCTGGACGAGCCGGACGAGTATTGCCCGGTGGTGCGCGGCGAGGCGGAAGTCGCGCGCGTCCAGGAGATGCTGCGCTACGCGCTCAGCGATCCCGAGGATCTGCCCAAGGCCGGGAATGCCTGCACGACGGTGATTCGTGCCCATGCCCAGGCGTCGCCGGAGCAACGGCCGTGAACGCCGCCTACTGTCCGAACTGTGGCGGCGACCTCATCGCCGGCCAGCCGTGCGCGCTCTGTGCGGCGCTGCAAGCGGCGGCCGAACCCGCTACCGTGGACGCTGCGGTTTCAGTCGCCGACGTTCCCCCAGCGGCCTTCGACCTGGATGCCGCCGCCTACGAGCGCTACCTTGACACTGGACGCGGTCGGCTGCGCCAGGAGCTGGCCTTTGGCAACCTGCTGGCGGCCCTCCCGGACTTGCCGGTGCGCCCGCGGCGCGTGCTCGACCTGGGCGGCGGCGGCGGCCGGTTGGCCGTGCGGCTGGCGCGGCTGGGCCACGACGTCGAACTGGTCGACCCCTCCCCGGAGATGATCCGGCTGGCCAAGCTGCGCGCGGCAAGCTCCCGCTTCGGCGACTCCATCGCCTGCACGCTCGGTAGCGCGGAGCTGCTGAGCGGCACCCCCGCGCGCTACGAGCTGATCATCCTGCACAACGTGCTGGAGTACGTGGTCGACCCGGTGGCCCTGCTGGCGCAGGCCGCGGCGGCGCTGTCGCCCGGTGGCTACCTCTCGCTCCTCTGTGCCAACCGGCTGGCCCGGCCCGTGCTGCGAGCGCTGGCGGGAAACGAGCCGGGCGTGCTCGCGGCGGATCTCACGCGCCGCACGTTCCCGACCGACCTCTTCGGTGGGTCCCGGAACGAGTATGCCTGGAACGAGTTGTTAGACCTCATCGAGCAGGCTGGATTTGAGCCGGTCACGGAGCATGGCGTGCTGGTCTTCACGGGCCTTGGGTCTGGTCTCACGCCGCCTCCGGACGAGATTGCCTGGTTGCAGCTCGAGCTTAGCGCCGGTCGCGTGCTGGAGTTTCTCGGGCTGGCGCGCTATGTCCAGCTCATCGCGCGCCGGACTTTCGCTGGAGACGAGTGATGGAGGAGCTCTACGAACGGCTCCGCGAGTCCGTGGCGGCCATCCGGCAGCGCTCCGATCTCCGGCCGCGCTTCGGCGTGGTGCTCGGCTCCTGGCTCGGCCCGCTGGCCGCCGAGGTCGAGGACGCGGTCGTCATCCCCTTCACCGAGATCCCCGGCTTCCCCGTCTCCACCATGCTCGACGACCCGGGCCGGCTCCTGCTCGGCAATTTGGAGGGGCAGCCGGTCGCCCTGCTCTCGGCGCGCGTGCACCTCTACGAGGGCTACACGCCGGCTGAGGTCGTCTTCCCCATCCAGGTGCTCCAGCAGCTCGGCGCGGGGGCCGCGATCCTGACCAACGCCGCCGGTAGCCTCGATCCTGAGCTGGAGGTCGGCTCGCTGCTGCTGATCGCCGACCAGATCAACCTGACCGGGCACAGCCCCCTGCTGGGCCGTAACGAGCCACGCCTCGGACCGCGCTACCCGGACATGTCGGCCGCCTACGATCCGGCGCTGCGCGAGGTGGCGCGCTGGGTGGCGCGCGAGCTGGGTGTCGCGCTGGCGGAAGGCATCTACCTGGGGATTCTCGGCCCCGAGTTTCAGACGCCGGCCGAGGTGCGGCTGGCGCGGGCGCTCGGCGCCGACGTGGTGGGGATGTCCACCGTGCTGGAGGTCATCGCGGCCAGCCATTGCGGCCTGCCCGTGCTGGGCCTCTCGGTGATCTCCGACAGCGCCAGCGGCACACCGCCCGAGGACGGCGCGGCGTCGCTGGAGCGGGCGCGGGCCGAGCTGGCCGGGCTGGTGCGCGGGGTGATCG
>DASSHC010000110.1:0-26049 GCA_035693105.1 Thermomicrobiaceae bacterium | reverse complement strand
TGGCGGCACATCGAGCACATCACCGGGCAGATCCCCAGCCGCCTGGCCGGCTCGGAGAACTCCCGGCGTATGGCCGAGTACGCCTATGAGGCCTTCCGCCAGGCGGGGCTGGAGAGCCAGATGCACCACTTCCCTGGCCTGGTCTCCTTCCCGGAGCCGGCCGAGGTGCGCGTGCTCTCTCCCGAGGCCTACACCATCGAAGCCAACACGCTGGGGCACTCAGCTTCGACGCCGGGCATCGAGGGCGAGCTGATCTATGTCGGCTCAGGGGCCGAATCCGATTACGAGGGGAAGGACGTGCGCGGCAAAATCACCCTCTCCGAGCTCTCCTACTCCCCGGCGCGCCACGAGAAGGCCTACATCGCCTGGAAGCGTGGCTCGATCGCCCAGATCATGATGAACTGGGGCGCGCCGGACAACGAGGCGGTCCCCTTCGGCTCGATGAAGTCGGCCTGGGGCAACCCGACGCCAACCACGCTGGAGCAGGAGATGCCCGACCTCCCCTGCGTCGGCATCGCGCGCACCGAGGGGCTGCGCCTGAAGGAGCTGTGCCAGCGGGGGACGGTGCGCGTCTGGCTGAACGCCCAGGCCGACAACGGTTGGCAGCCGCTGACCATGACCAGCGCCGAGTTCGGCGCCGCGCGCGGGCGCCAGTTCCTGCTGCTCGGCGGGCACATGGACTCCTGGCCGGGGCCGCAGGCGACCGACAACGCCGCCGGCGACGCCTGCATCATGGAGCTGGCGCGCGTCTTCAGCCGGCATCAGGACGAGCTGCGGCGCGGAATCGTGGCCGGGCTCTGGATGGGCCACGAGACCGGCACGATGATCTCCTCCTCGCGCTTCGCCGACGTCAACTGGGACCGGCTGCGCCACGCCTGCGTCGCCTACCTGCAGATCGATCAGCCGTCCATCACCGGCTCCTCGGTCTGGCACGTCCACTCGACCGACGACATCCAGCGCTATGCCGTGGCGGCGGCCAAGGAGATGGTGGGCGAGATGCCGGTCCACTGGCGCCGCCAGCAGAAGAACGGCGACTCCTCCTTCTTCGGCGTCGGCCTGGCCTCGCTGGCGGGTGAGATGACCTATACCGACGAGGAGATCCAGCGGACCGCGCTGGCGACGCTCGGCTGGTGGCACCACTCGATCCACAACACGCTCGACAAGCTGGATAAGGACAAGCTGGCCACCCATCTGCGCGTCTACGCCAACTGGGTCTGGGGTCTTTTGACCGCGCCAATCCTGCCGCACGAGTACGAGCCGCTGGGCCGCCGCTTCGTCGAGCGCCTCAGCGACCTGGCCGCGCTCGACGTGCCCGGCATCGACATGGCCAGCGTGGTCGAGCGCGCCCAGGAGTTCCACGGGCTGGCCGCGCGGCTCGACGAGACCTCGCGCGACTGGCAGGCGCGGCTGGCGGGCGGCGCGGACGCGGAGCAGGCCGCCGATGCGCTCAACCACGCCAAGCTCTGGCTCTCGCGCACGCTGGTGCCGGTCGCCTCGACCGCCGCCGGCCCCTACGGCCAGGATCGCTACGGCCACGCCTGGCAGACGCAGATGATTCCGGCGCTGGCGCCCTATCCCGCGCTGGCAACCTACCCGCGTGACTCGGAGGAGTTCCAGACCTGGTGGGTGGCGATGGTCCGGGCGCGCAATCAGGTCAGCGACGCGCTGGAGCAGGCCGGCGGGATCGCGCGCCGCGCGCTGGCCGAGGTCGGCTGAGAGCACACTGGCGCGGCGGGTTCGGTATCATCCTCTTGACGACGAAGCCACACCGCGACGGGAGCTGGGAACGATGAGCGACGACGAACTCTTGGTCAGCGACGCCGAGCGCGAGAGCGCCCTGGCCGGGCTGCGCGAGGCCTACGTCGAGGGGCGGCTCAACCTGGAGGAGTACAGCCAGCGCATGGACGCGACGCTAGCGGCGCGCACCCGCGGCCAGCTCGCCGAGCTGACGCGCGACCTGCCGGCCATCGCCAGCCCCGCCGCGCCGGGTTCCACCTACGCGGCGCCAAGCGGACCGCTGCAGCCCGCGCCGAACTGGACCGTCTCGATCATGAGCGACACCAAGCGCCAGGGCCGCTGGCGCCTGCGCGAGCCGCTCAACGCGCTCTCGCTCATGGCCAGCCTGCGGCTCGATCTGCGCCAGGCCGACATTCCCCACGAGGCGGTGCTCAACGTCTTCGTGATCATGGGCGACGTGAAGATCCTGGTGCCGGAGGGCGTCGAGGTCGACTTCGGCGAGATCACGCTGATGGGGAGCCAGCAGGATAAGCGCACCTCACCCCCGCCGCCGCCCGGCGCGCCGGTGGTGCGGCTGCGCGGCTTCGTGCTGATGGGCAACGTCGAGGTCATCAACGAGGAGCGGAACTTCATGGGCAAGATCGCCGAGCGCCTGGGTGGCCGCGTTTTCCCGCCCGTTCAGCCCGGCGAGCTGGGGCCGCCATCCCGGACGCTCGGCCGGCATGATGAGCGCTTGGAGCGGCGCATCGAGCGCAAGCTCGACAAGCTGGAGCGGCGCATCGAGCGCCACGACCGGCGCCGGGAGTAGTCAAACGGACGACCAGGAGGGGCATCGATGGCGATCCCCGATGAGCGCTTGCGCGAGAGCGAGCAGCGGGCGCGCGAGCTGGAGGCCCGACTGAGGGCCCACCTTCAGTTCCTGCGCCAGCACCAGCGGCCGCCGCGCAACGTCAACCAGGAGCTGGAAGACTCCTTCTCCACCCTCGACCGCGTCGCCATCTTCATCACCGACCACGTCGGCACCTTCGGCTTCTTCATCATCATCTTCTGCTGGACCGTCCTCTGGCTCGGCTGGAACACGCTGGGACCGCGATCGCTGCGCTTCGATCCGCGTCCGGCCTTCGTGCTCTGGCTCTTCATCTCCAACATGATCCAGATCTTCCTGATGCCGCTGATCATGATCGGGCAGAACCTGCAGAACCGCCACAGCGAGCTGCGGGCGGAGAACGATTTTGAGATCAACCAGAAGGCCGAGCGCGAGATCGAGGCGGTGCTGCTGCACCTGGAGCACCAGGCGGCGCTGCTGGAGCACCAGCAGCAGCTTACCCGGGAGATCCTGAGCCGCCTCGACACCCCACGCGCGCAGGCGCCGGCCGCGTCCGTCCCGGCGCCGTGAGGTGAGCCTGGTTTGAGATTGTGGGTGCGACCCGTCTCGATCAACCCACTGGTTAGCCGCTAGAGGGACAGACCGCCGTGTTCGCTTTTGCCCAGTTTCCCCAACGCCTCGGCAAGGGCAACGGGGGAACGTGCGGTGGCGGGCGAGCAGTGAGGCAAGAGAGCCGCGAGGGCGGTCACGGAGGTCTGCCTCTGCCTACCTGTTCAGTAGACATGGAAGAACGAGACGAACGAGACCGCCAGCAGTCAGTGAACGTTTCATTCTCGGGAGGCAGGCCGTGGACCGGAAACCCGCGCACACGGAATCGAAGGAGGAGGGGGAAATCGGGTCGAAATCGACGCCGCACGTCCACCTCCCCAGGCCAGACCTTCAGTTGCTCCGCCCCGACCATGCGTCAGCCGTGCTGGCCTTCGAGCGGGCGAATCGGACCTACTTCGCGGCGGTGGTGCCGGATCGGGGGGACGAGTTCTTCGCCGAGTTCGACAGGCGGTATGCGCAACTGCTCGCGTGGCAGGCCGCCGGGACGCATTACTTTCACCTGCTCGTGACCGAGGGCGGCGAGGTGGTGGGGCGGGTGAACTTGTTTGAGGTGGCAGATGGGTCGGCAGAACTCGGATACCGGATGGCGCGGAAGGCCGCAGGGCAGGGACTGGCCACAGCGGCGGTGCGCAGGGTGCGCGAGCTTGCCGCCACAGAATACGGACTCGCCAGGCTGCGCGCGCGGGTCACGCTGGACAATCCGGCCTCGCGCAAGGTGCTCGAACACAACGGCTTCGTCGCTGTCGGTGAGCTCACGCTCAACGGCAAGCCAGCCATTTCCTACAGCTGCGAACTGCGGTGACACAATACGCGCATGTCAATACGAACGCGTTTCTGAGATTGGCATCTGGGTGAGATCTTCCTTTGTGAGGCACTGTACCTCCTTTTCAAGGGCAGAACCCTTCTGAACAGTTACGCCACTTCGGGGGAAACGCCCTGCCGGGCAATGACGATGCGCAGCGCTCCTGGCTCGGCAGTCGTGCGATGTTGGGAGAGCCTCCGTGCGGGCTGGCTCTCCGCGTATGAGGACTACCGTGGGATAAAGCTGCCGCTGCCGCGCTCCACGCGTAGCCTGCCGTCGTCGAGCACGACCTGGCCGCGCACCAGCGTCATGACCGGCCAGCCGCGCACGCCGCGGCCCTCATAGAGGGTGTAGCCGGACTGGCCGTGCTGGTCTTCGGCGCGAATGGTCACTTCCTTCTCGGCATCCCAGATGACGAGGTCGGCGTCGGAGCCGACCTGGATCACGCCCTTGCGCGGGTAGAGTCCGTAGGCCCGGGCCGGTTGCTCGGCGTGCCAACGCGCCAGCGCCGACAGCGGCTGCCCGCGCTTATGGGCGGCGTCGTGCATCACCGGGAGCATCGTTTGCACGCCGGGGGCGCCGTACCAGCAGTCGAAGATGTTGCCGTAGCCACCACGCTTCGACTCGGCGCTGTGGGGCGAGTGGTCGCTGCCGACGAAGTCGATGCGCCCGGCGATCAGGTCGCGCCAGAGCGCCTCGGCGTCGGCCTGCGCGCGCAGCGGCGGGGAGACCTTGGCCAGCGGGCCGAAGCGGCGCAGGAGATCGTCGCTCAGCTCCAGGTACTGCGGGCAGGTCTCGACCCAGACCGCCTGGCCCTCCGCCTTGGCCTGCTGGATCCGCTCGACCGCCCGGGCCGTGCTGATGTGCAGGATCACCAGGGGACAGCCGGTCAGGCGGGCCAGGTCGAGCGCCTTCTCGACCGCGAGATATTCCGCCTCCGCCGGGTGCGCGAAGAGGAAATCCCGCGGCGCGATGCGCCCGCGCGCGATCTGCTGGGCGATGCGGCGATCGATCAGCTCGCCGTCCTCGGCGTGCACCAGCAGCGTGCCGCCCGCCGCCGCGATCGCCTCCATCGTCGCCAGCAGGTGCGCGTCGGAGGCCATGCGCCCGATCGACTTGTAGGCCAGGAAGAGCTTGAAGGAGGGGTGGCCCGCCGCCACGGCGGCCTCTATCTGCTCCAGCGCGCCGGGGATCTCCGGTAGGTGGACGTGGAAGCCGAAGTCGATCACCGCCTCGCGCTCGCCGAACGCCTGAAACTCCTCGATCAGCTCCAGCGGCCGCAGCGGCGTGTCGACGTTTGGGATCAGCATGGCGAGCGCGGTAGTGATGCCGCCGAGGGCCGCTGACTCCAGCGCGACCGGCAGGGTGTCGAGGTGGTGGCTGTGGCACTTGAAGTGGAAGTGGGGGTCGATGAAACCGGGCAGCACGAAGCGGCCGGCGGCGTCGATGACCTCGGGCGCGCGCAGCCCGGCCTCCGGCGCGGCGATGGCCGCGATGCGGCCGTCGCGGATGCCGATGTCGGCGGGGTAGGAGCCGCTGGAGACGACGATCTCGCCGCCCCGCACCACTGTGTCGAACGGTCCTCCGATCGAGGCAGAGACCGTCATGTTCATGCTCCTCTCGCGGGCCAAGGGATTGCCGAGAGCCTGCACCGGGTTGCTGCGCCGGGCGTAGCGGCTCCCCCTGTGTCATCCTGAGGCCGCAGCCGAAGAGCCTGCCCTGAGCTTGTCGAAGGGATCTCTTCTGCTTTCCAGAGTTGGTGCCGCTCCATCTTTAGGAGAGATCCTTCGCTCTGGCTCAGGATGACAGGGGGAGGGCTCAGGATGACAGGGAGTGGGCAGCTCAGACTGACAGGGAGATGAGGCCGTTGCCTGCCGCCAGGCCATCGCGGCCGCTACTGCTTCAACCGCGATGCAGCGGCCGGGTCGAGGAGCCAGACGACGCGGCCCTCGGCGTGGCGCAGCAGCTGGGATGGGGTGGTCTCGAAGTCCCACTCGCCCTGGATGGCCCGCGCCACCGCCTCTGCCTTCTCGCGGCCGGCCGCCAGCACCACGATCAGCGCGGAGGCGGTGATGACCGGCGGTGTCAGCGTCAGGCGGGTGGTCTGCAGCTGCGGCACCGGGTTGGCGACGCAGAGCCGGCCGCGCTCGTGCAGCGCCGGCGTGCCGGGGAAGAGCGAGGCGGTGTGGCCGTCCGGCCCGATGCCGAGCAGTTGCAGGTCGAAGACCGGCAGGCGCGGCTGCTGGCCGAGCTGGAAGACCTGGCGCAGCACGGTCTCGTACTCCGCCGCGGCCTCATACGGGTCCAGCTCGCCCTGCATGCGATGAATCTGCGCCGCCGGCACCGCGACGTGGTTGAGGAGCGCCTGCCGGGCCATGTGGTAGTTGCTCTCGGGGCTATCGGGCGGCACGGTGCGCTCGTCGCCCCAGAAGATCTGGAGCTTCGACCACTCCACCTGCTGGCGCAGCGGGAGCTGGGCCAGCCGCTGAAACATGGCGCGCGGGGTCGAGCCGCCGGAGAGCGCCACGGCGAAGGCGCCGCGCGTCGCGATGCTGGCCGCGGCGGTTTCGACGAAGAGTTGGGCTGCCTGCTCGGCCAGCGCGGCGCTCTCCGGCACGATGCGAATCTCGGGGTCGGTCATGCCTTGCTCCGCTTCTGACGCAGGGCCAGCAGGCGACTGGCCTCCACCAGCGACTCGACGAAGAGCTCGTCGCGGCGCGGCTCCTCCAGCTCGCGGCCGAGGAGCTTGCCGGTGTCGAGGCAGGGCGCCTGCATCGCGTGCTCGAAGCTCTGCTCGCCACCGTTGCTGACGACCGTGCGGATGGTGCTGAGCTCGTCGCCCACCCGGGTCAGCTCGAAGCGCGCCTGGCGCGAGCCATCCCAGGCTTCCAGCCGCACGCCGACCAGCGCGCCGTTGAGGGCGCGCGGCGCCGGGCGGGCGCCCAACTCCAGGGTGATGCGCTGGTCGCGCCCGTCGCGCGCCAGGAAGCGCCAGCCGCCCTCGGGCGCCTCGGCGCCGAGCGGCTGCCAGCCGAGCTGGGCCATCAGCCAGCCGAGGTAGAGGAGGCCCTGCGCCTCGTTGGGCTCCGTACGCCGTGTGTTGCTCTCGCCCAGCTCGACGCGCACGGAGACCAGGTGATCGAGCGCCCAGCGGCACTCCGGCAGGTCGAAGAAGTGGGCTAACGCGCGCCGCCAGGGGATCAGCCGGCCCCAGTTGAGGTCGGCCAGCGCCGGACAGCCGTCGACCTGGCGCGACAACTCGGCGGCGCGCTCCAGTAAGCGGCCGCCGCGCGGGAACTCCAGCGAGTCGAGGATCAGCCGGTCCGCCACCCTGGTGAGACGCGCGAAGCGGCGATCGGCCAGCGGCGGCTGGCCGGGATACCAGAGATAGGTGGGCAGGTCGGGGAGCGTCAGCGGGATGATCAGGCTGGGGAGGTAGTCGAGCGCGTCGCGCGGTACGGTGATCTCGATCTGCTCGAAGCAGGCGGCGAAATGCTGGCCGGAGCCGGCGTAGCAGTGCGTGCTGACGCGGGCGTCGATGTCGCTGGCGAAGTCGGCGGGGTCGTTGCTGGTGGCGAAGACGATGGCGCGCGAGGGGTGATGGGTGGCGAGCTGGCCGATGACGCGCGTGCCGCGCCGGGCTAACTCCTTGCTGCCGGCGATCACCACCAGGTTGAGGACGCTGGTGCGGGTCGGTACGACATCCGACTGGCGCAGTCCGGTCAGGGTCGGCATGCGCCAGAGCGCGGTCAGGTCGCGCTCGATGGCCGCCAGGTCGATGGCAGGCCCGCTGAAACCGCGTACCCGCGCGCTCAGATCGATCTCCGGCATCTCCACCACTCCTTTGTGGTTGGCGCCCGCTACGGCCGGCGCCAGCGCCGGCCGTCGCGCTCGATGAAGGTGTCCGCCGCGGTTGGGCCCCAGGTACCGGCCTCGTAGTTCGGGAAGCTGGGCGGCGGCGCCTCGCTCCAGCCCTCCAGAATGCGTGTGATCGGGCGCCAGGCCGCCTCGGTCTCGTCGCGCCGGATGAAGAGGGTCGAGTCCCCCTTCATCGCATCCAGCAACAGGCGCTCGTAGGCGTCGGGCGACTCGACGAAGAAGGCGGTGCCGTAGAGGAAACCCATGTTGACCGAGCGCAGCCGTAGCCGCGGCCCCGGCACCTTGGCGGCGATCTTCAGCGAGACGCCCTCGTCCGGCTGAATCCGGATCGCCAGCACGTTGGGTTCCATCTGCTCGATGACCGACGGCGGAAAGAGCGGGTGCGGCACCTGCTTGAACTCGATGGCGATCTCGCTCACCCGCCGCGGCAGGCGCTTACCGGTGCGCAGGTAGAAGGGTACCCCGGCCCAGCGCCAGTTGTCGATGATCAATTTGAGCGCGACGTAGGTCTCGGTCATCGACTCGGGGCTAACCTTCGGCTCCTCGCGGTAGCCGGGCACGGGGTGGCCGGATACCCAGCCGGGTCCGTACTGGCCGCGCACGGTGTACTGGTCGACTTCGGCCGGGTCGATCGGGCGGATCGCCTTGAGCGCCTTGACCTTCTCGTCGCGCACCTCGTTGGCCTCGAAGGCGATCGGCGGCTCCATGGCGATCACGCTGAGGAGCTGGAGCAGGTGGTTCTGCGCCATGTCGCGCAGCGCGCCGGTCTCGTCATAGTAGCCGCCGCGCCCCTCGATGCCGATGCTCTCGGCCACGGTGATCTGCACGTTGTCGATGTAGTTGCGGTTCCAAATCGGCTCGAAGATGCCGTTGGCGAAGCGGAAGGCCATGATATTCTGCACGGTCTCTTTGCCGAGGTAGTGGTCGATGCGGAAGATCTGATCCTCGCGGAAGACCGTCTGCAGGTGATCGTTCAGCGCGATGGCGCTCTTGAGATCGAAGCCGAAGGGCTTCTCCACGATCAGGCGATAGAAGCTCTCCGGGTGGGTATTGACCAGCCCCCCGTGCCCCAGGTTGTCGACGATCGTCTCATAGGCGTCGGGCGGGGTGGCCAGGTAGTAGACGCGGTTGCCCGCGGTGCCCCGCTCCTTGTCGAGTTGCTCCAGTTGGGCTTCGAGCCGGTGGTAACCGTCGGGGTTCTCGAAGGTGCCGGAGACGTAGTAGAGACCCTGCTCGAAGCTCTGCCAGACTTCGCGATCGACCGGCCGGCGGCGCGAGAACTCATCGACCGCCTCGCGCATGTGCTGGCGGAACTCCTCGGTGGTGTAGGGCCGGCGCGCGTAGCCAACCATGCCGAAGCCGGGCGGCAGCAGCCCCTCGACCGCCAGGTTGTAGAGCGCCGGCATCAGCTTGCGCATGGTCAGGTCGCCCGAGGCGCCGAAGATGACCATGGCCGAGGGGGGCGGGACGCGCTCGACATCGAGCCCCTCCCGCAGCGGGTTTTGCAGCGTAGCGACCTGCATGTATTCCTCTCCGTGGCGGCGCTAGCCGTGGACCTGGCCCAGCTCCTCCTGCACCGCGTGCCCGCCGAACTCGTGGCGCAGCGCGGCCAGTACCTTATTGCCGAACGACTCCTCCTGGCGCGAGCGCAGCCGCACCAGCAGCGAGAGCGTGATGACCGGCGCCGGCACGTTCTCCTCGATCGCCTGCGCCACCGTCCAGCGCCCCTCGCCCGAGTCCTCGACGTAGCCGCGCAGGCGCTCCAGGCCGGGGTCGGCGCGGAAGGCGCGCTCGGCCAGCTCCAAAAGCCAGGAGCGGATCACGCTGCCGTGGTCCCAGAGACCGGCCAGCCCGGCCAGGTCGTACTCGAAGGGCGCGTCGTGCAGGATCTCGAAGCCCTCGGCGTAGGCCTCCATCATGCCGTATTCGATGCCGTTGTGGATCATCTTGGCGAAGTGCCCGGCGCCGTTGGGGCCGACCAGGGCGTAGCCGTCGGGCGGCGCCAGTGTCTTCAGCGCCGGCTCGACCGTGCGGAAAGGCTCCTCGTCGCCGCCGGCCATCATGCAGTAGCCGACCTCCAGCCCCCAGATGCCGCCGCTGACGCCGATGTCCAGGTAGTTGACCCCGCGCTGCTTGACCAGATTGGCGCGCGTCACCGAGTCTTTCCAGAAAGCGTTTCCGCCGTCGATCAGGATGTCGCCGGGGGAGAGGAGCGGCGCCAGCGCCTCGATCATGTGAGTGGTCGGCTCGCCGGCCGGGATCATCATCCAGGCGACGCGCGGCGGCTTCAGCTTCTGGATGACCTCCTCCAGCGTGTAGGCCGGGATCGCCCCCTCCTGGGCCAGCTCGTCGATGGGCTCGCGGCTGCGGTTGTAGGCCACCACCTGATGCCCGCCCTGCAACAGGCGGCGCACCATGTTGCCGCCCATGCGGCCCAGGCCGAGGATTGCCAGCTCCATCATCTACTCCTTACCGAACCCTCGTCGGTTTCACCCGTAGGTGCGGCCCCCCGTGGCCGCACTCGTACCCTGAGGCCACTGCCTGAGAGAACGAGGGCAGGCACGGGGGCCTGCCCCTACCGGCCCGAACCTCATGCCCGAAGGGCGGCCGACACCAGCGACTGGAGAATCACGTCCAACCCCGTGACCGCGCCCTGCCGCGCGTCGATGCGCAGGCGCAACAGCGGGCGCCCGCGCTGCTGAAGCGCCTGGTAGTCGCCGAGCGACTGGGCGCGGAAGAGCGTGCCGAAGCTGAATGCTTCGCCGGGGATGGCCAGATCCTCGGCCGGCTCGACCACGATCTGCAGGAAGTCGCCCTCCGGCGGGCCGCCCTTGTAGAGCTGGCCGGTGGAGTGCAGGAAGCGTGGGCCGTAGCCGAGCGTGGTGGCTACCCCGAGTTGGGTGCGCAGCAGCCGGCGCATCTCCTGCAGGCGCGCCGCCACCTCCGGCGTGCGCTCGCAGAAGGCCATGATCGCCAGATAGTCGCCCGAGCGCACCTGGCCCAGGAAGCGCGAGACGAGATCGCCGACACTGTTCGGCTCGCCGCCGACGACCGCGACGGTCGCGTCCGGCCCGCCGGGCGGCGGCTCGGGGAGCGCGTGCTCCTGCTGGTAGGTCTGGAGCAGGCGGTTGGTGTTGTCCTTGCTCTCCTGCACGTTGGGCTCGTCGAAGGGGTTGATGCCGAGCACCGCGCCGGCCAGCGCGGTGGCGACCTCCCAGCGGAAGAACTCGGCGCCGACATCCCACTCGTCGCGCAGCCAGAGACGCGTCACCGGCTGCTGGGCCGTCTCGAGCCCGGCCAGCATGGCGTCGGTGTCGACGTGCGGCTGGGGCGCCAGGTCGATGCCGACGAAGTGGCGGTCGGAGCCGTAGTCGTCGGGGGCGCCGTGTGGCTCGTGCGCCACCGGCACGATGCCGGTGCCGTCCTTGCCGGTGCTCTCGGCGATCAGTTGCTCCAGCCAGTCTTGCAAGGAAGCCAGCGCCGGGTCGCTGAGGAAGGTCAGCTTGTCGCGCCCGATCTGCGCCAGCCCGCCGAGCGCCGCGCCCAGCTGCAGGCCGGGGTTCTGCGGTGAGGAGGTCTTGGTATTCTCGGCCATCTGGCAGGCGCGGTCGAGCAGGCGCTGGATGTCGAGGCCGATGACCGCGGCCGGCACCAGCCCGAAGAAGGAGAGAGCTGAGTAGCGTCCACCGATGTCGGGCGGGTTGACGAAGACGTCGCGGAAGCCCTCGTCCTTGCCCAGCTTCTCCAGCGGCGTGCCGGGGTCGGTCACGGCGATGAAGTGCTGGCCGGCATCATCGCCCGCCTGCTGCTCCACCTGCTGACGGAAGTAGCGGTAGAGCGTCGAGGTCTCGACCGTGGTGCCCGACTTCGAGCTGACGATGAAGAGGCTGCGCGCCAGATCGAGCTGCCCCGCCAGGTGCTGGATGGCGTCGGGGTTGGTGGTGTCGAGCACGGTCAGGACGGGCGCGCCCATCTGATTGCCGAAGGTGTGCTGGAAGACCTCAGGCGCCAGGCTGCTGCCGCCCATGCCGAGCAGCACGGCCGACTCGAAGCCGGCCCGGCGCACCTCCTCGGCCAGCGTATTCAGCCGGCCGACCTCGCCGAGCATCGTGTGCGGGACCTCCAGCCAGCCCAGCCGGTCCTTGATCTTGGCCTGCACCTGTGGGTCGCTACTCCAGAGGCTGGCGTCCTTCTGCCACAGTCGCTCGACGGCGCGCTCGCGTTCGAGCTGCCGCGCGGTGGCCTGGATCTGGTCGCTGAAGCTGCCCCGCGTCTGCCGGGAGGCGAACTGCTTGCGCTTCTCCTCGATGCCGCCGATCAGGCTCTCGAACGACTTCGTGAAGGCCGCCACACCCTGGTCCTGCAGCGTCTCGACCACGTCGTCGTAGCTGATGCCCATCTCGGCCAGCGTCTCCAGCACGCGGCTCTGCTCGGCCATCTCCTTGGTGACGTTGACCTCGACGACACCGTGGTCGCGGAAGTCGTCGGCGGTAGCCGGCGGCATGGTGTCGATGGTGTCCGGCCCAATCAGCGCCTCGACGTACTTGATGTCGCTGTAGGCCGGATTTTTGGTGCTGGTGCTGGCCCAGAGCGGCCGCTGCAGGCGCGCTCCGGCGTCCTTGAGGCGTCGCCAGCGCGCGTCCTCCTGGCTAAAGCGCTGCCGGAAGAGCTGGTAGGCCAGCCTGGCGTTGGCGACGGCCACGCGGCCCTTGAGCCACTCCAGCTTCGTGCGTTTCTCATCGTCGGTTGTCTGCGTCAGCATGGCGTCGATACGCTTGTCGACCTCGGTATCGACGCGGCTGACGAAGAAGCTGGCGACCGAGGCGATGGAGTCGATCGGCAGCCCCTGCGCCTGGCGCTCCTCCAGGCCCGCCAGATAGGCCTCGATGACCTCCTGGTAACGCGCCAGCGAGAAGAGGAGCGTGATGTTGATGTTGATGCCAGCGGCGATCAGTTGCCGGATGGCGGGGATCCCCTGGGGGGTACCCGGCACCTTGATCATGACGTTGGGACGGCCGATCTCCTGGAAGAGGCGCTTGGCCTCGCGAATGCTGGTCTCGGTGTCGCCGGCCAGGTAGGGGGGCAGCTCCAGCGAGACGAAGCCGTCGCCGCCCTCGGTCGCCTTGAAGACCGGGCGTAGGAGCTGGGCGGCCTCGCGGATGTCCTGGATGGCGAGCCGCTCGAAGACCTGCTCGGCGTTGAGCCCCTGGTTTGCCAGCAGACGGATCTCGGGGTCGTAGTCGTCGGTGTCGGCGAGCGCCTTCTCGAAGATGGTGGGATTCGAGGTGATGCCGCGCAGGCCATCTTCGCGAATGAGCCGCTGCAACTCGCCGGAAGTGATCAGTGGGCGGCTGAGGTTGTCGAGCCAGAAGCTCTGACCCACCGTCGCCAGCTTTTGCAGTGGATTAGCCACGGGAGCTCCCTCCTCGGCGAATGCGTCGTGCGGCGCAGCTGCGTCGCGGCGGAGCGACGCCGCCGTTTGCATGCATTGTAACCACAGGCATCGCCCCGCACATCCAGGCCCGGCACGCACTATCCGTGCCCGTTGCGCCCGGGCGGCATGTGTCCTGCCAGGGAGCGCCATTCGCGGTCTGTGGCCGCCTCTCCGGAAAGGACCGAACGATCCAGATGCAGGCACTTCATTCCGCGGCCCGCGAGCGGCTGCTCCCCTGGCTGCCACTGGCAGCGGTAGCCGTTCTAGGTGTCGGCGGTGTGGCCGCCGCGCGGCGGTTGGCCGGGCGGCCGCTGCCGCTTGCCCTGGCGAAGCTGCCGGCGAGCCCGATTGCGGTCGAGCAGGTGGTAACGATCGCCCGGCCGCGGCGAGATCTACGACCTCTGGCGCGACCTCGGCAATCTGCCGCGCTTCATGCGCCGGCTCCAGTCGGTCACCGTGCTGCCGGGCGTGCGCTCGCGCTGGGTGGCCGAGGCGGGACGGGCGGCCGTGCTCGACTACAGCCAGGTGGACGGGGTCGAGGCGCTCAAGGGGCTGACCGGCGGGCGCGGCCCCGATGTCTGCATCGACGCCGTCGGGCTGGAGGCACACGGCTTCGGCCCGCGCCCTGGTTCGACCGCGCCGATCAGGCGACACGCCTGGAGACGGACCGGCCGACCGCGCTGCGGCAGGTCTTCCAGGCCTGTCGCAAGGGTGGCGTGGTCTCGGTGACGGGCGTCTACGGCGGCGTGGTGGACAAGTTCCCGCTGGGCGCGATCTTCGCCAAGGGGCTGAATCTGGTCGCGGGCCAGACGCATGTGCGGGCCTACCTGGAGCCGCAGCTGGCGCGCGCCGGCAACGGTGAGATCGATCCGACCTTCGTCATCACCCACCATCTGCCGCTCGACGCGGCGCCCGACGGCTACCGGATCTTCCAGGCCAAGCAGGACGGCTGCATCAAGGTCGTGCTGCGGCCGTAGGCGAGCGTCGTGGGGCCGACGACAACGGATGGCGTCGCACGAGCACGGATCCCTCCACTTCGGTCGGGATGACAGGGTTAGGTTTGGGGCCTGCCGGAGGAGGCAAATGCTTGTCGTCAGCCCCTCTCTTCCCCTGTCATCCCGAGCGCAGTCGAGGGATCCGTGCCCCACGCGACGGCACCCAACCCTCCTCTTCAGCCATTTCGCCTGCCGAGAAAATTGCCCGCACCAATTTCGGGAAAGGGGGTTGACAAATCGTCCAGCGTACGTACAATAAGGTCAGGGTGTACGTACAACGCGAAAGGAGGGACGCTTGGACGAACGAAACGGACGACGCTCCCGCCGGCATCCCAGTCGCTACTCGCGTTGCCGCCGCCTGATGGAGCGGCAGGTGCGCCCCGGAGCCGACTTGACCTGGACCCGCGAGTTGCCGGCCGGAGCGGTGGGTGAGCGCCGTTCCGACTACAGCATCAGTTGCCCGGCCAGCCGCGACTGGCTTTTGGCCCGCAGTCAACGACTCAAGAGCTTTCGCGCACGCTGCTGGCCAAGCTGAACCACGAACCATCTCTTCCCTCCCTCCCTGTACGGGGCCGTCTCTGACGGCCCCTTTTTTTGAATTCTCTAGACCTGTCAAGCGCCGCGTAAGCCGGTGGTGCGTCGTCGGCGAGCTCGCCTTGCTAACTCGCCGACGGCGTTAGCACGCGCAGGATCAGGGTCGTCGGTTCTTGCCTCGCATGAAGACGGGGAGCTTCTGTCGCGGGCGCTGGGACGGGCGGCCGGCTTGACAGCGCCGAGCGCCCATGAAATACTAAAGCCCATACTTAACCAAACGAGTACCGATCGGTAAGGAGGCCGCATGGGGAAGGTGATCGCGGACCAATCGATGTCGCTGGACGGGTTCACTACCGGTCCGAACGTCGCCGTGGGGAACGGCATGGGGGACGGCGGCGACCAGCTCCACGAGTGGATGTTTGCGGAGGAGGACGGCGCCGAGACCAACGCCGGCGTGCGCGAGGACACCCCGTTCAACCTCCTCCAGCGCTCGGGCGCCGTCGTGGTTGGCCGGCGCATGTTCGATGTCGGCGTGGAGCCGTGGGGCGAGAACCCGCCATTCCACCAGCCGGTCTTCGTCGTCACCCACCGCGCGACGGACCCCATCGTCAAGGAGGGCGGCACGACCTACGTCTTCGTCACCGGCGGCTTCGCGGCCGCCCTCGCGCGGGCGCAGGAGGCCGCCGGCGGCAAGGACGTCGTAGTGCTCGGCGGCGCCGACGTCATCCGGCAGTTCGCCGAGGCCGGGCTGCTCGACGAGCTGCGGCTCCACCTCGCCCACGTCCTGCTCGGCGACGGAACGCGGCTGTTCGATCGAATCGACCCGAAGCGCGTGACGCTGGGGCGCACCCGTGTCGTCGGCGGCTCCGGCGTCACGCATCTCACCTTCCGCCTGGGGCCGAACGGCTAGCGGGGTGGCGATGAGCGCGGCGGACCGGGCCTTCGACGCTCTGGGCGACCCGACGAGGCGCGCGCTGGTAGCGCGGCTCAGCCAGGGGCCGATGTCGGTCTCGGAGCTGGGGCGGCCGTTCGGCATCACGCTCGCGGCGGTCGTCCAGCACGTGCGGGTGCTCGAGCGCAGCCAACTGGTCCGGACCGAGAAGGTCGGCCGGGTGCGCATGTGCTGGATCGAGCCGACCGGACTCGACGTGGCCGCGGCGTGGCTGGCCGAGCGCCGCGCGCTTTGGGAGCGCCGGCTCGACCAGCTGGGCGTCGTGCTGGCTGAGGAGGCGCAGCCGCCCGAGGAAGGGCGGAGCTGATGGCGGGCCCGGTCGTGCACCGCACCCTCCGCGTCGAGCGGACCTACCCGGCGCCGCCGACGCGCGTCTTCATGGCGTTCGCGGACCCCGGGATCAAGCGCCGCTGGTTCGCGGAGGGCGAGGGTTGGGAGCTCGACGAGTTCACGCTCGACTTCCGCGTCGGCGGTTTTGAGCGGTTGCGCTTCCTCCCCGTCGGCAGCACGGCGACCCCACCGGCGCCCAGACGCAACGACACCGTCTACCTCGACCTCGTGCCCGATGAGCGGATCGTCTTCGCCTATACGCTGAGCGCCGCGGAGGTCCGCGTTTCGGCCGCGCTGACGACGGTGGAGCTGACCGCCGTCGGTGGCGGGACGCGTCTGCTGCTGACCGAGCAGGTGGCCTTCCTCGACGGCGTGGACGGCAGCGCGAGCCGCCGGAGCGGCTGGGGCGCGCTGCTCGACAGGCTCGGCGTCGCGATCAGGCGGGTCGAATGAGCAAGGTCTTCGTTCACGTGGGCATCTCCATCGACGGGGTCGTCGCGGGGCCAACCCCGGCCAGCGCATGAGTACGCTTTCTTTAGTTTGCCCGCCAAGGATTCCCCCGCACCTCGCTTCCACCACCGCACCAGCCGGCTAGCCGGCTAGCACCAGTGACAAGGTATGCATACGTGTTGTCTCGGTTGCCGCGCCGTCGTCGCCCCGAGCGGGTACGATGTGCGCGGCGCACGAGCGCTACCGTTGCGAGGCCGGAGAGGAGCTGAGGGGTGGGGGTGCAACCGTTACAGGAGCGCCTGGTGCGCGGCCTTCAGGAGGCCGGCTTCCGGGTCCACCACCGCTCGACCGCCGTCATCCTGCTGGGGCATCCCGACTATCCCGGGATCGAGGCGCGCATCGGCACCGTCTATCTCGTGCTGGCGCGCGACGAGCGGGAGTTCTACCGCGCGCCGCTGGCGGCGGCCGACGTGGCGGAGGCGTTGCGGCGGCTGCACGCATGAACCGAGTCGGGTTCCGAGCCGTATACTCAGTATGAAGGTCGCGGCGCCTAGCGAAGGGTGCTCTCATGCGTGCGCTGCACTTATCCCGCAACGGTATTCTCCCCGGCATCGGCGCCGGGCTGCTGTCCGCGGTCGCGATGCTCCTCCTCGGTCGCCTCTGGAGCGCTCCGGTACCTCCCCAGTTGCTGGCCGACCGCCTGATCGCCTGGCTGCCCACCGCGGTCTTCTCCAGCATCCTGGGCCAACTCGAGTCGGCGGCCAAGCCGCTCCTGTTCGTTGGTCTATTGGTCGGGCAAGTGGCGCTCGGCGGGCTGATCGGCGCGCTGGTGGTGCCGCTGGTGCGGCGCGGAGCCAGGCCGGCGGCGGTCTTCGCCGCGCTGGCGCTCGGCGTCTGGGGCCTGCTGGCGCTGGTGCTGGCGCCGGTGGGCGGCATCGGGCTGTTGGCCGCGCACGCCTCGGCCGGCACCGTGCGCTCGTTGATCGCCTTCGCCATCATCGCCATCTGCTTCGCCGCCGCGCTGACGGTCTGGTCGCTCGGCTCGGGACAGGCGGCCACCTTCGACCCGGCGCGGCGCCAGATGCTGCGCTGGGTCGGCCTCGGCGTCCCCTCGGCGCTGGCGTTCCTCTACATCGGGCGCTTCTTCGTCGGCCTCTCGGGCAAGAGCCAGATCAAGGATGAGCAGCCCGAAGCCAACGGCCTCTACCCCGCGATCACGCCGGCCGAGGACTTCTACGAGGTCTCAAAGAACTTCGTCAATCCCTCGGTCTCGGCCGATGGCTGGACGCTCCAGATCGACGGGCTGGTCAACAACCCGAAGAGCTACACCTACGATGAGCTGCTGGCGCGCCCGGCGCAGCAGCACATGGCCACACTGGAGTGCATCAGCAACGAGGTCGGCGGCCAGTACATCAGCAATGGCCAGTGGACCGGCTTTCCGCTGCACACGCTGCTGGATGAGGCCGGCATCAAGACGGGCGCGGTCGACGTCGTGCTCCACGCCGCCGACGACTACACCGACTCGATCCCGGTGGCCAAGGCGCTCGATCCGAACACCTTCCTGGTCTACAAGCTCGACGGCCAGCCGCTGGCCAAGGATCACGGCTTCCCGATGCGCCTGCTGGTGCCCAACATCTACGGCATGAAGAACGTCAAGTGGTTGAATCGCATCAGCCTGGTCGATTACGACTTTACGGGCTACTGGCAGCACGCCGGTTGGAGCGACGTGGCCACCGTCCAGACCATGTCGCGCATCGACACCCCGCGTGCCTCGGGCGTGCCGGCCGGGCAGCCGGTGCTGGTCGGCGGCATCGCCTTCGCCGGCAACCGCGGCATCAAGCGCGTGCAGGTCTCGGCCGACGGCGGCAAGAGCTGGGACGACGCCACCCTGGAGACGCCGCTCTCGCCGCTGAGCTGGGTCCGCTGGACTTACCGTTGGACGCCGGCCACGCAAGGGAAGGTGACGCTGGCGGTGCGCGCCGCCGACGGCACCGGGGCCTTCCAGACCGCCGAGGAGGCCAGCCCAGCGCCCGATGGCGCCACGGGCTACGACAAGATCACCGTCCACGTCGGCGCCGCCGACTCGGCCGCCGTGCCGGCGGTGCGCCCGGTGAGCGTGGAGCAGACGCCGGTGCCGCGCAACTGGAACTTCACGCCATAGCCTGACCATAGCCTCGCCCGCGTTCCTGTCAGCCAGCTCCTGTGCTACCATGCGCCGCGCGATCCCGAGCGCCACGCGACGACACGAGCACATGAGGAGGAACACGTGCGCATCGACGTGCACACGCACTTCTACCCGCCGGCCTACCTGGACGCGATCGACCGCTACAGCGAGCACGCCTCGATCAGCTACGACGCGCAGGGCCGGATGCAGGTCAACTACGCCGGCGACTACAACGTGGTGGGCGACGCGCACCGCTTCGTCGAGCAGCGCCTGCGCGACATGGACGAGTACAAGATCGACCTGTCGCTGATGTCGCTGACCACGCCGGGCGTGCACGTCGAGCGGCCGGAGCGCGGCATCGAGCTGGCCCGGATCGTCAACGACGCCTACGCCGAGCTGCGCCAGCAGTACCCCGAGCGCTTCCAGTTCCTGGCGACCTTGCCGCTGCAGGCGCCGGAGGCCGCCGCGCGCGAGCTGGAGCGCGCGGTCAACCAGCTCGGCCTGGCCGGGGCGATGATCTACTCCAACGTCAACGGCGACACGCTGGAGCTGGAGAAGTTCTGGCCGATCTACGAGGCCGCCGAGGCGCTGGGCGTGCCGCTTATGGTCCACCCGACCGGCCCCGCCTTCTCGGCCTACATGAACGACTACCGGCTGGTGGCCCTGCTCGGCTTCGCCTACGACACCACCATGGCGGCGGTGCGCATGGTACTGGCCGGCGTGCTCGATCGCTACCCCAATCTCAAGCTGCACCAGACGCACCTCGGCGGGGTGCTCCCCTACATGGCCGAGCGCGTCGAGCGCGGCTACGCCATCTATCCGGAGATCGCCGGCAAGCTGCAACGCCGTCCCAGCGAATACTTCCGCGAGATGTACTTCGACAGCGTGCTGTTCGACCCCGACGTCACCCAGCTGGGGCTGAAGTTCGTGGGCGAGGACCGGCTGATGCTGGGGAGCGACCACCCGCACCAGGTCGGCTCGCTGCCGCGCTCGATCCAGGTGCTCGACGAGTTGCCGGTGGAGCAGGCGGTCAAGAACAAGCTCTTCGCGCGCAACGCGATCGACTTCTACAAGCTGAACGTGCCGGGAACTTAAGGCCGGATTTACGGCGCTCAACCGATCTGCTATAGTAACGGCGCAAGACTTCGGGGCAGGGTGCGGCGCCACGGCGTCAATTCCCGACCGGCGGTATAGCCCGCGAGCGGCGGTAGCCGCAGATCCGGTGAGATTCCGGAGCCGACGGTAGAGTCCGGATGGGAGAAGTTTGCGTCCCCGTGCATTCGCGCGCGCTCCGCGCCCGAGGTCTGCCTTGGGCGTTTTTGTTTGCCTCCGAGGAGGAGAGGGAGAGATGCGCGGAAGTACCTGGATTGCCCGGCTGCTGCTGGCCGTGCTGCTGGCGGCGGCGCTGGCCGGCTGCGGGCGCGGGGCCGCCGCCGATCGTTCGGTGACCATCGGTCTGACCTACGTACCCAACATCCAATTCGCCCCCTTCTACGTGGCCGACTCGCTCGGCTACTACAAGGACGCGGGGCTGAAGGTGACGCTGCACCACCACGCCGCCAGCGAGGACGAGTTCGGCGCGCTGGTGGCCGGCAAAGAGGACATCCTCTTCGGCGGCGGCGATGAGGCGCTGCAGGCGCGCAGCAAGGGCGCGCCCCTGGTCTACGTGGCGCAGATCTTCACCCGCTACCCGGTGGCGCTGATCGTCCCGGCCGACTCGCCGATCAAGTCGCCGGCTGACCTGAAGGGGCACAGCGTCGGCATCCCCGGCAAGTACGGCGCGACCTACATCGGCCTGCTGGCGCTCTTGCAAAGCGCCGGGCTGAGCGAGCAGGACATCGACGAGCAGAGCATCGGTTTCAACCAGGTGGCCTCGCTGATGGGACACAAGGTCGACGCCGTGATGGGCTATCTCAACAACGAGGCGATCCAGTTCCAGAAGGCAGGCTTCGCTACCCGCACTATCCCGGTATCCAGCACGCAGGGGCTGGTCTCGAACGGCCTGATCGTGACCGAGAAGGGGCTGAAGGACGACAAGACCGTCAAGGCGGTGATCGCGGCGACCCTCAAGGGACTGGACTACGTCAACGCACACCCAGAGGACACGGTCAACATCAGCAAGAAGTACGTGCCCGGCCTGAGCGACCAGGGTCAGCAGGCGGACGCGCTGGCCGTGCTCAAGGCGACCATCCCGCTCTGGCAGCAGGAGGGGCAGCCGGGCCGCACCGACCCGCAGGCCTGGCAGGAGATGGCCGCCTTCCTGCAGCAGGCCGGGCTCCTCTCGGGCCAGGTCGACGTCAGCCAGGCGTTCACCAACGCCTACATCCCGTCGGCGACGCCGAAGGGGTAAGGGCGTTGGGAGCGGTCAAGCCGTTTGTCGGTTGCGCCTCGAACTCCCGTAGGGGCAGGCCACCGTGCCTGCCCTCGTGGCCCACCACCTTTTCCGTCGTTCGCCGCACACGTTCTCCAGTTCCCCGTCGCTAATGCGCAAAACAACGAGGGCGGCTCCGTTCGCAACGGGGGCCGCCCCCACGGGAGTTTGGACGCGTGGTGAGCGCACGCACTGCACCTTGACGAAACCGCTCCCTCGGCTAAGCTAGTGCCATCGCAACGGGATTGGAGACAGCCGGGCGCGCGAGCGGCGTGCCGGGCGCATGGGTAGTCGAAGAGTGTGAGTGGAGGGTGCATGACCGTCGTCGATGTTCACACCCACATCTTGAGCGAGGAGTTCGTCAATCTCCTCTCCGAGCGCGGCGGCCCGACCTACGAGGTCAAGACCGACCGCTCCGGCGGGCCGGCCGTTCACCGCAACGGCGCGCCTTTCATGACGCTGCAACCCGGCATGTTCGACGTCGACCTGCGCTTGCAGGCGATGGACCAGGGAGGCGTCGATCTCTCGATCCTCTCGCTCACCTGTCCCAACGTCATCTGGGGCAGCGACGCCGACAGCCTGCGCGCGGCGCGGCTGATGAACGATCACATCGCCGAGGTCGTGCGGGCGCACCCGGATCGCTTCGCCGGCATCGCCAGCCTCCCCTGGCGCTCGGCGAGCGACTCGCTGCCCGAACTTGATCGCGCCATCGACCAGCTCGGCTACAAGGGCGTGACCGTGCTGGCCAATATCGGTGGGCAGCCGCTGACCGACCCGGCTTTCGCGCCGATCTGGGAGGCGATCGACCGGCGCGGGCTGCCGGTGCTGGTCCACCCCACCACGCCGCCGGGAGTGGACGAGATGGACATGACCGTCTACAACCTCGTCGCCTCGGTCGGCTTCATGATCGACACCACGCTGGCGGTGGCGCGCATGATCTACGACGGCTTCTTCGACCGCTACCCGAACCTGAAGCTGATCGCGCCGCACGCCGGGGCCACGCTCCCCTATCTGGCCGGGCGGCTCGACCAGTGCTGGGACAAGATGCCGGCCTGCCGGGTCAATATCAGCCAGCCGCCCTCCAGCTACCTGCGGCGCATCTTCTTCGACACGGTAGCCTACGAGCAGAACGCGATCGATCTCTGCCTGAAGGTCGGCGGCCCCAGCCAGCTCCTCTACGGCTCTGACTACCCGCACAACATCGGCGACATCGCGGGCTGCCTGGCGCGCACCGAGGCGCTGCCGAGCGAGGTGGTCGAGGACGTCAAGAGCCGCAACGCCATGCGCGTCTTCGGGTTGTAGGCGGGGGCGGCCCTCATCCCGCACAGAGACCCCGCCCGCACGGAGTCTTCTCCCAATACTGGGAGAAGGGGAGCAGCTACAGGAGGGCTGCTGGCTGCCCTCGACGTCTCCCCTCTCCCAAGATTGGGAGAGGCTCCGTCCGGGCCGGGGGTGAGGGCTCGTACGAAGGAGCAGCACGCCATGCCGGCACGAGGGCACCCACGGGAGTACGAGGTCACCATCGAGCGGCCGCCGGACTTTGACGCCTTCTGGGGCGAGATCATGGCCGAGGCGGCCGCCATCCCGCTCAATCCCGCGTTGACGCCCGTCCCGGCGCGCTCGACCGAGGCGGTCGAGGTCTACGAGATCCACTACGACAGCCTCGACCACCTGCGCGTGGCCGGCTGGTACTGCCGGCCAACCGAGGCCGCGCTGCCGCCGCCCTACCCGGGGCTGCTGATCGTGCCCGGCTACATCTCGGAGCCGACGCTGCCCAAGTCGTGGGCCCGGCTCGGCTACGCCGCCGTCGGGGTGGCGCCGCGCGGCAAGCTGCGCTCCAACGCGCACTTCAACCCCGGCTACCCCGGCCTGCTGGTGCACAACATCACTGACCGCCACACCTACGGCTACCGCGGCTTCTACGTCGACGCGGCGCGGGCGGTCGATTTCCTGCTGAGCCGTCCCGAGGTCGACCCGGCGCGCATCGGCGTCCATGGCAGCAGCCAGGGCGGCGCGCTCACGATCACCACCGCCGCCCTGCGCCGCGACGTGATCGCCTGCGGCGCGGCCGGGGCGCCCTACCTCTGCGGCTTCCTCGACGCCGCCGCACTGACGCACTCCTACCCGTATGAGGAGATCAACGAGTACCTGCGCCAGCATCCGGAGCACGAGCCGCTGCTGCGCGAGACGCTGTCCTACTACGACATCCTCAACTTCGCCCCGCTGGTGCGGGCGCCGATGCTGGTCTACCTCGGGTTGGAGGACGATGTCTGCCCGCCCGAGACCGGCTTCGCGCTCTTCGAGGCGCTGCGCTGCCCCAAGGAGTTGTACGCCTACGAGCGCTGCGCCCACGACGCCGGCAGCTACTGGGCCATGGGCCAGGTCGAGCGCTTCCTGGCGCGGCATCTCCAGCCGGACGGCGCGGCGGTCGGCGCTGAGACGACGGTAGGCTAGGCGGGAGCGAGGATGATGACGAGCGAGATGGCGAGCGCGAAACCAGCCGACTTCGACGAGTTCTGGGAGGGGATCGACCAGGAGCTGGCGCGCTACCCGGCGCGGCCGGAGCTTGAGCCGCTGCCGCGCCACGGCACCGACTTCTGCGACGTCTACGCGCTGCGGCTGACCAGCCTGGGCCCCTACCGCATCTTCGGCTACTACAGCGTGCCCCAGGGCAGCGGTCCCTTCCCGGCCCTGCTGACCACGCCGCGCTACGGCAGCGTCAACCACGTGCCCGACTACAACGACCGCCAACGCTACGTCTGCCTGACGCTGATGCACCGCGGCCAGCGGCTGGCCGACCAGCCTTACGCCGCCGCCTACCCCGGCCTGCTGACCGAGGGAATCGCCGAGGCGCGGAGCTACATCTACCGCGGCATCGCCGCCGACTGCCTGCGCGGCGCCGAGTTCCTCTGCGACCGGCCCGAGGTCGACCGCAAGCGCGTGGCGGTCGCCGGTGATGAACTGGCGCTGATCACCGCGGCGCGGCGCCCCGGCTTCGCGGTCGCGCAGGCCGCTGGGCTGCTGCTCTATCGCCTGGCCGAGGCCGCCGGGCGCAGCACCGCCTACCCGGTCGAGGAGATCAACGACTTCCTGCGCGCGCATCCCGACCAGGCGGCGGCGGTGGCGCGCACGCTGGCCTACTTCGACCCGCGCCACCACGCGCCGGACGTCACGGCGGCCACCATCCTTAGTCTGGACGACGAGGGAACGCTGGGCGGGCTTCCCTGGCTGCAGCCCCTGCGCGACGCGCTGGGCGGGCCCGTGGTGCCCTATCGCCTCTGCCACGAGGGCGGCACCGACCACGATCAGCTCGACGCGCTGCTGGCGGCGCGGCTCGACGTGCCGCCGCTATCGCGCTTTCGGAGGGAGTGGCCGTCATGAGTCTCTACCAGGCGCTGGGTGTCCGCCGCGTGATCAACGCCTCGGCCACGCTGACCAGATTGGGCGGCTCGCTGATGCCACCGCCGGTGCTGGCGGCGATGCAGGAGGCGGCCGGCTGGTTCATCGACTTGCCGGAGCTGCAGCGCCGGGTGGGCGCGCGCATCGCGGAACTGACCCACAACGACGCCTGCTACGTCTCGTCCGGTGCGGCGGCCGGGATCACGCTGGCGGTGGCCGCCTGCCTCACCGGCGACGACCCGCGCCTGGTCGACGCCATGCCCTACCTGGAGGACGCGCCGCAGACCGAGGTGGTGGTCTTCCGTGGCCAGCGCAACGGCTACGACTACGCCGCGCGCCAGACCGGCGCCCGGCTGGTCGAGATCGGGCCCGACCCCGAAGAGCTGCGCCAGGCGCTCGGCGCCCGCACGGCCTGCGTGCTCTACTTCGCCGGGGCGCACTATGCGGAGGGGGCGCTGCCGCTGGAGGAGGTCGTGCTGCTGGCGCACGAGCGGGGCGTGCCGGTCATCGTCGACTCGGCGGCGCAGATCCCGCCGGTCAGCAACCTGTGGCGCTTCACGCGGGAGCTGGGCGCCGACGCCGCCATCTTCAGCGGCGGCAAGGGGCTTTGCGGGCCACAGTCGAGCGGGCTGGTGCTCGGGCGGCGCGAGATCGTCGAGGGCTGCCGGCGCAACGGCCCGCCCAACCACAGCATCGGCCGCCCGATGAAGGTGGGCAAGGAGGAGCTGGCCGGGCTGCTGGCGGCGGTCGAGTGGTCGCTGGCGCGCGACGAGGCGGAGGTCATCGCGGGCTACGAGCGCTCGGTGGCGCGTTGGCTGGCGGGGCTGGCCGGTATCCCCGGCGTGACGGCCGAGCGCGGCTTCCCCAGCGAGGCGGGCCAGCCGCACGCCCGCGCCATCGTGCGCCTCTCGCCGCCCTGCCGGCTCGGCCGCGACGACCTGGTGGCCGCGCTCTGGGAGCGCGACCCGCGCGTGGCGGTCGGCGCCACCGGCGACGGTGCCATCGCGCTCAACCCCCAGACGCTCGCCCCCGGCGAGGACGAGCTGGTCCTGGCCGCCCTGCGCGCCGTGCTGACCGGCAAGGGCGATTGAGGGCTCGGGCTCACCCGCTACTGGAGCGTGAAGACCGGCCCCCTCGGCGCGAACGGGAGCCGATGCCCGGCGGGGATCAGGTAGGCGTGCTCGCGCGCACCACGAATCCGGATGTGATCGCAATAGCCGTCGGTGATGATCAGGAGCGGGCCGTTGTCCGGAAAATCGCCCGCCCGCTCCAACAGGTCGACGCCCGGCTGCAGCACGGTCCCGCCGCGCCCGCGCACCTTGACGCGATCCGCGATGGCCTCCGGTGGGAGGTAGCCCTGGTCGTAGGCGGCGGCATCACAGAAGACCACGCGCACGGCTGGGATCTCACGAGCGAGGCTATAGCCGGCGATGGCTCCCAGCGCCCTGGCCAAGAGAACGCGATCCATCGAGCCGGAGGTATCGAGCACGACACCGAAAGTCCGCCCCGCCGCGGCATCCGGGGCCGGAACGTAGCGCGGCCGGGGGATGTCGGGCGTGGCTGACTG
>DASSHC010000109.1:0-4514 GCA_035693105.1 Thermomicrobiaceae bacterium | reverse complement strand
AACGACGACGACATGCCGTCGTCATTCGCCTCTTCCCCCCGCTGTCTTCCCTTCTCCCAGCATTGGGCTCCGTTCCTGAAGGGGCTGGGGGATGAGGGATGAGGGCTCTCTGTCGCGCTCTACCGCGGCTTGGTGTCGCTCTTGTAGCCGCCGCCGAGGTTCATCTCCGAGCCGCTGCTGCCGCCTTCGGGCACGTCGGCGTGGCCCGGCGGGCGCTCCGAGCCGTGCTTCGGCTCGTCCTCCGGCCGCGGCTCGGGCCCGCCGGCCGCCGCCGAGGCCGCGCGCTTCTCCGCGATGATCCGCCGCGAGCCTTCGATGTTGCGCTGCAGCACCTCGTCTTGCGTCTCATCGGTAGGTCGTTGCTCGTCGCTCATGGCTACCTCCTTCACGCTCGGGGGCGCAGGAGCCATGCCCTTGCCTTCGGCCTCGCTCCGTGCGGCGAGGAGGCACGGAGCTTGCAGCGGCGCGGCGGCCCTGGCCGGGACGGCTCCGGCGTGAGCGGATCAAGGAGGATGGCATGACGGAATTTGGCTACGCCCTCTCCAGCGAGGAGCACCCAGCGCCGGATCTGGTTCGCTACGCGCAGATGGCCGAGCAGAGCGGCTTCAGCTTCTGCCTGATCTCCGATCACTTCCTCCCCTGGCTCGACACGCAGGGGCAGGCGCCCTTCGCCTGGACCACCATCGGCGCCATCGCGCAGGCGACCAGGACGCTGCGGCTCGGCACCGGCGTCACCTGCCCGCTGATCCGCTACCACCCGGCGATCGTCGCCCAGGCCGCCGCTACCGCGGCCAGCCTCATGCCGGGCCGCTTCTTCCTCGGCGTCGGCTCGGGCGAGCGCCTCAACGAGCACATCCTCGGCAGCCACTGGCCGGAGGTGAACATCCGCCACGACATGCTGATCGAGGCGATCGACCTGATTCGCACCCTCTGGCAGGGCGACATGCAGAGCTTCTACGGCGACTACTTCACCGTCGAGAACGCTCAGATCTACTCGCTTCCCAGCCCGCTCCCGCCGATCTACGTCGGCGCCAGCGGCCAGGACGCGGTCGAGCTGGCCGGCCAGATCGGCGACGGGCTGATCAGCACGGCCCCGGAGAAGGAGCTCGTGCAGGCCTTCGAGCAGGCGGGCGGCCAGGGGAAGCCGCGCTACGGCCAGACGACCGTCTGCTACGCGCCGAGCGAGGCGGAGGCGCGCAAGATCGCGCACCAGTGCTGGCCGGAGGCGGTGCTGGGGGGCCAGCTGAGCCAGGAGATCGCGCTGCCGCAGGACTTCGCCGCCGCCAGCGCGTCGATCAGCGAGGAGCAGGTGGCCGAGGTCATCACCTGCGGCCCCGACCCCGCGCGCCACCTCCAGTCGATCACGCAGTTCGTCGACGCCGGCTACGACCACGTGTATGTGCACAACGTCGGCCCGCACCAGGAGGGCTTCTTCGAGCTCTACCAGCGCGAGGTGCTGCCGAAGCTGTCGTAAGCCGTCGGCGAGCGAACGCTTAGAATGATGCGGAGGGGGCCTGAAAGAGTCGCCCTCGGGGAAAGGGCGGCTTCAGGACGGTATATAACGCTTGCATTTTACAATGCCTACGTTATAATGAGGGGCATGGGATGGGAAGTCGAGTACACCGACGAGTTCGGAGAGTGGTATGGCGGACTCGATGAGACCACCCAGGACGCCATCATTGCCGCGGTGGCGTTTCTCGAGGAGCGCGGACCGGGGTTAGGGCGGCCTGTGGTCGATACCGTACATGGTTCGCGGTATTCAAACATGAAAGAACTGCGTCCGCCCGGTGGCAACATGCGAATCTTGTTCGCCTTTGATCCACGTCGTCATGCCATTCTCCTGATCGGCGGCGACAAGACCGGGCGCTGGCGAGCGTGGTACGACGAGATGATTCCCTGGGCTGACGATTTGTACGAGTTGCATCTCAGGACATTGCGCGAGGAGGGGCTGCTGCCATGACGAGGTCGAACGAGTTCGCGCGGCTGGCCGACGCGGCGAAGGCCGATCCGGCGCGCCGTGCCCGGATCGACGAATATAAGCAGGCGATCGATGACGCCCTGCGTCTGGCCGAGGCGCGCACGGCTTGCGGGCTGACGCAGGCGCAGCTTGCCGAGCGCCTGCGGGTGTCTCAGGCCAACGTCTCGCGCATCGAGCACGAGCAGGACACCTACGTCTCCACCCTGCGCGACTACGTCGCCGCGCTCGGCGGGCGACTAGAGATCACCGCGGTTTTCCCCGACGAGCGCATCACCATCTTCGGCTAATCCCCTATCCGCCCACGCGCTCATAGCGGGGTGCGTTACCGCGTGCTCCGCGTTTGACCTCGGACCGAGGCATCCAACCAATCCGCCAGCAGTGACGTGAGACGCAGCGCGCGGCCGCGCTCCCGCACGGCGACGCCGTCGCGCTCCAGGGCGGCCAAGACCGCCGCGCCCAGCGCCCCGGCCAGGTGCGGGCGGCGCTCGGTCCAGTCGAGGCAGGCATAGGCGACGGCGCGCTTGGCGCCCAGCGCGTCATCGACGGCGACGCCGAGCCGGGTCAGCGCGGCCCGGCCGGACTCGGTCAGGACGCAGGGTGGGTGGTCCGCGGCGCTCGCGCCCGGCTCGAGCGCGATCCAGCCGCGGCGGATCAACTCCTCGAAGAGCGTGACGCCGGCGACGCCGGCCAGGTGGTCGTAGCAGCTGCGGGCACGGCGCAGCGCGCTGTCGCGGCGAACCTCCCGCTCGGCCTGCGGGCTACGTGGGCTACGAGTAGCGAGTTGCATTCGGCCTCCTTCCCGCCGCATCCTATCGTAACGCGGGCGGGCCGCGCGGGGCGAGGAAGGAATGGGGAACATGGTCGAGGTCGTGGAGCGATCGAGCGCGCGGGGGACGCGGGTCTACGAGCTGCGCCCCGCGCCGCCCTACGCCTTCGATCAGGCGCTGATCGCGATGCACTACTCTCCCTCGGTCGTGCTCGACGCCACCGACCCGGCCGGCGGCAGCTACCGGCGCGCGCTGCGGCTGGCCGGGCGCGAGCTGCTGCTGGCGATCCAGGCGCGCGGACCGGCCGAGGCGCCGCTGTTGCGGCTGGAGGTGCGAGCCGAGGGGCTGGACGACGAGGCCGGGCGGGCGGCGGTGGCCTTCGCGCGGCGAGTCTTCCGGCTCGATCTCGACCCGGCGCCCTTCGACGCCATCGCCGCGCGTGACCCGGTGCTCGGCGCGCAGGCCGCGCGCTTCCCCGGCCTGCGCCCGGTGCTGGTGCCCGACCCCTTCGAGGCGCTCCTCTTCGCGGTCATCGGGCAGCAGATCAACGTGCGCTTCGCCCGCACCCTGAAGGAGCGGCTGGTGGCGCTGGCCGGCCAGCAACTGGTGGTCGACGGCGTCTCCTACCCGCTCTTCCCCACCCCCGCCTGGCTGGCCGCGCTGGAGCCGGAGGAGCTGGCGGCGCACCAGTTCAGTCGCCAGAAGGCGAGCTACCTGGTCGGGCTGTCGCGCGCGGTGCAGCGGGGGGAGCTCGACCTGGAGGCGATCGGCACCCTGCCCCAGGAGGAGGCGATCGCGGCGCTGACCGCGCACAAGGGGATCGGCCGCTGGACGGCGGAGTACCTCTTGATGCGCGGCTACGGCGCGCCGGACAGCATCCCGGCGGCCGATCTGGGCCTGCGCGACTCGATCGGCAAGGCCTACCTGGGGCGGCGCGCCAGCGAGGCCGAGGTGCGCGCCATCGCCGAGGGCTGGGCCGGGCAGCGGAGCTGGGCGGCCTTCCTCTGGTGGCTCTCGCTGCACGTGAAATAGCGGCGGCCCCAGCGGGTCGCGCTGGGGCCGCCACGGCAGCTATGACTCGCGCAGGTCGCGCTGGCCGCGCAGCCGGCGCTGGGCGCGGGAGAGCGACTCCTTGGCCGTCGCGGAGGCCAGCGGCGCGGACGCCACCGCCTGCTGCATCGCGTCCATCTCCGCCAGCGACTGGCTCAGCTCGGCGTCGCCGGCCGCCTGCGGCGCGACGCGCTGCCGCGCCTGGGAGAGCACCGCCTGGGCCGCGGCGGCATTGCCGCGCCGGCTCTGCACCGTCGCCTCCTTGAGCGCGCGATCGGCCTGCTGGCGCGCGGCCCAGCGCGCCACCTCCTCGTCGCGCGGCTCGGCGCTGCAGGCCGCGTCGTCGGCATAGCGGAAGTCGAACGCCGACCAGGGCGTGCTCGACCGCGCGCCGGCGGCGCTCCAGACGAGCCGGACGCGCACCACCGGCTCGACCCGGGCCAGGCGCGGCGGAAAGCCGAGGCGCAGCACCACATGGCGCTCGTCGCCGGCGATCAGGTCGCCGACCGCGATTGACCAGTTCGGATGGTCGCCCTGCTCGCGCCGCGTCCAGTAGTCGCTGATGACCTCCAACTCGATACCCGGCGCGCACTCGACCTCCAGCCGGACATCGCGCGCCGCGACCGCGAAGAGCTCGCCCAGCTCTCCCGAGAAGGCCGAGACGATCTCGCGCGGCTCGCGTAGGTGGTGGAACTGCCCCCCGCCGCCGACCGCCAGCG
>DASSHC010000108.1:0-9143 GCA_035693105.1 Thermomicrobiaceae bacterium | reverse complement strand
GGCAGCGCTGCGCGAGGAGGCCGGGCTGCCGCAGGCGGAAGCGCCGGCCGTGCGCTGACGAGCGGGACCGATGCGGGCGCTGATCACCGGTGCCAGCGGCTTTGTCGGCCGGCACCTGAGCGAGCACCTGCTGGCGGCGGGGAACGAGGTGGTGGGCCTCTCGGCCCACCGCGCCCGGCTGCCGCAGGGGGTCGTCGCGCTGACCGCGGACTTGCTCGACGCGGACCTGACCGCGCGCACCATCCTCGCCCAGCGCCCCGAAGTCATCTTTCACCTGGCGGCGCAGGCCTACGTGCCCCAGGCGATCGCCGATCCCGGCCAAACGCTGCTGAACAACAGCCTGGCACAGCTCAATGTGCTGGAGGCCGCGCGCCGGCTCGAGCCGGTGCCGGTGATCCTGGTAGCCGGCTCCTCCGAGGTCTACGGCGCGGTGCCGCCCGAGCGCCTGCCGGTCACCGAAGATCAGCCCTTCCGCCCGAGTAACCCCTATGCCGTGAGCAAGGTGACGCAGGATATGCTCGGCTTGCAGTATTTCCTGAGCTACGGCTTGCCGGTGGTACGGGCGCGGCCCTTCAACCACATCGGGCCGGGCCAGAGCGACCGCTTCGCGGTGGCGAGCTTCGCACGGCAGATCGCCGAGGCCGAAACGGGGCGCGGTCAGCCGCTGCTCCTGGTCGGCAACCTGGGGGCGCGGCGCGACTTCCTCGACGTGCGCGACGTGGTGCGGGCTTACGGCGTGATGGCGCGGCGCGAGTACGCGGGAGAGGTCTTCAATGTGGCGAGCGGGGTGGCGCGTTCGGTCCAGGACCTGCTCGACGCGCTGCTGGCGCGGGCGACGGTCCCGATCGAGGTGCGGCAAGATCCGGCGCGCATGCGCCCCAGCGAGGCGCCATTAATTGTCGGCGACGCTTCGAAATTGGCGGCGGCCACTGGCTGGAGGCCAGAGATCCCGCTGTGCCGGTCGCTCCAGAACACGCTCGACGAGTGGCGAGCGCGCATGGGCGCGTGACCGTCGAACACGTTGGGCGGCACGTGCGGCTCGGATCCTTCGACAAGCTCAGGATGATTGGATTATTTGGGGAGCCGACGACAACGACAAGTCGTACTCGTAGGCCCCTCCCTCTCCCTGTCATCCCCAGCGGAGTCGAGGGATCCAACGTGGGGCGGCGGGCGAATTGCCGTCGGCCGCCAGATCATAACGACTCGGTCGTGCCCTTCGCATCACGAATCAATCCGGAGCAGAACTCGGCCATCCGCGAAGGCGGCGTCCAGCAGGCCGCCGTCCAGCACATCGTCGTGCTCCTCGGTCTCGTTGGAAAACCGCAGCGCCTCCATCACCGTCAGCGGCGCGCCGCCGACCTCAATCGTCGGGCGGTAGCCGAGGGGAATCACGCCGCGAGCGAAGCGCCAGGCGTGCTCGACGCGCCAGGCGCGCGGGATCATCAGGTCTCGTTCACCGGGCCAGGTTTCGTAAGTGGCAAGTGCCTCGTCTTGCGGCGTTGTCGCGCCGCCGCGCAGCGCACGCTCGACCGCGTCGGGGATGAGGTGGGCGCCGAGCGTGGCGGACTGCTGCTCCAGTTCAGTTCCGACAATGCCTGCCGGAACCGGCAGCCGCTCCTGCAACACGATCTCTCCCGCGTCGAGCCGTGGGACGAGCCGGTGGAGGGTGACACCTGTCTCGCGCTCGCCGGCACGGAAGACCCAGAAGAGCGGCTCCGGTCCACGGTGGCGCGGCAGGAGCGAGGGGTGGAGGTTGATACCGCCTAGCCGGGCCAGTTTGACGAGCGACGCCGGAATTCGCCAGGGGAAGCAGGAGACGACCAGGAGCTCCGGCGCAAGTTCGGTGAGCGCGGCGTGGACCTCGGGGGCGGCCAGGTTGGATACTTCCCAGAGCGGAATGCTCTGTGCGCTGCAAACAGCGCTGAGCGCGTCGGGCGGGCTGCCCAGCAACAGCCGCGACGCCGGGCGAATGCGGATCGGGCGCTGCTGGCCCGGCGCTCGCGCGGGCATGATCGCGGCGACAACCGGGTAGCCAGCCTGTGCCAGCGCGGCCAGCGGGGTCGCCGAGAGGTCGCAGGGGCGTCCGAAGAAGACGACGCGGCGTAAAATTGACAGCACGCTAGCAGCTCCCGTAGGCTTGGCGGGTGGCGGGCTTCGCGAAGGAGAGTGACCGATGGCACGCTTGGTCCAGTGCGCGAAATTGGGCCGGGAGCTTCCGGGTTTGGAGCGGCCGCCGTTCCCCGGACAGCTGGGACAACGGATCTACGATGAGATCTCGTCCGACGCCTGGGACATGTGGAAGGAGTATCAGACCATCCTGATCAACCACTATGCGCTCAACCCCGCCGACGCCGAGGACCGCGCCCTGCTGCGGCAGCAGATGGACGAGTTCTTCTTCGGTGAGGGCGCGCGCATGCCCGAGGGCTGGGCTCCAGAGGGCGCGGGCGCCGGGGGCGGGGCCAAGGGCGGTGGCGCCAAGGGTGGTCCAGCGCCGCGCAAGAAGTAGCCTCACGGCCGGGCTCGCGCGGCCTCACGCGTGACCGCGAGCCGGATCTCGGGCACGATGACGAAGCTGAGCCGCTCGTGCGACTGGCGCAACGCGTCCTCGACCGCGTCAATTGAGTCACCCTGGGCAAAGATGAAGCCCAAGTAGCTGGCACCCTCCGGCAGGGGCACGATGGGGTGATTCAGCCGCGCGGTAATTTCGATGCCGGTGACGCCCGGCACGGCCTCTGCCTCCTCCAACCCCTCGACGCGCTTCAACAGCCCGCCGCGCGGGATCGGGATCATCATCACCCCGACCGCGCCGCCCTCCCGGCTGACCTCGCCGAGCGACTCACCGACGGCCTGCTTGAGAATCAGATCCTCCAGCTTGAAGCCCGTGCCGAACTCCAGAATGGTCGAGCAGAGCCCGCCGATCGAGCGTCCGGCGATCTCGATCAGCCAGGGTCCGCGCTCGTTGACGCGCAGCTCAGCGTGTACCGGTCCGGTGCGCAGCCCGAGCGCGGTGGCCGCGGCGGCGGTGCAGTCGGCGATCGCCCGCTGGGTGGTCTCGGAGAGCCGTGAGGGCGTAACGTAGATCGTCTCCTCGAAGAGCGGGCCGTCGAGCGGATCCGGCTTGTCGAAGAGGGCCAGCACGCGGAGCTGGCCGGCATCGAGCAGCCCTTCAAGCGCCACCTCGAAGCCGGGCAAGAACTCCTCGACCAGGATCTCCGCGCCCTCGGCCGGCTGACCGGCGTACTCGATGACCTGGCGGGTACGCGCGAAGGCGCGCACGAACTCCTCGGCGGTATCGGCGCGAATCACGCCGCGGCTGCCGGAGAGCTGTGTGGGCTTGACCACCACCGGGTAGCTGAGGTCGGCGGCGAGCGCCTGGGGATCGCTCGTCGCGGGGTAGGCAGCGAACTCGGGAACCGGCACCCCGCCCGCCGCCAGCAGCCGGCGCATCGGCAGCTTGTCGCGCGCCGCCAGCGCGGCTTCCGGGTCGTTGTGCGGCAGCCCAAGCCGCCTGCTGGCGAGTGAGGCCAGCACGGTCGCGCTGTCGTCGACCGAGATGATGGCGTCTACCGGCTGCGCGCCGGCGTAGCGCTCGATCGCGCGGGCGGCCCCCTCCGGATCAGCAAAGTCGAGCCCGAGCGGGACGTTCCACTCGGCGGCCAGCGTGGGCGGCACATCGACGCCCTGGACGGCCTCGATCCCCAGACGCTCGGCGGCCGCGGCGAAGGCGCCGGAGCGGTAGCTCGACGGCGTCACCAGGAGGAGAACTCGCTTGCGTGGCTGGCTCATCGCATCAACTCCAGACGAAGGCGGATCGCGCGATCGAACCTACTATACCGCCCCCCGAGGGGCGATTGGCACAGTAAGATTGCCCGGCAGGGACCGGCTCGGCGTCGTGGTCGACATCGTCGACGGTCTTCGAGGGGAGCGGACGTGGAGATCGTGTCGGGCGCGCCTGGCGCGCCGCCTCGCATTCCGGCCAGCGCCGACGCTCTGACCGGATTGAGCGCCGTCCAGGTCGAGCAACGACAGTCGCGCGGCGAGGTCAATGTCGTTCCCCCACCGAACACGCGCAGCTACAAGCGCATCCTGCGCGAGCACGCCTTCACCCCAATCAACACCATCCTCTACGCCATCGCGATCGTGCTGATCGTCCTCGGCCTCTGGGGCGACGCCCTGGTGACCGGCGGCCTGGTGGTCGCCAACGTGGTGGTGGGCATGGCGCAGGAGACGCGGGCCAAACGCAAGCTCGACCACATCGCGCTGCTGTCGCGGCCGCGCGCGACGGTCATCCGCGACGGGCGCGAGCAGGTGATCGACCCGGCGGAGATCGTGCGCGACGACCTGCTGGTGCTCAAGCCGGGCGGGCAGGTGCTGGTCGACGGCACACTGCTGCGGGCGAACGCGCTCTCGGTCGATGAGTCACTGCTGACCGGCGAGTCCGATCCGGTGCTCAAGCCTGCCGGCGGACGCGTCGTATCGGGCAGCTTCGCGGTGGCTGGTGGCGGGGTCTACCAGGCCGAGCAGGTGGGCGAGCAGAGCCTGGCGCAGCGCATGACGCAGAGCGCCCAGGCCTTTCGCGCCACCCAGACGCCGCTGCAGCAGGAGGTCGGCTTCGTCCTCCGCGCCATCGCCTTCCTGGCGGTGGCACTGACGGTGCAATGGGCAGCCGCCTACTACCACGCCCACCACGACCTGCCGCTGCGCGAGAGCGTGCAGGCGGCGGCGGTGCTGGTTTCGCTGGTGCCGCAGGGGCTCTCGCTGATGACGACCGTGGTCTACGCCATCGCGGCGGTGCGCATGTCCGGCAAGGGCGCGCTGATCCAGCGCATGAATGCGATCGAGTCGTGCAGCCACGTCGACACGCTCTGCCTGGATAAGACCGGCACGCTGACCAGCAACAAGCTCGAGCTGCGTGAGGTCCGCTCGCTGGCCGGAGACCTCTCGGCGGCACAGATCCGGGCGCGGTTGGAGGTCTTCGCCGCCAGCGTGTCGGACGGCAACCGCACCATCGACGCGATTCTGGCGGCGGGAGCGGGCGTGCGCCGCCCGGTGCGGGACGAGGTCCCCTTCACCTCAGAGCGCAAGTGGAGCGGGCTCTATCTGGAAGACGCCGGTGCGGGCGGTGTCTACATCCTCGGCGCTCCCGAGGTGCTGGCGCCGGCTCTGCGACCCGGCGCGGATTTCCATGAGCTGGAGCACGAGTGGCAGGAGGCGGGACTGCGCGTGCTGCTTTTGGCCCATCGCCCGGACGCGGTGGCGCTGCACGACAGCCGGGGCCAGCCGCGGTTGCCGGCCGACCTGCGTCCGCTGGCACTCCTCTGCTTCGCCGACGAGCTGCGCGACGAGGCTCAGGCCACGCTCAACCGCTTTACCGAGGCCGGTGTCAGCCCCAAGATCATCTCCGGCGACAACCCCGAGACGGTGGCCGCGCTGGCGCGCCAGGCGGGCATCGCTTCGACCAAGACGCTCTCTGGCCTCGACCTCGACAACTGGGACGACGCACAGCTCGAGGTGGTGGTGCAGGACGTCAACGTGTTCGGGCGCGTGACGCCGAATCAAAAAGAGCGCATCGTGCGCCTGCTGCGCCGCAACGGTCACTACGTGGCGATGATCGGCGATGGGGTGAACGACGTGCCGGCCTTGAAGCAGGCCGACCTGGCGGTGGCGATGGCCGGCGGCAGCGAGATCAGCCGCGCGGTGGCCGACGTGGTGCTGCTCGACGACTCCTTCGCGGCGCTGCCGCGCGCCTTTCAAGAGGGGCAGCGCATCCTGCGCGGCATGGAGGATATCGTCTGCCTCTTTCTGGCGCGCACCCTGTCGCTGGCGTTCGTGATCCTGGTGGTCGCGCTCTTCGCGGTCGACTTCCCGGTGACGCCCAAGCACAACTCGCTGTTGGCGCTGCTGACCGTCGGCATCCCGACGCTGGCGATGGCGGCCTGGGCCCAGCCGGGCCTAACGCCGCGGCACATCGTCGTCTCGACCACGCGCTTCGTGCTGCCGGCAGCGGTCAGCATCGGCTTCGTCTGCCTGGTCGTGTTCTTCTTCTTCCTGCGCACCATGGACGACATCGGCGTGGCGCGCACGGCGATGACCACGACCGCCGTGCTCTGCGGGATCGTGCTCATCCTGTTTGTCGATCCGCCGTCGCCCGCCTGGGTCGGCGGACATGGCCTGCGCGCGGGACACCGGCAAACGATGCTGGCGCTGGGAATGCTCGCCCTCTTCCTGGTGGCGCTGATCTGGCCGCCGCTGACCGATTTCTTCGGGCTCTCGCCGCTCCCCTTCACCGCGCACGCGATGCTCGTGCTGGTTGTGATCGGCTGGGCGGTGAGCCTGCGCTGGCTCTGGCGGCTCGACCCGCGCGCGCTGCTCGCGGGGCTGCGGCGAAGGACCAGCGCGCACGGCGACCAGTGATCGAAGCGCGGGCGGTGGCGGCGAATGACCGTGCGCCGCCCACGTTGTAGTCGTTATCTTCCTCGGGCGTCTCGTTGAGCGCTTGCACCATGTCGCCGGGCGCGCCGTGCGGCTGAGCGCGGCTCGCCACGTGCTGCTTGCAGGTGGGATAGCTGCACTTCTGGCGGTGCGTCATGGTCTTCTCGACGCCACAATGGCCGCCGATCGTCTCGCCGCCGGTGCCACAGGTGCCGGCAGATCCCCGGGCGCGGCGGCTTGCATGATCCACTCGCCGACGAACCAGCCGCATTCTCGGAGCACGCTATCGGCGCCGGGCTGATCCATTGCCTTGTCCCCTTCCATTTGGCAGGTGGACCGCGCCGGTGAGTCGTCATCGAGACCGTACGTGCGCGAGACGGCACTTGTGCTGGTCGGGCAGTCGTGAACCCTATCATGAGTCGCGTCAACGACACGGCCGCCGGGCAGGTCCTGATTCGTGTTGAATCACGCCTAATCAGCTCGGCTCCGTGCCGCACCGAGTCTCACTCAACTTGCAGATCCGGATTCCACGCGACTTCCCAGAGGAGGCCGTCTGGATCCTGGAAGTATCCAGCGTAGCCACCCCAGAACGTGTGGTGGGCCTGCTTGATAATCGTTGCCCCGGCCTGGCTGGCTTGCGCCATCACCGTATCTACCTCGTCGGGCGCGGCAACGTTGTGGCCAAGGGTGAGATCGGTTGGGCTCGGCGGTCCTTCTAGCAGCCCAGTGTCTTTGGTAATGCTTTGGCGGTGCCAGATGGCGAGTTTCACTCCCGACTGGAGGTCGAAGAACGCCACCGCGCCGTAATCAAACTCGCTGCCGAAAATGCCTTCGGTCGGAAGGCCAAGGCCGTCGCGGTAGAATTGGAGCGACCGCTCCAGGTCGTCGACGCCCAGGGTGATTACCGTAATCCGTGGCTTCATGTTCCCCCGCAATTCCAACAAGTTCGCCCCTAAATTGTCTTGCGCCGTGCGAGTCACTGTAGCGTTCAGCGGTAGCTTGTGAGGAGCGTCTTCATTGCTCCCCCCCTGACTCGCCGCCAAACGATCCAGAGCGGACGTCGCCCGCGCGCTCATAGGTCGCGATGATGACGCCTGTGGTGGAGGTCCTGCTGTCGAGCAGCCGCAGGCCGGCGGGATTGGAGCCGTCGCCGAAGAGGCGCTTGCCGGTGCCGAGCAGCACTGGGAAGATCTTCAGGAAGTAGCGGTCGATCAGATCGTGCTGGATCAGCGTCTGGATCAGTCGACTGCTGCCGTGCACCTGGATCTCCGGTCCCTCCTGCTCCTTGAGCCGGCGGATCTGGTCGGGTACGTCGCGCTCACGGGGGCTGATGAGGACGGAGTTCTGCCAACTGGCCCGGTCGAGCGTGGTTGAAACGACGTACTTCCTGGCGTTGTTGAGCTGTTCTGCCCCCTCCTCGGCGGTGGCGTGCGGCCAGTAGGCGGCGAAGATTTCGTAGGTCTTGCGCCCCAGCAGCAAATCGAACGGCTTGCCCATCGACTCGGCCATGGCCTGCCCGATAGCGTCATCCCAGTAACCGACCGACCAGCCGCCGTGGGCGAAGCCGCCGCTGGGGTCCTCTTCCGGTCCACCGGGTGCCTGCATGATCCCGTCCAGAGTCACGAAGGTGCTGATGATGATGTCTCTCACTTGGGTGCCTCCTTTGCGTGGCGATCCGTCACTCGGGCGCTCCACAAATTTGTCGAACGAGCCGCGCCGGAATCGACATCGCGCGAATATGGTAGGTCATGTTGGTGCTGACGGTGAGCGGCTGGGGGGTTGAGCCCGCGCTGGCTCCGACGGCTCGACGCGCGTGCGCCGGCTCCTTCGCTGTGTCGGAAGCCGGGATCGCAGCGCGATCAGTGATCGATGTGGCTGCGGTGGCGCAGGATGCCCTCGCGCACGTCGCCGACGGTGTGATTGTCCTGACATAACTCGGATCGATCGTGTCACCCGAGCTATGGTTGAGCCGAAGAATGCGGCGCACCCTGGTAGGTCTTGACGCGGTGCCTGGGATAGCGTGAGATGATGCTGAGCGCGGCGAGTGAACCGGTTGGGAGCGGCGCGTGCACGAGGTCAGCGACAGCCGCCCACTGTTGGCGATCACCATGGGCGACCCGGCGGGGATCGGCCCCGAGATCGTGTTGAAGGCGCTGCGACATCGCGAGGTTTTTGCCGCCGCGCGCCCGCTGGTGATCGGCGACCGGCGCATCCTGCGGCGGGCAGCGGAGTGGGTCGGGCAGCCAGAGGTCGAGATCGAGGCGGTACGCTCGCCGGAAGAGGCGCGTTTCGCGCCGGGGGTGGTGGCAGTGCTCGATCTGGACAACGCCGTGCCGGGCGAGTGTCCGCCGGGCGAGGTCAGCGCGGCGGCGGGGCGGGCGGCGGTCGAATACGTGCTGGCGGCGGCCGACCTGGCGCTCGCGGGCCGGGTCGACGCCATGGTGACCGCGCCGCTCAACAAAGCTGCCATGAATGCGGCCGGCTTCCACTTCGCCGGCCACACCGAATTGTTGGCAGAGCGCACCGGCACGCCCAACGTCAAAATGCTCCTGGTCGGGCCCAAGCTGCGGGTCATCCACGTCAGCACCCACGTCGCCCTGACCGAGGCCATCCGGCGTATCACGACGGCCAACGTGCTGGCAGCGATCGAGCTGGGGCAGGAGTCGATGCAGGCGCTGGGGATCGCGCGGCCGCGCATCGCGGTCGCCGGG
>DASSHC010000107.1:0-39545 GCA_035693105.1 Thermomicrobiaceae bacterium | reverse complement strand
CGGCCCAGCCGGTGGGCTGACCCGCCGCCATGGCCCAGGAAGAACCGCCTGATCGGCCACCCAGTGTCGCCGCGCCGTGGCGGTCACGACATATCCCCGAGGCTGGCAGAAAGCGCTTGGTGGAGGAAGGTGAAGAGCACGGATGGCGCTGGACGAGGCGACCGCGACCCGGATCGTGGAGGAAGCGGTGGAGGAGGCGGGCGGGCGGCGACGCATCCACGGCAGTCCGCGCCATCCCTTCGCGCTGAACCCGACGCGCGATGTCGAGATCGAGGGCCACACGGTCGTCATCCGCTACGGTGAGGCGAGCAGCCCGGCGATCGCGGAGCTGGAGGGCTACATCTTCGAGATTCGACCCGAGGGGTTGATCTTGTTGTTTGGGCCGTAGGTGGTGGGGATCGCGGACGGTCTGACGAGATCCATGAAGCATCGTCGCGCGGGTCGCGCTGCGGCTTATGGAGTTTGCGGAATTATCCTGGAGTTCCGTCGCCGGGGATCGCGCGTCTCCGTCCGGGCTGAAGCCGTAGCGCTCGCAGACGAAGCCTGTTGAAACAGGCTACGGTGGGGATGCCGTACGCCAGGTTATTTCATCAAACTCCATCAGCCCAGCGCGAACTGGGCGACGGAAGACCGGGACAATGCCGCAAACATCGCAAACGGACTCACATGGCACGGTAGTGGGCGGCCTCGCCCTTGCCAGCGGCATCGCGCTGGCGGGCTGGCGCGCGGGGGCGCTGACGCGCGGCGGGGCGCTGGCGGCGACCGGGGTGGGAGCCGCGGTCTTTGGTGCTGGGGGGCGCCGTTACGTGGCGCCGATGATCGGCTTCTTCGGCCTCTCGAGCGCGCTGTCGCACGTCGGCAAGGAGCGCAAACGGGCGCTGGCCAGCGTGGCGGCCAAGGGAGAGCGGCGCGACGCCGGGCAGGTGCTGGCCAACGGGGGCGTGCCGGCGATGCTGGCGCTTGCCTCGATGACCGGGCGCGATGCCTTCCCCGGCTACCTGGGGGCGCTGGCGGCGGTCAACGCCGATACCTGGTCGACCGAATTGGGCGGTTTGAGCCGGTGCTGGCCGCGCTCGATCGCGAGCGGCCGCCCCGTCCCGCCGGGTACCTCGGGCGGGGTCACGGCGCTTGGGCTGGCCGGCGCACTCGCGGGAGGAGCCGCGATCGGCGCCTTAGCACGGCCTGTTCCAGCTTGGTTGTTGCTCGGCACGCTGGCGGGGTTGGCTGGCTCGCTGGTCGATAGCCTGCTCGGCGCAACTGTGCAGCGCGTCGCCTGGTGCCCCGCCTGCGGCAAGGAGACCGAGCGCGCGGTCCACACTTGCGGCACGCCGACCGAATACCGCCGCGGCTACCGCTGGCTCGACAACGACCGGGTCAACCTGTTGGCGTCGCTGACCGGCGCGCTCGCCGGCGTCGCGCTCAGCCGAGCTGGCAGAGCGCCTCATCGGGCGCCAGTAGCCGGCCGAGGTAGATCGGCGTATCCACCTGAGTGTAGCGGCGCACCTCCGCGCCGCGCAGCCGCTGAACCATCTCTACCAGCACGCCCGGGTCGTCGTCCTCCAGCGCCACGATGAACTCCTGATCCTGGATGCCGAAGGAGTTGACCGTGTTGGTCAGGATCGTCGGGTACTCCTGACCCAGCTCGCCGTGGACGCGCATCAGGCGGCGGCGCTCCTCGAAGGGGAGGAGGAACCAGTCGGGCGTCTTGGTGAAGGGGTAGACGCTGAGGTAGCGCCGGGGCGGTATGCCCTTCATGAAGGCCGGGCCGTGGCTCGGGTCGTACTGCGAGCCGCCGGCGATGCCGAGATAGGCCTGGGTCTGCGTCAGCAGCCCGCCGAGCGTGGTCTGACGGAGCTGCACGGCGAAGCGCTGCAGCGCGTCGGCGTCCTGGGCGTACGACCAGATGATCAGGTCGGCATCGGGGCGAAAGCCGACGGTCGAATAGACGCCGCGCACACTGGCGTCGCCCGCGTGCTCCAGCGCGCCGATGAACTCCTGGCGTGCGCGCGCTCGCGTCTCCTCGGACAGCCGGCGCCACTCCGGCGTCGCCTGGTAGATCCAGAATACCGTGTAGGCAGTGCTGCCAGCCATGACCCTCGTTGCTCCTCCGCTCTCGTCTCCGGCGCGCTTCAGCGGCTCGCGCTCACCGCGATTATGCCACCGCTAATCAGCGGCCGCCGGCAGGCTGACCGCGATCGCCAGCCGGTCGGGGAGGATGTAGCGCTGTGCGGCGGCGCGCAGTTCCTCGGCGGTGAGCGTCTTGATGCGGTCGGGTAGCCGCTCGATGTAGTCGAGGCCCAGCCCGTAATAGATCAGGTCGAGGATCGTGCCGGCGATGGCGTCGGAGCTCTCCAATCCGAGCGGCAGGCTGCCAACCAGATAGCTCTTGGCGTCATCCAGCTCTTGGGCGGTGACGCCCTCGCGCCGCAGCTTCTCCACCTCGGCCAGGATGCTCGCGATGGCGCGGTCGACGTTGCTCGGGTCGACCCCGGCGTGCGCCGTCCAGAGCCCGATCTCGCGCCCGGCCGACAGCGAGCTGCTGACGTGGTAGGCCATCCCCTGCTTCTCGCGCACGCTCTCGCCTAGCCGGCCCATCAGTCCGAGCCGCCCGAGGATCAGGTTGGCGACGCGCAGCGCGTCGTAGTCGGGGCTGGAGCGCGGGATGGTCGGCAGCCCGAGCGCGATCTCGGCCTGCGACTTGCCCTCTAGCCCGCGCTCGGCGCGCGTGGTCTGCTCTGGCGGCGGCACCGGCTGGACGGAGGTTGTCTCCTCCTTTTCCACCGGCTGCCAGTCCTGAAAGGCGCGCTCCAGCAGCCGCGTCGCCTCATCGACCGGCAACCCGCCGGCGGTGGCCACGATGACGTCGTTGGGGTGGTAATTGGCCGCGTGGAAGGCGCGCAGCTCGGTCGGGGTGATGGCGCGCAGTGACTCCTCGGTGCCGATGGAGCGCTGGCGGTAGGGGTGGCCCACCGGGAAAATCAGCTCGCGCAGCGTCTCGTCGGCCACCGCCCCGGCGCTGTCGAGCAACTGCTTGAGCGCGGTCAGCGACTGTTCGGCCACGCGGGTGGCCTCATCCTCGGGGAAGGTGGGGCGCAGGATGACATCGGCCATCAACTGCGCCAGCCGTCCGGCATCTTCCTGCAGCGCCTTGCCGGTCACGTCGGTGTACTCGCGCCCGACGCCGACGTTGATCGCCGCGCCCAGGCTGTCCAGCTCCTCATTGAGCTGGGCGAAGGTCAACTCGCTGGTGCCGCGCGTCAGCATCTTGCCGGTGAAGCTGGCGATTCCTGGGAAGGCGCCGTCACGCACCGAGCCGGCCGGGATGCGGATGTCGATCACGACCGCCCGGCTGGTGGGGTCGTGGTAGCCGACCAGCTTGAGGCCGTTGGCGAGTTGGCGCTCCTTCAGGTCGAGCGCGGGGCCGACGCTGCGCGGCGTGGGCGGCGCGGGGTCGAAGAAGCAGGGCTGCACGGGGAGCGCGGCGGCGCGCTCGGCGATCGCCGCGGCGGCGGCCGGGCCGAGCGGCTCCAGCCAGCCGACGGTGCTCTCGCGCTCGACCAGGTACTGGCGCGCCACGCGCATGATCTCCTCCGGCGTGACCGCTTCGATCTGGCTGATGATCTCGTCGGGGTCGCGTTCGGGCGCGACCGTCGCCAGCGAGCCGATCCAATAGGCCTGGCTGCTGACACTCTCGCCCATGTAGGCGAACTGCGCCCGCAGCTGCTTGATGGCCCGCGCCAGCTCGCCGGCCGGCACCGGCTCCTCGCGCAGCCGCGCCACCTCGCGGAAGACGATCTCCTCTACCGCTTGCGGACGCGCCGCCGGAACTAGCGTGGCCGAGGCGCTGAAGAGATAGGGGTCGATGGTCAGCGAGAAGGAGGAGCCAGCCGCGCTGGCCAGCCCGGCCGCGACCAGCGCGCGGTAGAGGCGCGAGCTGCGCCCGCTGCCGCCGCCGCCGAAGCCGACCGACTTGCCGCCCGAGAGCACGGTATCGAGCACGATCATCGGGACGGCGTCAGGGCTCATGGCGGCCGGCGCGTGCCAGGCGGCCAGCAGCGTCGGCGCCGGGGCTGGGCGGCGCACGGTGACCCGGCGCTGCCCCTGCTGTACCGGCTCGACGGTGCGCACGCCCGGCGCGATGGGCCCTGGGGCGATCCCGCCGAAGCGGCTCGTGACCTCCGACAGGATGTTGTCCGGATCGACATCGCCGACCACGACCACGGTGGCGTTGCCGGGGTGGTAGTAGCGCTGGTAGTAGCCGTAGAGGTCGTCGCGCGTCATCTGCTCCAGGTCGGAGCGGAAGCCGATGACCCCCTGGCCGTAGGGGTGGGCGCGGAAAGCGGCGCCGTTGACCTCCTCACGCAGGTAGAAGGTCGGGTGGTTCTCGTTGCCGGCGCGCTCCGAGAGGATGACGGTGCGCTCGCTGTTGACCGCGGCGGGGTCGAAGACGGCGTTGCTCATGCGGTCGGACTCGATATCAGGACCGAGCATGATCGCGCTGCTGGGCAGCGTCTCGAAATAGGCGGTGTAGTCGAGCCAGGTGAAGCCGTTGAGCTGGCCCCCATGCTTGTTGACGGTGCGGAAGATCTCGCCGACGTTCCAGCGCGGCGTCCCCTTGAAGAGCATGTGCTCGACCCAGTGCGAGATCCCGGTGATGCCGGGCACCTCGTTGCGGGCGCCGACGCGGTACCAGACCCAGAAGGTCGCCACCGGGACGCGGTGGCTCTCGCGGATGAGGACAGTCAGACCGTTGTCGAGCACGGTCTTGTGCAGCTTGGGCTGGGTGGGGGGCTGCTCGGGCATTGAAATTCCTTTACTGGCGGAGTTTGAGATGTACGCCCCGGCACCCTGCCCGCCGGCGCCCGGGAATCGAATTCCCGGGCTGAGTCCTCGCAGCCCACTTAAGGGGCTGAGTTTGGCCTGGTAATGAGGCAGATAAGGACCTCAAACTCGATGTCATTCCATTTCGGACAGCCGGTCTAGCTGGGCGCGAGCGGGAATTCGTAGTGCTTCAGCTCCACGCCGTGGCCGTCGGGGTCTTTGATGTAGAGGGCCATGCCGTAGCCGAAGGCGCCCTGGCGGCGCACCGGCCCCTCGGTGATCTCGACGCCGCGCTCGCGCAGCGCCTGGGCCAATTGGTCCAGGTCAGTTGGTTCGATCGTCAGCGCGACGTGGTTGAGGCCGCCGGCGCCGGCCTGCCAATCGCCGCTGTCGGGCTGGAAGTCGATCAGGAGGTCGCCCGCCCGCACCGAGGTGAAGACGAGCGCGCCGGAGCCGTCGCGCTCGGCGCGCACCAGGCGCAGGCCGAGGATTTGGGTATAGAAGTCGATGGCGCGCTGCATATCGCGGGTTTTGAGGTTGACGTGATCAAACCCGATCACCTGGGCCAGCGGCATCAATCACCTCCAGACACAAAGAGGGGCGGGGAGCGTCGCTGGTCTGGATTTCACCCCGGCCAGCTAGGCTCGCCCGCCCGTGCTCCATACCCTGCAGGCTGCATGCCAGCGGCTCCGCTGTCAAGGGCTACGAGCCGGATTGGTTGCGCTGCTGGTTGGCCTGCTCCTCCTCGGTGATATGGCCGAACCCCGGCGTCTTGCCCCAGGTGCTGAAGTGAGCCGCCCGCGATTGCAGGTAGTGGCTCTCCGGTGAGCCGTGCTCGATGATATTCTCGACCTGTTGCCACGACCCCTGGGGGATGTCCTTCATCACCTGGGCGGCAGCGGTGAAGGTCGTGTCCGGGAGGCTGTTGTTGAGCATCTCGCGCACCGTCGGCGCCATGCGGAAATGGTCGAGAAGCTGCGTCTTCGAGATGCCGCCCGAGAAGCTCATCTGCGATAGCTCCTGCTGGACGACCTGCTCCACGTTGGGGAGTTGACCGCTCTGACTGTTCTGACCGCTCATTTTGGCTCCTTCCGTCGCCCGCGCGGGGCCGCGACTATCCACCGCCGGGATCGCAGCATCTATGCCCTTCCCCGCCGCGGCCGCGCGGATCGGCTGACGAGTACCATGGAGAGCGCATGAAGGGAGCGAGCGTGTGGAGCGCGCACGACTGGCGACGCCGCTGACGGTGGGCGTGGTGGATACGCCGCTGGGTCCGGTCTGGCTGGCGGCCGGCGCGTCTGGGCTGCGCGCCATCACCGTGCCCGGCTCAACGCGACAGTCCTGCCTGCACCTCGCGCGGGGCGAGATGTGCGAGGACGCGCCCGAGGCGGCCCAGCGATGGCTCGACGAGGCCGCCGTGCAGCTCGGCGACTATTTCGCCGGGCGCCTGCGGCGCTTTACCCTGCCGCTCGATCTGGTGGGCACGCCGTTTCAACGCCGCGTCTGGCAGGCGGTGGCGGCAGTGCCGTTCGGGGAGACGGCGACCTACCGCGAGATCGCCGCTCGCATCGGCGCGCCGCGCGCGTACCGTGCGGTGGGCGCGGCCAACGGCGCCAATCCGGCCGCGATCGTCATCCCCTGCCACCGGCTGGTAGGCGCCGACGGCGGCCTGCGCGGCTATGGCGGCGGCCTGCATCAGAAACGCGCTCTGCTTGACCTCGAAGCCGCCGTGATGCGAGCGAAGCCCGGAGGCTGATCGCGGCGATTCGTCTGGCAGACAGCCGGAGGAGCCGCGTGACCGCGCGGCTCCTCCGTAGGAGGTTGTGAGTTGTGGTCAGGCGTGAGCCGCGCGCTGGGAGTGGGTGACGAAGCGCGGCTGGGCCAGCAGCGCGAGCGCGACGATCAGGACGATCTCGACCGTCTGGGTAACGGCATCCAACAGGCCGACCGGCTCCAGCTCACCCGCGCTGGGGCCGAGCGGGAGGCCGACGAAGCGGCTGACGAACCAGAGGCTGACCATCGCCAGCGTGCCGGCGATACCCAGCAGGTAGACCGGCCGCCGCGGACTGGAGAGAAGCAGCACCGCGAAGATGTCCTGGAAGATGACCATCGCCAGGAAGGCGGCGCCGTAGCCCCACCACTCCTGAAAGTGCTCGGGGAGGACGTAGGCGTGCAACTGCGCCGCGAGCGCCGCCAGCCCGGCTGCGAGGTAGATCGGCCACATCGGCCGCGCGAGATGTCTCATCAACTGCCTGTTCCTTTCTGTCTGCCCGCTCGCGAGCGCCGCGGCGCGTCGGCTGACTACTCCGGGCTTCGCACCAGCCCTCATGCAGTTACAGCCTACGGCTCCGGCGCGGGCCGTCCAACGTCCGCGCGGATGGTTTCGTCTCCCGCGCCATTGGATGAGCGGCGGCGCCCGCGTCCTACCCCAATTGATAGGAGCGGCCGGGAGCAGCCGCTGCCGCGCCTGCCGGAAACATCTCGCATGATGCATAATTCGCGTGTTAGCCGCCGCGCGACGGGAATATTCATGGAGACAAATGTAGACAATCAGAACCAGCTTCGACGGCTGAAGTGGATCGCGATCCTCGCGCCGCTGCTCTTCCTGACCCTGGTGGAGCTGGCCCGCGATCTCCTCTACCCCGACCTCTTTCGCTCCTGGCCCGGGTATCTATTGGTGGCGGGCGCGGTGCTGCTCGGCACGCTCTTCTTCAGCGAAGCGATCTTCGGCGTGATCGGGGCGATGCAGCGCAGCCTGGCCAGCCAGAACCAGGAGCTGCTGGCGCTGCACGAGTCGGGTATGTCGATTACGCGGGCGCTCGACCTGAAGTCGGTGCTGCAGCAGGTGGTGGAGGAGGCGCGCGATCTGGTCGGGGCGCGTTATGGCGCGCTGGCGCTGCTGCGCTCCGACGGTCAGGGGATGGAAGCCTTCCTCACCTCGGGCATCACGCCCGAGGAGCGCGCGCTGCAGGGGCCGATCCCGAGCGGACACGGGCTGCTCGGTCTGGTGATCGAGGAGGCACGCCCGCTGCGCCTTGGCGACCTCTCCACGCACCCGCGCTCAGTTGGCTTCCCGCCCAATCACCCGGTGATGCGCTCGCTGGTGGCGGTGCCGATTCGCTCGCACGATCGCGTGCTCGGCAGCCTCTACCTGACCGAGAAAGAGGGTGCGGCCGAGTTCGACGCGGCCGACCAGGCGCGGCTGGAGCGCTTCGCCACCCAGGCGGCGCTGGCGATCGAGAACGCGCGCCTCCACCAGGAGGTGCGAGCGCTGGCGGTGGTGGAGGAGCGGGAGCGCATCGCCCGCGAGATGCACGACAGCATCGCTCAGGTGCTCGGCTACGTGAATACGAAGGCGCAGGCGGCCCAGGGCTTCATTCGCGCCGGCAAACCTGAGCGTGCCGAGGAGCAGATCGGCCAGCTCGCCACCGCCGCGCGCGAGGCCTACGCCGACGTGCGCGAGAACATCCTCGGCCTGCGCAGCTCGCTCGGCCCGGAGCGCGACTTCCTCGATGTGCTGGCGGATTATCTGGGGAGCTGGCAGGATCAGAGCGGGGTGGTGGTGCGCTGGAGCACCGAGCCGGCGCAATCCTTCCGGCTCGGGCTCTCGCCGATGGCCGAGCTGCAACTGCTGCGCATCATCCAGGAGTCGCTGGCGAACGTGCGCAAGCACGCCCAGGCCAGCCAGGTAGAGATTCGCCTGCGCCTCGCCGATGAGGTGGTCGACGTGACCGTCAACGACAACGGCATCGGCTTCGCTCCGGCCGCGCCGGGACGGACTGGCGTGCCGCGCTTCGGGCTGGCCACGATGCACGAGCGCGCGGAGTCAGTGGGCGGAAGCGTCGAGATTCGCTCGCAACCCGGCGCCGGCACGACCGTCCACGCCCGCCTGCCGCGCCCCTCGGCCGATCTCGCACAAACACAGACACAGACAGGAGCTCGCCATGCGCATTCTGATCGCTGACGACCACGCGCTCTTTCGCGACGGGCTCTCAAGCCTGCTGGAGTCGCACGGCGAGGAGGTGGTCGGCGAGGCGCGCAACGGCCGCGAGGCGGTCGAGCTGGCGCGCCGCGAGCAGCCGGATGTGGTGCTGATGGACCTGACCATGCCGGAGATGGATGGCTTGACGGCCACGCGCATCCTCAGCGCCGAGCTGCCGGAGGTCAAGGTGGTCGTCCTGACCGCGTCGGAGCAGGAGGCGGACCTCTTCGAGGCGATCAAGTCGGGCGCGCAGGGCTTCCTGCCCAAGGACCTGGAGGCCGAGCAATTCTTCGCCCTGCTCGACGGGGTGACGCGCGGCGAGCCGGCGCTGACGCCGGGGCTGGCGCGCAAGCTGCTGGCCGAGTTCGCCCGGCCCGCCGCCCCACGCGAGGCGCGGCCGCCCGAGGCGCTGACCGAGCGGGAGCGCGAGGTGCTGGAGCTGCTGGTGCAGGGGGTGACCTCGAACCGGGAGCTGGCCGAGCGCCTCTTCGTCAGCGAGAACACGGTTAAATATCACCTGCGCAACATCCTCGACAAGCTGCACTTGCAGAACCGCGCCCAGGTGATCGCCTACGCCCTGCGCAGCGGCCTGGTGCGCACCGACAAGCCCGAGGAGACGTAGCGGGCCGCTCCCTCTCCTGTTATCCCGAGGCCGCAGCCGATGAGCCTGCCCTGAGTTTGTCGAAGGGATCTCCTCTGCCCAACACAATCGGTGCCGCCCCACATTTCTGAGAGATTCTTCGCTGCGGCTCAGAATGACAGGAGGGGCGGCTCAGTATCGCCTATCATCCTGAGGCCGCAGCCGAAGGATCTCTCAGTCCTTCCTCCGCCGGTGCCTGAACCGATCGAGGCTCGTACCCCACCTGTTTGGGTAGGCAGCCCCCCATCTCGTTGCCTCTTGGGATAGCGCGAGAACCACCCCTGCTTCCGCAGCCGGACTATCCGCCGGGCCGTGGGGTGGCGCCTGTCCGCGATCTAGAGTTGAGCCAGTGAGAGGTTTGGGGGTCCGCCAGGACCGCAACACCGAGAGGGGAGCGGGTCGTGATCACGGCGGGTGTGACGCAGGCGGTTGAGCGCGGCGTGCTGGTCATCAGCGCGATGTGCGACGAGCGTTCGACGCTCAACCGACTTGCGCGCGTCGCCGTGACGGAGCGGAGCGCGGGCGGCGGTCGTGGGACGTTGCCCGCCCCGGCCCCGCGCGATGACGACGAGTTCGTCGTCGACTGGGCGCTCGCGGTGCGCGGCCCGCGCGGCGGGGAGCGCGTGCGATGACGTCCGAGACCCGCTCGACCCTGCTGGACGATCCCCCGATCGCGCAGCGCCTCTTCAGCGACACGCGCCTGGCCTGGCTCTGGCTGGCGGCGCGCCTCTGGCTTGGCTGGTGGTGGCTGCAGATCGGCCGGCAGCGCGTCGGCTCGCCCGACTGGATGAACGGCGGCGCGGCCCTGCGCGACTACTGGGATCAGTTGACCCACGCGCAGGGCGCGGCCACCCATCCGCTGGCCGACGGCTGGTCGCGGGCGGTGCTCCACTTCCTGCTCGACCGCGGCGCCTACCACTGGCTCGCGCCGTTGGCAGCGGTGGCCGAGACGCTGGTGGGGCTGGCGCTGATCCTCGGCGCCTTCACCGCGCTGGCGGCCTTTCTCGGGATCTTGCTGAGCGTCAGCCACCTGCTCGCCGGCACCAGCAGCCTCGATCCGCTGCTGCTGGTCCTGGCGATCGGGTTGATCCTGGCCTGGAAGACCGCCGGCTGGCTCGGCTTCGACCGCTGGCTGCTGCCGATGCTGGGCGTGCCGGGGCAGGGCGGCGCGCTAATCACTCGCCTGACGCACGCCGCGAGCAGGCTTCAGGCTCGGATGGGGGCGCAGCTTGCCCGGCGCCCGGCCACTGACGATTCGCGATCGTGATGAACGACGGAGAACGGCTTTTTCTCAAGGAGGTTGTTGCCATGAATGTGTTGCGACGCGGAGTGATGCGCGGCCTGGCGCTCGTCGCGCTGGTGATACTGTCGCTGGCCGTCGCCTCGGTCGGTGCCTGGACGACCGGCGGCGGCGGGACGCAGGCCGCGATGAACATGACGGCCGCGCCGGACGACGCCGCGCTGGCGGCTGAGGTAGCGGGGCTGACGCGGCTGCCGCAGCCGGTGGTGGCGCCGCCGGTCGGGCACCGCGATCCGACGACGGTCAAGGTCACGCTGGTGGCCCAGGAGGTCAAGGCGCTGCTCGATAACGGCGTCGGCTACACCTTCTACACCTTCAACGGCACGGTCCCCGGTCCGATGATCCGGGTGCGCGAGGGCGATACCGTCGAGCTGACGCTCAAGAACGACCCGAGCAGCGCCAGCCCGCACGACATCGACCTGCACGCGGTGACCGGACCCGGCGGCGGCGCGGCCGTGACCGCGGTCAAGCCGGGCAGCGAGGCAACCTTCAGCTTCAAAGCGCTGCACGCCGGCACCTACGTCTACCACTGCGCCGCGGCGCCGGCGCCCATGCACATCGCCAACGGCATGTACGGCCTGATCGTGGTGGAGCCGCCGGAGGGCCTGCCCGCGGTCGACCACGAGTTCTACGTGATGCAGGGCGACTTCTACCCGGCCGGCAACGTGGGTGACAAGGGCATGCGCCGCTTCGACATGACCAAGATGATGGCCGAGGATCCCGAGTACGTGGTCTTCAATGGCTCGGTCGGCGCGCTGACCGGTGAGCACGAGCTGGAGTCCAACGTCGGTGACACGGTGCGCATCTTCTTCGGAGTGGGCGGCCCGAATCTGCCCTCGAGCTTCCACATTATCGGTGAGAGCTTCGACAGCGTGAGCGTCGAGGGTGGCACGCTGGAGAACCACAACGTGCAGACGACGCTGGTGCCGCCGGGCGACGCGACCATGGTCGAGCTCACGACCGACTACCCCGGCAACTACTCGCTGGTCGACCACAGCCTGGGCCGGGTGATGAAGGGCGCGATCGGCACGCTGCACGTCGATGGCGAGGCCGACCCCAGCATCTTCAACTCGATCAAGCCGGGCGATGCCGGCAGCATGGGTCACTAGGAACGAATGGTAGGATGGGCGGCGGGCGGGGGTCCGCCGCCCCGTGAGGGAGCATGATGATGACCGGCCTGACGATCGAGCGGAAGCGCCAGATAATCGAGACGCGGCTGATCCGCGAGCTGGTGGAGGAGTATCCCGGCCTGATGCCCGTGCTGGCGCGCTACGGGTTCGATCTCTGCTGCGGCGGCGAGCACACGCTGGCCGAGGCGGCGGAGCTGCACGGACTCAATGCCGCGGAGGTGCTGCACGAGGTGGCGGCGGCCTTCGACGAGGTCGCGAAGTGACCAGCGGCCGCCGCCTGGTCCCGCTCACGATCGTGATCAGCCTGCTGGCCTGGGCAACCGCTCAGGCCAGCTTCGCCGTGGCGCCGTGGCAGCCGCAGCTCTGGCGGGCGGGCGTGGCGCTGGTGGTCCTGGGCGGCATCACGCCGCTGATCTACGCCGTCAACCTGCGCGTGCTGCCCCTCTTCAGCGGGCGCAACTGGCGCTCGCCGCGCCTCCTCTACGCCACCATCGCCCTGGCGCAATCGGCCTGGCTGGTCTTCCTGGGCCGCGCGTGGTTCAGCCAGTCCCTGGAGGCGATCGGGGCCGCCGGCTGCCTGCTGGCGGGGCTGGTATTCGTCTACTCGGTCACCAGCCTGGTGCGCACTCCCGCCGCGTCCAAGCCACCGGCGCGCAGTAGTCAGGCGCACGCCTACGGCGACCGGATCGGGCGTCGCTTCACCAGTCTAGCTGGGCTCTACCTGCTTTTTGGGCTGGGTCTGGGGCTGGCGCTCTGCTTCTGGCAGCCGAGCAGCGGGCGCTGGCAGCTGGTCTGGGCGCACGCGCTCCTGGTCGGCTGGTTCCTGAGCATGGCCTCGGGCATCTGCTACCACGTGCTGCCGCGCTGGTCGCGGCATAGCTGGCGCCAGCCGTGGCTGCTGCGCCTGCACTTGCTCCTGATCGCGCTGGGGTTGCCGGTGATGCTGCTGGCGCTGGCACTGAACGCGGCGCCGCTCTTCGCCGTGGCGGGGCCGCTGGAGGCCGCCGCGCTGCTCGTCTTCGTCTGGAACATCCTGCCGCTGGCGCTCGACCTGCCCCGCCTGACGCGCGTCGGTCTGGTGGCGGCGGGACTGCTGCTGGCGCTCGGTGTCTCGTTCGGGGCGCTGATGGCGGCGGCGCCCTCCTGGCAGCCGCGGCTGCACCAGACGCACGCCGAGCTGAACGTCTTCGGCTGGGCGGGGCTGCTGGTGACGGCCTTCGGCTACTACCTCTTCCCGCGCCTGGCGGGGCAGCCGCTGCGCCACGCACGCCTGGCCGCGACGCAACTGGGCGCGCTGCTCGGCGGCGTGCTGCTCAGCGCCGGCGCCTGGTACGCCTACGTCGACGGCGTGTCAGCGGCCCGCTGGCTGGTCGTCGCCGGTAGCGCGCTCTCGGCGGCGGGACTCCTCGGATTCGGCCTGCTGATGGGGAGCACGTTCCTGGCCGGGCGGCCGCGTGCGACGGCGCGGAAACAAGCGGCAAGTGCCGGTGGCGGGCGGGCGGTCAGCGACGCGAGTCGTAGCTAGCAGAGACAAGGAGATCTTACGGAAATCTGTCGTCACGTTCGAATCAATTGAACTGTCACGCCCACATTGACGGTCGTCCAACTCCGGTCAGCGGTCAGCACGGGAAGCCCGAGTCGTAGACCGGCCGCGAGGCACGCGCGATCACCGAGCGAGAGCCCCTGCGAGCGAGTAGCCCGGCGAAGTTGTGCGATCGTGACGGCGTCGTCGAAGGTCAGTGTCACAATCGTGAGCGGGCCACCGATGAGACCTTGCGCGTGCAAACGTTGGTGCGCAGTTGCCGGATCTTCCCCCGCGTCGCTCAGCCGAGTGAGGACTTCGGCGTAATTGATGGTGGTGATGCAAGCGCCGGCAGTAAGGAGGTTCAAAACGACATCGCCGCCCGGCTCACGTCGGAGATACGCGAGCAGGGCGGATGCGTCGAGGAGTACGTTCGTGGCTCCGCCCGTCACTCCGCGTCCTCGCGCCGGGCCTCATCGCGCCGTTCGGCGATCAACTCGTCGACCAGCGAGCGCCCTGGCGCGAGATCGCGATATATGCCGTAGAGACGCCGAGCCACTTCGCGCGCCGAAACGACGCGAAAGCCACCTTCGTCATCGGGGGTAATGATCAGCCGGTCTCCGGGCTGCAAATCCACCTGCCGGCGTAGATCGGCCGGCAACACCAGCCGCCCGCGATCTCCCAGCGTCACGTTGTAGCGCTTGCAGTGGTCCATCTCCGAATCATACCGCAAATCTAAGTATGCCCACATGCATTTGCGGCATCCGGATTCCCTTTAGGTGTTCACGCTAGACGGCCACGCTACGCAACAGAGCGTACAACTCGTGTTTGGCTTCGAAGCCGACGCCGGGGATCTCGGGCAGACGGATGTAGCCTGCTTCGACCGGGATGGCGTCGGCGAAGCCGCCGAACGGCTGGAAGACGCCGGGGTACGACTCGTTGCCGCCCAGCCCGAGGCCAGCGGCCAGGTTGAGCGACATCTGGTGGCCGCCGTGGGGGATGACCGCGCGCCGCGACCAGCCGTGCGCCTCCAGCATCTCCAGGATGCGCAGGTACTCGACCAGGCCGTAGCTGAGGGCGCAGTCGAACTGGAGCACGTCGCGCTCCGGGCGTAGCCCGCCGTAGCGTATCAGGTTGCGCGCGTCCGGCAGCGAGAAGAGGTTCTCGCCGGTGGCCAGCGGGCCAGGGTAGCGCGCGGCGACCTCGGCGCTCAGCGCGAAGTCGAGCGGGTCGCCCGGCTCCTCGTACCAGCGCAGTCCATACGGCTCCAGCGCCGCGGCGTAGGTCAGCGCGGTGGGCAGGTCGAAGCGGCCGTTGGCGTCGACCGCGACGTTCTCGCCCCCTCCGGCCATCGCCAGCACGGCTTCGATGCGCCGCCGGTCCTCGTCGAGCGAGGCGCCGCCGATCTTCAGCTTGAGCAAGGTGTAGCCGAGGTCGCGGTAGCGGCGCATCTCCTCTTGCAGGGCGCGCAGATCCTTGCCGGGCTGGTAGTAGCCGCCGGCGGCGTAGACGAAGACGCGCTCGTCGGCCTGACCGCCATGGTAGCGCTCGGCCAGCAGGCGGTAGAGCGGCTTGCCTTCGAGCTTGGCGACGGCGTCCCAGAGGGCCATATCGAGCGTGCCGACCGCCACTGAGCGTTCGCCGTGCCCGCCCGGCTTTTCGCCGCTCATCAGCACCTGCCAGGCCCTGAACGGGTCGAGTTCGGGGAAATCGTCGCTGACCAGGTCGTCAGCATCGGCGGCCAGCAGGCGCGGCACGAAGCGGTCGCGCAAGAGGCCGCTGGGTGCGTAGCGCCCGTTGGAGTTGAAGCCGTAGCCGATGACGCGCCGGCCATCGCGCACGGCATCGGTGATAACCGCCACCACCGCGACGGTCATCTGGCTGAAGTCGATGTAGGCGTTGCGGATGTCCGAGCGCAGCGGCGCGGTCCGCACCCGGATGTCGATGATCCTGGTCATGCGACCTCGTCACGCACAATGCTTGAAGCGCGCTCGGCAACTGACAAGCCGTCTGCCCGGTGAAGACGGATCCCTCGACTGCGCTCGGGATGACAGGGGTAGATTGGGGCGGAAGACAGCGACAAGCGTTCTCGGTCGCCCCCTACTCTCCCTGTCATCCCGAGCCTGTCGAGGGATCCAACGTGGAGCGGCACTCAGCGTGCTCGAAGACCCGAGCGCACGATGCGGGCGAGGCCGCACGTGGCACCGATAGGTGGTACCGAGGCACCCGCCCGCCCTCGCTCACGCGCTAATCCGCCGCCTCCGCCGCGGCCAGGCGGCGCAGGACCATCTGCAGGATGCCGCCGTGGCGGTAGTACTCGATCTCCATCGGGCTGTCGATGCGCACGATCGCCTCGAAGGTCTTCTCCTTCCCCTGCTCATCCTTGGTGTGGACCGTGACTACCTTGCGCGGCGTCAGCCCCTCGGCGATGCCGCCGATGTCGTAGACCTCGCGCCCGGTCAGACCGAGCGAGGCGGCGTTCTCGCCGGGCTTGAACTGCAGGGGGAGCACGCCCATGCCGACCAGGTTGCTGCGGTGGATGCGCTCGAAGCTCTCGGCTAGCACCGCCTTGACGCCCAGCAGCAGCGTTCCCTTGGCCGCCCAGTCGCGCGAGGAGCCGCTGCCGTATTCCTTGCCGGCAATAACCAGCAGCGGCGTGCCCGCCTGCTGGTACTTCATCGAGGCCTCGTAGATCGAGGTCAGTTCCTCCTCCGGCAGGTAGGTGGTGTAGCCGCCCTCGCGACCCTGCGCGATCGCGTTGCGCAGGCGGATGTTGGCGAAGGTACCGCGCACCATCACCTCGTGGTTGCCACGGCGCGCGCCGTAGCTGTTGAACTCGCGCTGGGGCACGTCGTTGAGGATCAGGTAGCGCCCGGCGGGGCTCTCCCGGGGGATTGAGCCGGCGGGCGAGATGTGGTCGGTCGTGACCGAGTCGCCCAGCACGGCCAGCACCCGCGCGCCCTCGATGTTCATCAGCGGTCCCGGCTCAGGGCCCAGCCCCTGGAAGAAGGGTGGCTCCTGGATGTAGGTCGACTCGTCGTTCCAGTTGTAGAGGTCGCCTTCGGGGATCGGCAGCGCGCGCCAGGTGTCGTCGCCATGGAAGACGTCGGCGTAGCGCTCGGCGAAAAGCTCGGGGCCAAGCGCGGCGCGGATCGCCTCCTGGATCTCCGCGGTGGAGGGCCAGATGTCTTTGAGATAGACGGGCACGCCGTTCGGGTCATACCCCAGCGGCTCCAGCGTCATGTCGATCTCGATCGTGCCGGCCAGCGCGTAGGCCACCACCAGCGGTGGCGAGGCAAGGTAGGAGGCGCGCGCCAGCGGGTGGATGCGCCCCTCGAAGTTGCGGTTGCCGCTGAGAACGGCCACGCCGACGTACTCGTTCTTTTGGATGGCCTCAGTGACCGGCTCGGGGAGCGGCCCGCTGTTGCCGATGCAGGTGGTGCAGCCGTAGCCCACCAGGTGGAAGCGCAGCGCTTCGAGGTAGGGCGTCAGCCCGGCGCGATCCAGATAGGCCGTCACGACGCCGGAGCCGGGGGCCAGGCTGGTCTTGACCGCCGGGCTGACCTGCAAACCGTGCTCGACCGCCTTCTTGGCCAACAGACCGGCGGCCACCATGACGGCGGGGTTGGAGGTGTTGGTGCAACTGGTGATGGCCGCGATCACGACCGAGCCGTCGCCGATCGTGGCGCGGCGGTCGTCCAGCTCGATCTCGACCGGCGTGCGCCGCGAGACGAGCGCGGCCGGCGCGTGGTCGCGGAAGAGGCTGGCGTCGCTGGTGCCGCCCTCGCGGCCGAAGCGCTCTTCGACGGCTTCGGGCGAGGGGGGCGGGGGCGCGGCGAAGCTCTCCGGGAAGGCCGCGCGGAAACTGCGGCCGACATCGCCCAACGCGACACGGTCCTGCGGGCGGCGCGGGCCGGCGAGGCTCGGCTCCAGCGACGCCAGGTCCAGCTCGACCACCTGGTCGAAGACCGGCTCGGGCGCGCCCTGCTCGCGGAAGAGCCCCTGCTCCTTGGCGTAGCGCTCGACCAGCGCGATCTGCTCCGGCGAGCGGCTAGTAAGGCGCAGGTACTCCAGCGTCTGATCGTCCACCGGGAAGATGGTGGCGGTGGCGCCGTACTCCGGCGACATGTTGCCGATGGTGGCGCGGTCGGCCAGCGGAATGAAGCGCAGGCTGTCGCCGAAGAACTCCACGAAGCGCCCGACCACGCCGACCTGCCGCAGCAATTGCGCGACCGTCAGCACCAGGTCGGTGGCGGTGACGCCCTCGGGCGGCTCGCCGGAGAGGCGCAGGCCGACGACCTCGGGGGTCAGCATGTAGATCGGCTGACCGAGCAGCACCGCCTCCGCCTCGATGCCGCCGACGCCCCAGCCGAGCACGCCCAGGCCGTTGACCATGGTCGTGTGCGAGTCGGTGCCGACCAGCGTGTCCGGGAAGGCGACCGTCTCCCCGTTCTGCTTCTCGGAGAAGACGACCTTAGAGAGGTATTCGAGGTTCACCTGGTGGCAGATGCCGGTGTCGGGCGGCACGACAGCGAAGTTATGGAAGGCCCGCTGCGCCCAGCGCAGCAGGGCGTAGCGCTCGGCGTTGCGCTCGTACTCGCGCTCGATGTTGCGCCGGAAGGCGAAGCTAGAGCCGAAGGCATCGACCATGACCGAGTGGTCGATCACCAGATCGGCCGGGGCCAGCGGGTTGATGCGCGCCGGGTCGCCGCCCAGGCGCTCGACCGCCGAGCGCATCGCGGCCAGGTCGACCACCGCCGGCACGCCGGTCAAGTCTTGCAGCAGCACGCGCGCCGGAAGGTAGGGGAACTCGACGGACTGGCCGGAGTTGGGTTTCCAGGCTGCCAGGGCGGTGACGTTCTCCTCGGTGAAGGGCTCCTGCCCAGCGTGGCGCAGCACGTTCTCCAGCAACACCTTGACGGTGTAGGGGAGCCGCTCGAGTCCGGCGGCGATCTGGTCGCCCAGCGCCGCGAGCCGATAGATGGTGTAAGTCTGTCCGCCGGGGGTCGAAATCGTTCCCCGGGCGCCGAATGGGTCGCGCGTGGCAGCCATGGAGCCCTCCTCCAAGTGGATCGGAAGATCGCGCAATGTGTGGGGCAGGCAGGCCGGTGACACTGGCGCGCCCGCCCAGGGTCAGGATACCATGAGCCCCAATCGCGCAGTACGAGCGCCGTTTGTGAATCAGAAAGGGAGCCGATGGACTACCAGCGTGCCTTCGCGGCCGTCGATGAGCAGGAGCCGCGCTTGATCGAGCGGCTGCGCCAGTTGATCGCGATCGACACCTGCGTGCCGCCGGGTGAGAACTACGACCGCGTGCTCGATCTGGTCGAGCCGGAGTTTCAGCGGCTCGGCTTCAGCACGCAACGCGTGGTGATCTCGCCGGACAAGGTGGCCCAGATTCCGCTGCCGCTCTCCGGTGAGCGGGTCAATCTGGTGGCGCGGTTGAACAACGGCAAGCCGCCCCTCTCGGTCTACGCGCACATGGATACCGTGCCGATCGAGGAGGGCTGGGACTTCGACCCCTTCGGCGGCGAGATCAAGGATGGCCGCATCTACGGGCGCGGCATCGCCGACATGAAGGGCACGATCGGCTCGCTGCTGACCGCGCTGGACGTGATGCGCCAGCAGGGGCTGGAGCCGGTCTGGGACCTGAACGTCCTCCTCTGCACCGACGAGGAGATCGGCGTCTATCCCGGGCTCTACCACCTGGCGCTGGAGGGTTACGTCACCGCGCCGATGCTCTGCATGGAGGGGAGCCAGGACCCGGTGCTGCGGCGCGGCTCCAACGGCTCGCTGGATGTCACTATCACGATCAAGGGCCGCAGCTGCCACTCGGGCGCCAATTATCTCGGTATCAACGCGCTGGAAGAGGCGGTGCCGGTGATGCAGTCGCTGCTGGAGCTGAAGCGGCGGGTGGAAGAGCGCCGCTCGGCGTTGCCGCTGGCGCCGGCGCCCGGCGCGCCCGACCACCTGCGGCCGATGTTCAACCTCGACATCGCCCACGCCGGGGTCAAATCGAACATCGTGCCGGGCGTCTTCACCCTGGTGGTCAACCGCCGCTTCATCCCAGAGGAGAAGCTGGAGGACGTGCAGGCGGAGATCCAGGAGGCGGTCGATCGCGGCATGGAGCAGAGCCGCGCGCTGGAGGCCGAGGTCGTCTTCACCCAGAATTACCCCTCGTACTACCAGTCGGCCACGCACCCCGGCGCGCTGCGGCTGCGCGAGGCTCTGAAGCTGGTGCAGGGCTATCGCGACGCCGACTTCGTCGAGACCGGTTCGGGCGGCTCAACCGACATGGCGTTCGTGGCCCAGGTGCTGGGCAGCGACGAGATCGCGACGGTGGGCCTGGGGCGGCAGCGCGAGAGCAAGGCGCACGGCGCCAACGAGAGCGTGCGCCTCTCCGACGCCAAGGCGCACGTCAAAGAACTCATCTACTATTTCACCGCGCCGCTGGAGGGCGAGTAAGCGCGGACGCGAGCCCGCCCAGGCCGCGACGAACTTCGTGGTGCGGGCGGGCTGTTCCGCCGCCGCTGACGCGGCATATCCCCAGGTCTATGGACGACAGCATCGGTTACACGGTCCGCTGAGGATCGTCCAGGGCAGATGCTTCGGCCACGTCCCTGTCCCTACATCAGCCGGAGCACCCACCCGAGCCAGCCTGAGCCACGGCGAAGGATCTCTCTGAATTGTGGACCAGCTGTGACGCTTCACGCGAGAGGGGCTCCCTTCGACAAGCTCAGGGCAGGCTCTTCGGCTGCGGTCTCAGGATCACCGGGGAGCGGCCTCAGCCTTCGACAGGCGCGGGACAACACGGGGGAGCGAAGGATTCTATCCGTAGCGACAACGGGCTCGCCGCTGGAACGCACCCCTCCGTTGCCTCCCACGATGACGTAGCCGGAATGCTACGGACCGGGGTTGCCCAGTTGCCCATAGCGCCAGGCGTAGTAGTGCTGGCCGACGTTGCCGGCCTCGACCTGCCAGCCTTCCGGGTTGTCCGGCGTGTAGGTCAGCACGCGGCGCTCGAAGACCTGCACCAGCACCAGCCTGGGTGTGCCGGCGACCAGCACGTGCGTCCAGTAGGCTTCGGTCAGTGGGTAGCCGGTGGCGTAGAACGGGTCGGGGAAGAGCCGGCCGTTAACCAGTTGGTCGTCGATCGAGATCGGGCCGGAGCTGTTCATGAAGTCCCAGAAGACCGAGGCGACGGTGTGATTGATGCCGGGAACGTTCACGTTATAGGCGGCGGTGACGCCGTAGGCCCCGAGCGCGGGATCGGCGCCGACCTGTCCGGCGCGGTCCACGGTCTGGGTGATCGCCCAGCCGCTCGGAATGGGCTGGTAGCCCATGAGATGGTTGAAGCTGGCGTAGGTCGGCCCGTTGGGATCGTCGGCATCGCCGGCGACGTTCACCACGGCGGGCGGGAACTGGCGAAAGGCGTTGTCGCCGAACTGCATGCGGCCGCTGATCAGCTCCTCGGCCAACAGGCCGTTGGTGACGTCCCAGGGAGCGCTGTCGCGGTAGGAGTTGTCCTCCATGCGCGTCTTGTCGAAGTACTGCACCGTGCGCACGCCGCCCGGCGCGTCAGCGTACGCCTCGTGCAGCGCCGGGGTGTAGGGCAGCGAGCCCCACATCCAGGTGCGATCGACCTGGCCCACCGCCACCGGCAGGTCGGTGCGCGCCCAGGTCGCCTGGAAGGCAGGATTGGCGAAGACGGGCGTCATGGCCGTGACGGGCGCGCTGGCGAGCGCGAGCAGCAGCAGACCAACGATCGCACCGACGAGTGTGCCGCGTGTCTTCATCTGCCTTCTCCTTCACAGTCGGTACGAGGACACACTCGGATCATCGCCATGCGCTGTCCGTCGTGTCAAGCCAGAGGGACCGCGCCACGGTGAGCGGCGGCGAGGAGTATGAGACGCTGCCCGATCTGCTGGCGCCGGGGCTGCGCCTCGTCTTCGTCGGGATCAACCCGTCGCTCTACTCCGTGCGCGCCGGTCACTACTTTGCCCGGCGCGGCAACCGCTTCTGGCCGGCCTTCTCGCGCTCACGGTTGAGCCTGCCGGTGCGCGCCGGGTTGGGCCGCGACGCGCTCGGCCCGGAGGATGACCGGCTGTTGCCAACCGTCGGAATCGGCTTCACCGACGTGGTCAAGCGCCCGACCGCCGGTTCTGCCGCTCTGCGCCCGGCGGACTACCAGCGGGGCGTGCCCGATCTGCTGGAGCGGCTGGGCCGATTCGAGCCGCGCGCCGTCTGCTTCCACGGTGTGACCGGCTTCCGGCCGGTGCTGCGCGATGGGCTGGGCGTCAACAGGCTCAATATCGCGCTCGGGCCGCAAACGGAGCGGTTGGGCGATATCCCGATTTTCGTCGTACCGAATCCTAGCGCGGCCAACGCCCACTTCCAGCTGGAGGATCAGATTGCCTGGTACGACCGGCTAGCAGAGTGGCTCGTCTCCTGAGGCCGCACAGTTAGTCGGCCCAGGCGTGCCGCAAGATCATCTCGTAGTCCTCGACCGTGAGCGGGCGCGGGTTGCTCTGGTTGGAGAGGTTTCGCACCGCCGCCAGGGCGATCACCGGGAAGTCGGCGGGGTCGATTCCTGGCAACTCTGCGAGCGGCGGGATGCCGGCGGCCAGCGCGAGATCGCGCAGCGCGGCGGCGCCGGCACTGGCGGTCTGGAGCACACCGCGCCCGTCCGGCTCGACGCCCAGTGCCTGCGCCACAGCCGCGTGGCGCTCAGGGTCGGCCGGGACGTTGTGCGCGAAGACGCCTGCCAGAAAGACGGCGTTGGCGACGCCGTGCGGCGTGTCGTAGCGTCCGCCGATGGCCTCGGCCAGGCAGTGGACCGCGCCGACATCGGCGTTGCGAAAGGCCATGCCGGCCAGCAGGCTGGCCTGCATCATGGCCGAGCGAGCCTGGCGAGCGGTGCCGTCCTGTACAGCGCGGATCAAGTTCCCGGCCACCAGCCGGATCGCCTGGAGTGCCAGCGCGTCGCTGACCGGGTTCGCCAGGCGGCAGGTGTAGGCCTCCACCGCGTGGGTGAGCGTATCCAGCCCGACCGCCGCGGTCAGCGCGCGGGGCGTCGAGTAGGTCAGCTCGGGGTCGACCAGCGCGATCCGCGGCGCGAGCTGCACATCGCGCACGGTGAACTTGATGTGCCTGCCGGTATCGGTGATGACCGACGACCAGGAGACCTCGGCGCCGGTGCCAGCGGTCGTGGGCACGGCGATGACCGGCAGCGGCGGGTTGATGAAGGCGCGCGGCGCCTCCCACGCTTGCGGTCGTCCGTCGTTGGTGGCGAGACCGGCGATCGCCTTGGCTGCGTCGAGCGGACTGCCGCCGCCGATTCCCACAATGACATCGGCGGCGAAGCCACGTGCATGCTCGGCGCCGGCCATGCACTCCGCGTCGCGCGGATTCGGGCTGACCGTGTCGAAGATCTGGTACGCCACGCCGGGCGCGACGAGCGTCCGCGTTAGCCGGTTCACGATCCCGACCTGGCGCACGCCGGGGTCGGTGACGATTAGCAGCCGGCGCGCGCCGAGGCGGCTCGCCGCGTCTCCTAGCTCGACGGCGATGCCCTCGCCAAAGCGCACCTCGGTTGGCAGGCAGAAGGTGAATCCGCTATTCGTTGCATCGGCCATTCACACCTCTCCTCTTCAGGGACCGGTCCAACAGGCCCCGAGGAGAACCCTACCGCACACAGTCGTCGTTGAGGAACAGTCGGGTCGTTGCCAGGTTGACGAAGTTCGTGCGGCGCAATAGGATGGTTTGGGAAAACCACGAGCGGGGAACGGCGGATTTGTAACCGCGCCTGCCGCTACTCTGGTTCCTGCTCGTCACGAGTCCAACCGATCCGGGTGACCAGCAGGGTAGCCGACGACGGATCGATTCCTGACAACCGGATCAGACGCCGCGACGAGCCGTTCGTCGCGCGCAATGCGCGTGTCTCTGGAGACCGGCATGTATCAGGTCGAGCTGGAAGTCATCGCTCCGATACTGGGCAGCTTCGATCACCGCTTCCGCTGCCAGTTGTTTCGCGACGGCGCCGGTTTGGGCCGCCAGTTGGAGCGCGGCGACTTTGAGTCCTATCCGCCGGCGCTGCAAGCGGAATTCGAGGCGCTGGCCGAGCTACTGCTGGAGCTGAGCGGCCGCTATGGCCGCCATCTGGTGATCCGGGTGGCCGATCCCGGCTCATTACGCGGGCGTTGGTCCTCGGTGCGCTTCCGAGTGCGCCGTTTCCCCACCTTCATCGTCGACGACGACGAGCAAATCTGCGGCCTCGACGCCACCGGGGTCGACCGCCTCATCCGCTCCCACCTCGCCGCGCCGCGCGCGCGCGACTGACCGCCGGCTCACCCCAACCCCTGCTCGGACGGCAGCGCTAATACGACATATCCCTCGAAGATCTAAAACCCCTATGCCAGCACGATGCTCCGCCACGCCTCCTGCGTAGGCTCGCCCGGAAGCTGGCTGCAAACAGATGTCACAGCGGAAGAGACTCTGCTTCAGCCTCCTTTGCACGAAGGCACGGCGGAAGGCAGAGTTGCTGGAATACAGCAATGCGCAGAGCCTGTGACCGGAGCAGTGAGATCCTTTCGACTCGACGCGCTCGGGACACGCTCTTCTGCTGCGGCCTCAGGATGACCGGGGATAAGAGACCGCAGCGAAGCATCGCTCCGCCCTGATAGGCCGGCCAACTCTTCCGCACGATGCGCGAGGAGTGGTTGTCCACCTGCTCGGGCTCGCGCTTGGTGGCGCCTTATACAGTGGGTGTGGTGTCATACCTCCTGGGATATGTCGTTTTTGGCTGCACCGGCCTCGGTCGAGGGCTGCAAGCTCCGCACGTGCTGGTCGTACCAGTCGCCCACCCGCTGGATCAGATCGAGCTGGTGCTTGCGCTCCTGGATGCCGTGCCCCTCGCGCGGGTAGGTGACGAAGCGCACCGGCACCCCCAGCGTGCGCAGCGCCACGTACATTTCCGCCCCCTGGCTCGGATGAACCCGCTTGTCCTCTTCGCCGTGCAGGATCAGCGTCGGCGTGCTGGCCTGGTGGATGTAGCGGATCGCCGAGCGCTCGAAGTAGGCCAGCGGATCGCGATACGGGCTCTCGTCGAAGTAGGAGAGGTTGGCGGTGGGGATGTCGCCCAGGCTGTTGTCGCTGACCATGTTCGCCAGCCCCGCGCCCATCACCGCCGCCTTGAAGCGTCCGGTCTGACTGACCGTCCAGGCCGTCATATAGCCGCCCCAGCTCCAGCCGCCGACGCCCAGACGCTCCGGGTCGGCCAGCCCGGTCGCGATCAGATGGTCGACACCGGACATCATGTCGCGGTACTCGCCGCCGCCGACATCGCCGAAGATCGCGTTGCTGTAGTCCGGTCCGCGCCCGGTGCTACCACGTGGATTCGGTAGCAGCACGGCGTAGCCGCGCCCGGCCAGATAGTGCGCCCAGTCGTGCCAGGTAGCGGCGAACTGGTTGCTCCAGTGGTGGGTCGGGCCGCCGTGGACCTGTACCACCAGCGGGTAACGCTGCCCTGCCTGGTAGCCGTGCGGCTTGAAGAGGATCCCCTCGACCTCGACTCCTTCGTCGCTGGTCCAGCGGATCACCTCCGGCTCGCCCAGCGCCGCCTCCTCCAGCTCCGGATGGAAGTGCGTGCGCTGGGTCAGCTCCGGCGGGGACTTGGACAGGTCGGCTACCCAGATATTCGGCGCGTGGGTGGCGTCCTCGCGCACTAGCGCGATGCGGCGGCCGTCGGTCGAGACCGTCACCGGCGGCGAGACGCGCCCGGCGGGCTGGTGCGCCAGCAGCGGCGAGCGCATGCCGTCCCAGCTGAGCCGGTAGAGGACCGCGTCGACCCCCTCGTAGGCCAGCAGCAGCAGCTCGTCGCCCAACCGGCCAAGGAAGTCGCCCGTGCCGGCGAAGTCCGGCGTCAGGCAGACCGGCTCGTCGCCGTCCAGCGATCTGGCGTAGACGTACTCGCCGTGGACCACGCGCGCCGCCGGTGCGAGATAGGCCAGCCGGTCACCGGCCGGAGACCAGGTCAGGTCGTGGGCCGATCCCTGCAGGGCGAAGAGCGGGCGCGGTTCGCCGCCATCGACCTCCACCAGCGCCACTTCGTGCGGTCGGAACATCTCGTCCAGCACGGGCGAAGCCGTGGTGTCGATGGCCAGCCGCGCGCTGTCGGGGGACCAGGCGTAGCCCCAGACTTGTCGAGCTTCTGGGGATATGACGCGCGCGGGCGGATAGGCGCCGGCCTCCGCCTCCGCCTCCCCCGTCAGATCGATCAGCCAGAGGCGACGGAACTTCCAATCCGCGTCGCGCTCGTGCGCGTCGTCGCGCTCCTCCTTGCGCTTCTTCTCTTCTTCGGTCTCCGGTTCGGTCAAGAGGACCGAGAGATAGCGCCCGCCCGGCGACCAGGCCAGCTCGGACAGCTCGCCCTGCTGCTCGAAGACGCGTCGCGCCTCGCCGCCGCCGACCGGCATCAGGTAGACGCTCTGCTTGCCGCGCTCGGCGCGGTCGGAGAGGAAGGCCAGCCGGCTGCCGTCCGGCGACCAGCGCGGCGCGTCGTCGTTCCAGAGGCCGCCGCTGAAGCGTCTAGGCGCGCCCGCGCCAAACGGGAGCAGCCAGATCGACGACTCGGGGTGCTCGCCTGCCTTGCTGACCGGCTTGCGAGCGAAGGCCACCCGCTCGCCGTCGGGCGAGATGCGCGCGTCGCCGGGGCGCGTCCAGGAGACGACTTGCTCGGGGGTCAGCGGCTGGGCCTCGGTCGGGGTGGCACTTCCGGTCACGGGGGCTCCTTCCATCGCGTTTCGCGCCGCACGCGGGCGGCATCTCGGAGCGGTTGGCGGCATTCTACGCCAGCCGCGCCGCGCTCACGCGGGCCATCACGCACCACCGGCGTTGCCGTCCTTGCGCCACGATGGATAATTGCCCGAAATCGAGTGCCAGCGATTAGCAACGCGACTAGCCTGGAGGAAGCGATGCGCCGCCACCCGAGCCGGCGACTGGGCCAGCGACTCTTCGCCGTCACGCTGCTCCTGATCGTCGGAGCCGCCTGCACGCTGAGCGGGATCAACGGCCGGAGCGGAAGCCCGGTGCCGACGCTGTCGTCAGCCTCGCCCGGCGCTGCCCAGGCGACGACGACGGCTGCCGCGAGCGCGACGAGCGCCGGGGCAACGGCGACCAGCGTCTCCGGTACGGCGGTGGTAGCGGCGACCGGCACGTCCGGCGAGGCGACCGCCACGGTCGCGCCGAGCACCAGCGCCGCCCCCTCGCTGGCGGCCTTCCAAAACGCCATTACCGCGGTGGTCGACAAGGCCAAGCCGGCGGTGGTCGAGATCACCAACGAGCAGACCAGCATTGCCCAGCTCTCGCAGCCGATCCCGGTCGGCACCGGCTCGGGCTTCATCTTCGACGCCGACGGGCATGTGCTGACCAACAACCATGTGGTCGAGGGGGCTGAGAGCCTGGTCGTCACGCTCCCCGATGGCCGCTCCTTCAAGGACAAGGAGGTCCGGGTAGTCGGCACCGATCCGCTGACCGACCTGGCCGTGCTGCAGATCAGCGGCGATAACCTGCCGGTCATCTCACTTGGCGACTCCGGCCAGCTCCATGTGGGTGAGTGGCTGGTGGCGATGGGCTACGCGCTTGGCCTTGAGGGCCAGCCGTCGGTGACGGCCGGGGTGGCCAGCGCGCTGGGGCGCACGGTGCAGGAGCCGAGCGAGGCGCGCAACACGCAGGGACCCTATCTCTTCGACGTGATCCAGACCGACGCCGCCATCAATCCCGGGAACTCGGGCGGCCCGCTGACCAACCTCAACGGCGAGGTCGTCGGCATCAACACCTTGATCGCCGTCGAGGCCGAGCCGGGGGTGCAGGCCGAGGGGATCGGCTTCGCCATCGCGATCAACACCGCCAAGAAGATCGCCGACGAGATCATCTCGACCGGGCACGCGGTCCATCCCTTCGTCGGCGTGCAGTACGTGCCGCTGACGCCGGCCATCGCCGCGCAGCTCAACACCAGCGCCAAGCAGGGCGTGCTGATCCAGAGCGTGATCGCCGGCTCCCCGGCGGCGCGCGCCGGCCTGCAGCAGAGCGACGTGGTCACCGAGGTCGACGGCAAGCCGCTGACGACCGATTCCTCATTCGCCGAGGCGATCGAGAGCCACGACGTCGGCGACGTGATCACCCTGACGGTGCTGCGCGACGGACAGTCGCAGCAGATCCCGGTGACGCTGGGCCAGCGACCGGCCGGCTCCTGACAACGCGGATATTCTGTAGCGGCGGCTCCGTCCGGTTTGAAACCCGCCCGGGCGCTCGTTCCCCAAACACGCCGAGGAGTGATGGATGCCGGAGCAGTTTCCCCCGATCGAACCGTACGCCAGCGGCATGCTCGACGTCGGCGAAGGGCATCAGGTCTACTGGGAGTGCAGCGGCAACCCCAACGGCAAACCCGCGCTCTACCTGCACGGCGGCCCCGGCTCCGGCGCCTCGCCGGGCCAACGGCGCTGGTTCGACCCCGAGGCGTACAAGATCGTACTCTTCGATCAGCGCGGCGCCGGGCGCAGCCGCCCGCTGGCCAGCGAGCCGCACGCCGACCTGAGCGCCAACACCACCCAGCACCTGATCGCCGACATCGAAGCCCTGCGCCGGCTGCACGATGTCGGGCGCTGGACGGCCATCCTCGGCCTCTCCTGGGGCACCACGCTGGCTCAGGCCTACGCCCAGGCGCACCCGCAGCACGTCCGCGCGCTGGTGCTGGGCGCCGTGACCACCACCTCGCGCCGCGAGGTCGAGTGGATCACCGAGGGGGTGGGGCGCGTCTTCCCGCGCGAGTGGGAGCGCTTCGCCGCCGCCGTGCCCCCGCGGCTGCGCCAGCAGCGGCTGGTCGACGCCTACAATGAGCTCCTCCTCGATCCCGACCCCGCCGTGCACGAGCGGGCGGCGATCGAGTGGTGCGCCTGGGAGGACACCCACGTCTCGCTCACGCCCGGCTACCAACCCAACCCGCGCTACGACGACCCCGAGTTTCGCCTGCGCTTCGCCCGGCTGGTCACGCACTACTGGCGCCACGCCGCCTTCCTGGACGAGGAGCAGTTGCTGCGCGACGCGGCCCGGCTGAACGGCATCCCCGGCGTCCTCGTCCACGGCCGCTACGACGTCAGCAGCCCGCTGGAGACCGCCTGGCGCTTGGCCCAAACCTGGGAGACCAGCGAGCTGCACGTGCTCGACGACGCCGGCCACGGCGGCGGCCCCAGCTTCGGCGGCGTCATCGTCGACGCCCTGAATCGCTTCGCCCGGGAGTAGGCGACTGCCAAAGTACCGACCTTCATCCCCTTCGTTCCCGCCGCATCCTCTGCTAGGCTAGCGGCGCATGAGCAGGAGAGGAGCGGGGGATGCCGGAGGATCTGGCGAGTTGGATGCGCGACAAGCGGCTCGATCACCTGTGGGTCGCCTATACCGACTTCCACGGGCGCCTGGCCGGGCGCGACGTGCCGTTGACGCGGGTGCCGCCGGTGGCCGAGCGCGGCACCAACTTCGCCAAGGCCAACTTCAATTTCACGATCCGCGACGTGCAGGTCCATAACCCGCGCTTCGGCGCCGATGCTGGCGACGTCCTGGCCATCCCCGACCCCGCCAGCGCCGTCCCGCTGCCTTTCGCGCGCGGCACCGGCTTCGCCTTCGCCACCTTGCACGAGGAGGACGGCAGCGTCTGGGCCGGTTGTGCCCGCTCGGCCCTGCGGCGCGCCGTAGCGACGCTGGCCGGCGCCGAATTGCAGGCGCGCGTGGCCTTCGAGCCGGAGTTCTATCTCTTCCAGGGGACCGGTTCGAACGCCTTTACGACCGGCGGGATGTACACCATCGACGCCCTGGCCGACGGCATGGACTTCGTGCGCCGGCTCGACGCGCTGCTGCCGGAGATGGGCGTCTCCATGGAGCAGGTCGGCAAGGAGTACGGCGAGGGGCAGTTCGAGGCCAACATCCGGCCCGACGAACCGCTCAACGCCGCCGATGACCTTCTGCTGCTGCGCCTGGCCGTGCGCGCCGCCGCCAAGGATCTCGGTCTGCACGCCTCCTTCATGCCGAAGATCGACGCCGCCATGGCCGGCTCCGGGCTGCACGTCCACCTCAGCCTCCAGGCGCTCGACCTCTCCGACCGCACCGCCGACACCCACCCCAGCGGGCTGAGCGCCGAGGCGCGCGCCTTCCTGGCCGGCTGGCTTGAGCACGCCGAGGCGCTGACCGCGCTCGCCTCGCCCACGCCGAACTCCTACAAGCGGCTCCAGCCGGCCTCCTGGGCCCCGGCCCACATCGCCTGGGGCATCGGCAACCGCGCCGCGCTGATCCGCGTGCCAGGTCCCGGCCGCCGCGCCCGGCTCGAGTTCCGCGCTGGCGACAACACCAGCAACCCGTATCTCCTCCTCGCCGGGCTCATCTGGGCCGGGCTCGACGGCCTCAAGCGCGGCCTGGAGCCGCCAGCGCCCGTCAGCGCCGACGTGGGCCACCTGTCAGTCCCCGAGTTGCGCGAGCGCGGCATCCGCTTTCTGCCGCGTCAGGCCGGCGCCGCGCTCGACGCGCTGGCGGCCGACGAGACGCTGGCGCGCGGGCTGGGAGAGCTGATCCACGGCGAGTTCCTGCGGGTCAAGCGCGCCGAGCTGGACGACTACCAAACGCGGGTCAGCGACTGGGAGCGCTCCAGCTACTTCGACGCGCCCTAGCCGCTCCAATCGGGCAAAGGAAGGACGAAGCGTGAACAGCGCGAGCCTGGCCGGCCGCATCGCCGAGCTGCCATTCCTCGACCACCACTGCCACGCGCCGCTGAAGCTGCCCCAGCAGCTGCCGCCCGAGATCCTGCGCGCCACCTTCAGCGAGACGACCGACCGCACCGTGCAGCAGGTCGACGTGCCGCAGACGGTCGCCTATCGCGCCATGGTCCGCTGGCTGGCCGCGCTCCTGGGCACCGAGCCTAACGAAGCGGCGGTGCTGGCCGCCCGCGCCGCGCTCGACCCCGCCGTCTACCAGCGCCGCCTGGCCGACGATGCCCGCCTCGGCCCGCTCTTCGACGACTACCTGCTGCAACCCGAGGAGAGCTACTCGCCCGAGGAGTGGTCCCAACTGACCGGTCGCCCGGTGCGCACTCTCCTGCGCATCGAAGTGGTGGCCCAGCAATTGATCCCCCAGGCCGGCTCGTGGGAAGCGCTGCGCCAGCAGTTCCACACCACCCTGAGCGGGAGCATCGGCCAGGGGGGCGTGGGCTTCAAGAGCATCGCCGCCTACCGCTGCGGCCTGGCGATCGAGCCGGTCGACGCGGCCCAGGCCAGCGCCGCGCTCGAAGCGGTCCAGGCCGAGCTACGGTCCGGAGCGCCGAACCGGCTGACGAATAAGACGCTGATCGACGCGCTGATCTGGGAGACGCTGGAGGTCGCAGCGCAGCTCGGCGTGCCGCTGCAGTTCCACGTCGGGCTCGGCGATGACGATGTCTACCTGCCGTCCTCCAACCCGACCCTCATGCGTCCAATCTTCCAGGAGCCGCGCTACCGCCACGTTCCGATCGTGCTGCTGCACTGCTACCCCTACGTCGAAGAGGCGGCCTACCTGGCCAGCATCTATCCCAACGCCTACGTCGACCTCGGGCTGACCGTGCCGCTGGCCGGCAGCGACTGCGCCGCGCAGATCGCCACCGCCTTCGGGCTGGCGCCCAGCAACAAGCTCCTCGCCTCCTCGGACGGCCACGCCGTGCCGGAGTTCCAGTGGTTCGCCGCGCACCTTTGGCGCCGCGCGCTGTCGCAAGTGCTGGCCCAGGCGGTCGAGGCAGACCTCCTGACGGTTGAGGAAGCGATCGAGAGCGCCGCCCTGATCCTGCACGGCAACGCCGAGCGCATCTATCCGGCGTAGCTGGAGCGCTGGGCGACGCTCGTGACGTTCGAGCAGGTTGGGATGCATGTGAGGACGGATCCTTCGACTGCGCTCAGGATGACAGGGCTCGTAGGGGGCGATCGACAAGGACTTGCCACGTTCGCTAGGCCCCATCCCTTTTCCTGTCATCCCGAGCGCAGTCGAGGGATCCGTCGTGGATTACCTCTCAACTCCGTCGCATGCCGGGATCACCCCAAACGAGTACGTTCCCTGCCTCAGTCCCCGATCCGAACCGTCTCCTTGGCTTCCGGCGCGCCCGCGACGTTCGGCTCCTCCTCGCCTTGATACGACCAGAGGTCGCGGCCCCACCAGCGCGAGGTGAGGACCATCGCCACGCAGGCCATGCCGCCGAAGACCATGGCGTCGCGCGCACCGACCAGGCTGGCCGCCAGCCCGCTCTGGAACTCGCCCAGGCGCGGCCCGCCGCCCGAGAAGACCCCCGCCAGCGCGCCGACCCGCCCGCGCAGCTCGTTGGGCGTGGCGAGCTGGCGCACCGTATGCCGCATCGCCATGCTGACGGCGTCGAGCCCGCCGCTGACCGCCAGGAAGAGCAGCGCCATGAGGAAGGTGGGCGAGAGGCCGAAGAGGACCAGCACCAGCCCGTAGCCGGCGATCGCCAGCGTCACGGCGCGACCGGGCCGTTGCGGCGTGGGCGCGAAGGCGAAGATGGCCGCGCCGATGACCGCCCCCGCGCTCGGCGCGGCGTAGAGCAGCCCCAGCCCCTGTGCGCCGACTTTCAGCACATCGCGGGCGAAGACCGGCAGCAGGCCGGACTGCGACACGAAGAGCGTCGCCAGAAAGTCGATCACCATCAGTTGCCAGAGCATCCCGCGCCGGCGCACGAAGTGGAGTCCGTCGAGCAGCGCCGCCACCCCGCCGCGCCGCAAGCGGGGGGTGACCGGGCGGCTGCGCATCGCCAGCAGCGCGCCGACGACCACCAGGAACGAGGCCGCGTCCAACCAGAAGGCTGCCGACGTGCCCACGTAGCCGAGTACCAGCCCGCCGACCGTCGGCCCCAGCACCGCCGCTACGTCACTGCCGATGACGTTGATCGTCAGCGCGTTGCTCAAAACCTCGCGCGGCACCAACTGCGGGATTATCGCCTGGCTGGTGGGGCTGTCGAAGGCTTCGGCGGCCGCGGTGATGACCGCGAAGCCGTAGAAGAGCGGAATGCTGGTCAAACCCAGCGAGACCGCCACCGCCAGCAGCGCCGATAGGACCGCCAGCGCGCACTGCGTCACCAAGAGGAGACGGCGCCGGTTGAGCTGGTCGGCCAGCGTGCCGCCGAAGAGCGAGAGGAGGATCGTCGGCACGGCGCGCGCCAGGCCGATGCCGCCCAACGCGGCTGGCGAGCCGGTGATGACGTAGACCAGCCAGGCGAGCGCCACCGTCTGAATCTGGGTGCCCAGCGTCGAGACGAACTGCGCGATCCAGATCAGCCGGAAATCGTAGTAGCGCAGCGAACGGAACGCGGCCAAGGAGATCACGCGCCCTCATCCCCCCCGCCCACACGGAGTCTTCTCCCGATACTGAGAGAAGGGGAGCCTATAGGGGCAGGTTTCAAATCTGCCCTTCGTGCTCCCTCTCCCAGCATTGGGAGAGGGCTGGGGTGAGGGCCCGTCTTCATAGCCCCAGGTGCCGCGTGAACCAGGCCAGCCCGCGCTCGAGCATGTCCTGCCGGTGGGCGCGCTCGCGCACCGGGTGCCCCTCGCGCGGGTAGATCACGCACTGGGTCTCGACGCCGCGGTCGCGCAGGGCGCGGAACATCTCCATCGGTTGGCCCACGTTGCAGCAGGTATCGCGCTCGCCATGGAGAAAGAGCGTGGGGGTGCCCACGCGGTCGGCGAAGAAGACCGGCGAGCGGGCAGCGTAGGGCCCGTCGAGCGCGTAGGGGTCGGCGCGGTAGAAGACTTCGTCGAAGGCCGGGATGTCGCTGGTGCCGTGGAAGGAGAACCAGTTGCTGATGCAGGCTCCGGCGATCGCGGCGCGGAAGCGCGTCGTTTGGGTGATCGCCCAGGCGGTCAGGTAGCCGCCGTAGCTCCAGCCGCAGACGCCCAGCCGCTCGGGGTCGGCCTGTCCGCGCTGAGCCAGAGAGTCGATACCGGCCAGGATGTCGTCGAGGTCTCCGCCGCCCATGTCGCGATGGTTGGCCTCGGCGTATTCCAGTCCCCAGCCGGTGCTGCCGCGCGGGTTGGGCAGGAAGATGGCCGCGCCACGCTCCAGCAGCCCCGGAATCCAGCCCGCCACGCCGCCTGCCGGGTAGGAGTACCCCGAGGCGGCGGTCGGCCCGCCGTGGATCATGGTCACCAGCGGCAGCCGCTCCCCCGCGCGCCCCTGGGGCCGCAGCAGCAGCCCACGGCTCTCGCGCCCGTCCGATGCCGCCCAACTGACCTCCTCGACCTCGGCCGTGAATTGACCGGCGAGCACGGCGTTGTGCCCGCTCACCTGGCGCCAGCTGATTCCGCCATCCAGCTCGCCCGCCCAGGCCTCGGGCGGCTCGGTCAACCCGGAGAGCGCGGCAGCCACGCGCCGCCCCTCGCGATCGACGCTGATGGCGTGCGAGGCGAAGGCGTGCTCGCCGCGCCAGAGCGTCTCGCTTCCGCCGTGGACGCCGACCTCACAGATGGCCGCCTGTCCGCGCTCCAGCGCGCTCGCCAGCAGCGACTGGCTGTCCGGCTGCCAGTGGAGCGAGAGGTACGAGCGCGCGGCGCCTGGCGTCAGGTTGCGCGCCTGCCCGCCGTCGACCGGCACCAGCAGCAGGTCGCCGCCGGTCATGCCGGGGTCGCTCCAGGTGCTGGCAACCACCGCGACGCCGCGGCCATCGGGCGACCAGGCCGGACGCGCGAGCTGGCTCTCGGGGGTGTGCAGTGTCGTGATCCGGCCATCGGCGGTATCAATGCGCACCAGCCGCGCGCCGTACCACGACCAGCGCTGCGGGCGCGCGCTGGCGATCGCCGCCAGCGCGCGGCCGTCCGGCGCCCAGGCGAACTCCCAGATGTTGAGCGGCTCCTCGGTCAGCAGCCGGGCGTCACCGCTGCTCGCGTCGAGCAGCCAGAGCCGGTCGTAGCGCGGCTCGTCCTCGTAGAGCACGTGGTCGGAGCCTTCGGCACGCTCCGGCCTGGCATCGGTCGCGACCACGGCGATCGTCGCGCCGTCCGGCGACCAGGCGAAGTCGCAGACCCCAGCCGGGAACTGATGCGGCAGCTCCGGCTCGCGCCAGCCGGGGCGCAGCAGGTAGAGTTGCATCTCCCCCCGCTTGGCTCGATCGGAGCGGAAGGCGAGCGTGGCACCATCGGGCGACCAACGAGGCTGCACATCGGCCCACTCGCCCTGTGTGGCCGCGTAAGGCTCTCCCTCGTCCGGGGCGATCCAGATCTGGCTGCGCGCCGTTGGCTCGCCGTGCTCCAGCCCCGGCGATGCCACCACGTAGGCCAACCGCTGGCCGCTGGGGTCGAGCTGGACATCCTGCACCAGCCGTAGATCGTCGCCCCGCTCGTCGCGCTCAGCCTCCACCATCACCCTGCTCCCTCTCTCGGACAACGCCCATTGAACACCCAGTCGACAATCTCATCATACGCGGCGTCCGCCGTCGATATTCCGGGTTCCAGCGCGAGTCCTGTTTCCAGACTCTCTTGCGACGCGCGCCACGCACGGCCATACTCTGGGCACGACGACGGCAATTGATGAGCGACAGGTGAGGAGCGCGCGATGGTGGCGGGGAGCGGAGTCCGGGTGAGGCAGCGCAGCGGCGCGGCGGTGGTCGAGGCGCTCAAGGCCGAAGGCGTCGAGCACGTCTTCGGGCTGGTTGGCTCGCACGTGCTGGAGATCTACGACGCGCTGGCCGACGCGCCTTCGATTCGCCACATCACCGTCAAGCACGAGACCGCCGCCAGCGGTATGGCCGACGCCTACGGCCGGCTGACCGGCAAGCCCGGCGTGGTGATCGTCACCGCCGGACCCGGCGCCACCAACTCGCTAACCGGCGTGGCGCAGGCCTACATGGCCGCCTCGCCACTGGTCCACATCAGCGGCGCCGTGCCGACCGGCGCCTCCTACGAGTCGTTCCACGGCGTCGACCAGCCCGACTTCCTGGTGCGCACGTTCGCCGAAGTGACCAAGTGGAGCGTGTCGGTCCAGCATCCGTCCGAGATCCCGCACGTCCTCTCACGTGCGTTCGCCCTCGCCACCAGCGGGCGCCCCGGTCCGGTCCACGTCGAGATCCCGCAGGATGTGCTGCTGGCCGATGCGAGCGAGATGGATGCCTACCAGCGCACCGAGATTCCGCCGGTGCGGCTGTCCGACGACGACCTGGCCCGGCTGGTGGCGCTGATCCGCGCCAGCCGCAAACCGGTCATCTGGGCCGGCAAGGGGGTGCGGGCCACGCGGGCGCAGGCCGAGCTAATCGAGCTGGCCGAGGTGCTGGAGGCGCCGGTCATCACCTCCGGCGACGCCGCCGGCGCCCTGCCCGACACACACCCGCTCTCCTCCGGCCAGTTGGCGCTCTACGACCACACGCCGCTGCAGAAGGAGCTGGCGGCCGAGGCCGATCTTGTCCTGGCCGTCGGCGAGCGCGGCGGCACCGGCCACGCCGATGCCATCTTCCGCTCGACCCAGGCGCCCGTCGCCGGCATCTGGCTCGGCAACGAGGGCGAGCAGGCGGACGCCCGCGCGGCCGGTGGCGCCGTGGCCGACATCCGCGCCGCGCTCGATCAACTGGTCGAGGCGCTGGGCGGCCAGCAGCGCCCGGTCGACGAGGCGCTGCGGGCCCGCATCGCCCGCGGCAAGGGGGGCCTGCGCCGGCACATCCGCGAGCAGATCCGGCGCGACTACGGCGCGCTCAGCCCGATGCACTACGGCGTGGCGCTCGACGCCCTGCCCGACCTGGTCGACGCCGACACCATCGTGCTCGGCGACATCGGCAGCCACAACCAGTGGTCGCGCCTGGTCATCGAGTCGCTGAACCCCGACAGCTTCGTGCCCGAGGGCTTCTGGGGCGCGATGGGCTTCGGCCTGCCCGCGGCCATGGCCGCCAAGCTGGCCTATCCCGAGAAGAAGGTGCTCGCGGTCACCGGCGACGGCTGCTTCCTGATGGCCAGCGCCGACTTCAGCACGGCGGTCGAGGCCGGCCTCAACCCGGTGATCATCATCCTCAACGACCGTCAGTACGGCATGATCGTCGGCATGCAGGAGCGCACCTACGGCCGCAAGAGCGAGACGGCGCTCGATGGCCCCGACTTCGTGGCCTTCGCCCGCTCCTTCGGCGCCGACGGCGTCCGCGTCGATCACCCGGAGCAGATGCGCGCCGCCATCGAGCGCGGGCTGGCCAGCGACACGATCTTCGTGATCGACGCCACCTGCGACTACCGCTTCCCAGCCTACAACCTGCCGCGCTCGGCCGCCGAGATGGGTTGAGGCGGGGCCACCGCGGCCACACTCCAACGTCGCGTGGCCAATGGAGGACGGATCCCTCGACTGCGCTCGGGATGACAGGGGCAAGGATGAGGCGGACGATGAGGTCTTGCCTCGTCCGGTAGGCCACCAACTTCACCCTGTCATCCCGAGCGCAGTCGAGGGATCCCGTCCTCGATGGCGCCGTGCCTCGTCGAAGGGCAACCCCATTTTCTTGCCGAGGACCGTTCCCCATTGAGCTTTGTCTGGACTTCGTCTGCCCATCTCGACAGATTTGCCGCGCGGTTCTATGATGGGCGTACACGTTCGGCCGGGAGGTGCGCGACACGCGAGCGGGGCGACGGTAGCCCGTGCGCGTGCCGCCAAAACGATAGGGGGCAATTCCAGGCCAGCCCGTGGTCGCGGTCGCGGGGGCCACGCCGGCGATGGGGAGGCCGGCGCGCCGAGCGCACGCGACGACAGGAGGGCGCAGGTACAGGTACAGGTACAGGCACAGACACAGGCAGGGCACGCCGAACGTGACCGATCCCGAGAGGCCCACGCTGGGTGACCCACCACGGTGAAAGGATGGTGGCGTGTGATCAAACGGGTGGAGATCAATTACCGGGGAATCTTTCAAAAATCCCTGGCAAAGAAGATCGGCGGCGATATCGTCATGATCGCCGCGCGCATGGGACAGGTCGGCTTCTCCAACGGCCGCTACAGCGACTCCCCCGAGCGCAACGGCATCCCCTGCAAGTACTTCACCTTTATCTCGCCCGACCTCTCGGAGGAAGAGCTGGAGGCCGAGTGCGGCGCCAAGCTCGACATCGACGAGGCCAACATCTCGGTCGTGCTCGACGACACCATGGTCAAGGGCGTCGAGCCCTGGGGCTGGCACGGGGTGCGCTCGATCAACGAGAAGGTCGTCGAGGGCGGCGCGATGATCGTCGTCTCGCACAAGCCGGACGACCAGTTGCTCAAGTTCATCGGCACGAAGCCCTATCCCTATCAGATAACCACGATCGACGGCGACGCCAGCCTGGCCGGCCTCTGGGTCTTCAACGACGACCTGACCCACGAGCGCGTGCTGGGCGCGATCGCCGGCATCGACCCCGAGCTGATCAGCATCGAGGCCGTCACCAGCTACCTGCGCGAAAAGACCCACGACGAGGCACGGGTCGACGCCGCCCAGGGAGCCCACGACCAGGCGCGCCAGCGCGTGCGCGCGGTGCAGCCGGGCGAGGGGATCGACTGGCCCTACGAGACGCCGGTCCTGCCGGCCTGGAACAAGTTCTCCGAGGGCGTCGCCGTACCGGCCGTGCCGCGCCACTTCGAGATCGGGCCGCGCGGCCAGTCGCGCAACGAGAGCTTCAAGCGCGGCACCACCAAGAGCCAGCGCCCGGTGATCCGCTTCGACCTCTGCACCAAGTGCACCCTCTGCTGGGTTGAGTGCCCCGATCAGTGCTTCGATATGACGTCCGACGACTACTACGACGTCGAATATGAGTATTGCGTCGGCTGCGGCAAGTGCGCCCAGATTTGCCCGGTCAAAGAGTGCATCGTGATGGTCGACGAGCTGGCCTTCGACAACTACGACAGCCCCTGGGAGCACTGGCAGCGCGATCCCAGCGGCTACGTCGAGTGGGCCGAGGCCAAGAAGGGCGCCGATCGGGTGACCTATCCCTTCGTGACCGGCAGCGGGCGGCTGGTGCTGGAAGGGCAAGTGATCGCTGAGGGGAGCAAGCCCGCTCCCAAGCGGCGCCCGGCGAGCCGAGTCGCGTACTAGGAGGAGGCAGCGTGACGACTACCACCAAACCGACGGGCGAAGACACCGGCGTCTGGGAGAGCAACGACCTCCTGACCGGCTGCCAGGCCGTGGCCGAGGGCGTGCGGCTGGCCGACGTCGACGTCATCGCCGCCTTCCCAATCCGGCCCTACACCGAGGTGATGGATACGCTCTCCAAGATCATTGCCGACGGCCGGCTCGACGCCGAGTACATCATCGCCGACAGCGAGCACTCGCAATTTGAGATCGCCAAGCACGCCAGCGCGGTCAACGCCCGCGCCTTCGCCGGCAGCAGCGGCACCGGCTGGTGCTACGGCTTCGAGGCGCTGGTCGTGACCGCCACCGACCGGCTGCCGACCCTCTTCCTGGTCGGCAACCGCGCGCTCGACGACCCCGGCGCCTTCGGCGTCGAGCACAACGACGCCATGGCCGTGCGCGACATGGGCTTCCTCCTCTGCTGGGTCAACACTCCGCAGGAGGCGCTGGAGCATGTCTTGCTCGGCTACCGCATCGCCGAGGACAAGCGGGTGCAGATGCCGATGGCGCTGGCGATGGATGGCGCTTTCCTGACCCACTCGCAGCACATGGTACGCATCCCGACCATCGACGCCGTCAAGCGCTTTCTGCCGCAGTACGACCTGGCCGAGCGTCGCCTGCACCCGGACAATCCGATCTCGATCGCGCCCCAGGTCAACGAGGACTGGGTCATGGAGCTGCGGCGGCAGAACTGGGAGGCCGCGCGCCGCGCGCCGGATGTCATCGTGCAGGCCTACCAGGAGTTCAACGACATCTTCGGCGACCGCTACCAGGAGCCCTACTTCTTCAACGAGTACATGACCGACGACGCCGAGGTCGTGCTGGTCGGGCTCGGCACCGTGGCCGCCCCGGCGCGCACCGCCGTGCGGCGCCTGCGCGAGCAGGGGCAGAAGGTCGGCTACGTCGGCCTGCGCTGGTTCCGCCCCTTCCCGACGAACCAGCTGCGCGAGAGCCTGAGCCGCTTCAAGGCCGTCGGTGTGATCGATCGCGACTTCGCCAACGGCTCGCCCGACGACGGCGGGATTCTCCT
>DASSHC010000106.1:0-2096 GCA_035693105.1 Thermomicrobiaceae bacterium | reverse complement strand
GCATCCGCCGGCGAAGGTGTGGAAGGCGCTCACCGACCCGAAGGAGCTGCGCGAATGGGCGCCGTACGATTCCGATCGCGACCTTGGGAGCGTCGGCACCGCCACGCTGACGACGGTCAATGCACCGCAGCCGCACGTCACCGAGACGAAGATCACCCGCGCCGACGCGCCTAACGTCCTCGAGTTCAACTGGGGCGGGCAGGACATCCGCTGGCAGCTCGAGCCGTCAGGGAAGAACGGCACGCGCCTCACGCTCTGGCACAACATCGACCGCCGCTACATCGCGATGGGCGCCGCGGGATGGCACATCTGCCTCGACATCATGCAGCGCTTCCTCGACGGAGAGCCGGTGGGGCGGGTGGTCGGGCCGGACGCGATGAAGTTCGGCGGCTGGCAGCGGCTCCTCGCCGAGTACTCGAAGCAGTTCGGGGTCGAGATGCCGTCGTGGGGTGCGCCGCAGAAGGCGTGATCCCCGTTAGGCGCTGACCGGTTCCTCTCGGCCGCCGGCGCCGTCGTATGTCGCCGATGCTCCTCAGCATCCGGATGTCGTGACAGTCTGTGTTTGCGAGGCACCGAGGCACCGAGGCACCGGGACTGCACACCAGCAGATGTCGGTGCACCAGGGCCGGGATGTTTTTGGGGGCCGCCAGGCGAAATCGACTCGCCCCGCTTGCCCCAAATCAGTTCGACGGTGGTGCGCACGGCTCAGCCGCTGCGCGGCTGTCCCGGTGCCTCGGTGTCTTGTATCTACCGATCGTGCGAAAAACGCATCAGACTCGTGGACGAGGTGGGACCTCGATGGTGTCTGGAGCCAAGAGCTCGTCACTGAGCCGGAGGCCCCCTCGGACACGCCTGCTGCCAGAGCTCGAACAACTGCCGGAGACACCCGCCGTTCGCGGGGGGCGATCTCGCATACAAGACCGAGCGGGGGCAGGGGCACTCACCGTTAGGCGCGGGAGGAGAGCAATGCGCACGGACACTGGCTGTGTCGGGATCGACGTGGCGAAAGCGGAGCTGGTGATGGCGCGCGAGGGTGTCGCCGAGTGTTCGAGCTATCCCAATACCGCGGCCGGACACCAGGCGCTCTGCGTGGCGCTGGCGGCCGGCCCGCCGGTGGCGCACCTCGTGGTGGAAGCCACGGGGGGGTACGAGCGCGGCGTGGTCGCGGCGTTAGGCAGTGCAGGGGTCCCGGTCGTCGTCGTCAACCCGCGCCAGGTGCGCGACTTTGCCAAGGCAACCGGCCAGCTCGCGAAGACCGACGCGATCGATGCGCAGGTGCTGGCCGCGTTTGCCGCGCGCGTCCAGCCCGCCGAACGGCCGTTGCCCAGCGAGGCCCAAGACGAGCTGCGGGACTTCCTCGCCCGCCAGCAGCAGGTGCAGCAGATGCTCCTCGCCGAGCAGACGCGCCTCCAGCAGGCGCTGGGTAGCAAGGCGCGGCAGCCGCTGCGGCGGAAGATCACGCACCACATCAAGTTCCTCGAGCGCGAGCTGGCGCTGCTCGACCACGATCTCGATGACATGCTGCGCGCGAGCCCCCTTTGGCGCGAGCAGGACGATCTCCTGCAGAGCGTGACGGGGATCGGCCGCCAGACGGCGCGCTTGCTCCTGGGCTTCCTCCCGGAGCTGGGCCACGTCTCCGCGCGCGAGATCGGCAAGCTCGCCGGCCTGGCGCCGATCAATCACGACAGCGGCACCCGGCGCGGGCAGCGGCACATTCGCGGCGGCCGCCCGCGGATCCGCGCGGTGCTCTACATGGCGACGCTCGCCGCGATCCGCTACAACCCCGTCGTGCGCGCGTGGTACGAGCGCTTGCTCGCCGCCCACAAGCCGAAGAAAGTCGCCATCATCGCGTGCATGCGGCACCTCCTCGTCGTGCTCAACGCGATGCTGAAAACGCGCACGCGGTGGCAGGTCCCTGCACCCGCCACCGCTTGATTTTCAACACAACTGCTCGGTGCCTCGCAAAAACAGACTGTCACGACGTCCGGATGCTGAGGAGTACGGCCGACATACAAGGGCGCCAGCGGCCCAGCGGAGCCGATCAGCAACAGCGCCGTTGGCGCCGCCGTGCGCTGACTGCCGCGCCCTTGCCCCTT
>DASSHC010000105.1:0-2033 GCA_035693105.1 Thermomicrobiaceae bacterium | reverse complement strand
GACCTTGTCGATGCTCGCCCCGTCGGCCTCCAGCATCGTCTTCAGCAGCGGCTCGTCGGAGGGGACGCCGGGGACGCCGACCTTCTTCCCCTCCAGTTGCTTCGGGCGGGTGATGCCCGAACTCTTCAGGGTCATCACCGTGTTGAGCGGGTGCTGCACGATCGCCGCGATCGACTTGATCGGCACGCTCGCCGCGCGGGCGGTCAGGACGTCGGTCTGGTAGCTGATGCCGAAGTTGTCGGTGCCCGCCCCGACCGCCTTCAGGATGTCGTCCGGGTTGCTCGGCGGGTGGATGTCCACGTCCAGGCCCTGATCCTTGAAGTAGCCCTTCGACTGCGCCAGGTAGAGCCCGGTGTGGTCGGCCCAGGGGTACCAGTCGAGGACGAGCGAGACCTTGATCAGCCCGTTCGCCCCCTTCGGCAGGTTGCTCTTGGTGCCGCCGCACCCGGCGAGCAGGAGCCCGAGGATCACCAGCGCGGTCGTCGCGCGAATGAGTGTCGTGGACCGGGCGACCCTGCGGACCGCCCCTACCCTCTCTGGCATGTCCCCCCTCGATTGGTTGCAGGTTGGCAGGTTGCAGGTTGCAAGTTACCTCGTGCAGCGATGGGTGCTGGATCACGAAACCTGTAACCTGCCAACCTGCAACCTGCAACCCCTATCCGCGCCGCCAGGGCAGCAGCACCCACTCCGCGCCACGCACCGCCAGGAAGAGCGCGATCCCGAGCAGCATCAGGATGAGCGTCGCGCCGTAGACCACGGCGGTGTGGAAGAGCGGCGTCTCGTGGCGGATGTAGTAGCCGAGGCCGGCGCTGGCCCCGATCAGCTCGCCGAAGACCGCGCCGATCACGCTGAAGGTGGCGGCGACGCGCAGCCCCGAGAAGAAGAAGGGCAGCGCCGCCGGCCAGCGCACCGTCCGGAAGATCTGCCAGCGGGACGCGCCGAAGGTCCGCAGCAGGTTGACCGCCTCCTGATCGACGCCGTGCAGCCCGTCCACCGTATTGACGACGATCGGGAAGAAGCAGACGAGTGTGACGAGCAGGATCTTCGGCGTCAGCCCATAGCCGAAGAAGATGATCAGCAGCGGCGAGATGACCGGGATCGGCACCGTCTGGCTGGCGACGACGAGCGGGTAGAGCGCCCGTTCGAGCAGCGGGAAGAAGGCGATCGCCACGGCGGCCAGGATGCCGACGAGCGTGGAGACGGCCAGCCCCAGCAGCACCTCCTGCGTCGTCACCAGCGTGTGCCGCAGCAGATCACCGGCGTTGCCCGCGACCGCGCCGGGGACGGCGCTCGGCGGCGGCAGCAGCCAGGCGCGCTCCTCGTCCAGCCGCGCCCCGATCTCCCAGACGAGGACGAGGGCGGCCAGGAGGGCCAGCGGCGGCCCCCAGCGGCGCAGGAGCGCGCGAGCGCCCCACCTCGCGCTCATCGGCGCACCTCCCGGCCGCCGCGCCCGCGCCCGAAGCGCTCGGCGGCGTCGATGATCCGCTCCGGGGCCGGTGTGGCGGTCTCGATCAGCGGCGGCGCACCGTCGCGCAGCGTCGCCAGCAAGGCCGCCTTCAACTCCACGAAGGCGGGCGCGGTCAGCAACTCCGGCGTGCGCGGTCGCGGCAGCGCCACGGTCGTGGTGAAGGCGACGCGGCCGGGGCGCGGCGTCATGACGTAGAGGCGATCGGCCAGGAAGATCGCCTCGTCCACGTCGTGCGTGATGAAGAGGGTCGTGCGCCGCTCGCGCTCCCAGACGCCCAGCAGCCACTCCTGCATCTGCCCGCGCGTCAGGGCGTCGAGCGCGCCGAACGGCTCGTCGAGCAGCAACAGCGCGCCGTCGGCGAGGACCGTCCGCAGGAAGGCCGCGCGCGAGCGCATCCCGCCGGAGAGGGTCGCGGGATAGGCGCGCTCGAAGCCGGCCAGGCCGAACTGGGGAAAGAGGGCCAGGGCGCGCCGGCGCGCCTCCGCGCGCGGCACGCCGCGAATCTCCAGCGGCAGGATGACATTGTCGAGCGTGGTGCGCCAGGGGAGGAGGAGATCCTTCTGCG
>DASSHC010000104.1:0-9123 GCA_035693105.1 Thermomicrobiaceae bacterium | reverse complement strand
TCAAATGGTGAAGGATTTGCGCGAGCGCACCGGCGCCGGGGTCATGGACGCCAAGCGAGCCCTTGAGGCCAGCGACGGCGACATGAAAAAGGCCGCCGCGATCATCGAGGAGCAGGGGCTGAAACGAGCCGAGAAGAAAGAGGGCCGCGGCACCTCCGAGGGCCTGGTCTGGTCGTACATCCACGGCGGCACGCCGGGGCAGACCGGCGGCCGGGTCGGCGCGCTGGTCGAGATCAACTGCGAGACCGACTTCGTCGCCAGGACCGATGACTTCCGCGCCCTCTGCCGCGATGTGGCCATGCAGGTCGCCGCGATGGATCCCAAGTACATCACCGCCGCGGACATTCCCCAGGCCGAACTGCGCGAGCAGGCCGGTAACGCGGAGAAGTACGCCGAGCGGGTGGCGCTGCTCTCGCAGCCGTTCATCCGAGACGCTTCCAAGACTATCAGCGACCTGGTCAGGGAGCGCATCGGCAAGCTGGGTGAGAACATCGTGGTGCGCCGCTTCGCCCGCTTCGAGTTGGGTGCCGCGCCCGATATCGCTGAAGAGTAGAGGCGCGGGGTGAGCGAGGAAGCCGGCGCCCGTCCCTGCACCCGTCACCCCTATCGCCGGGTCGTGCTCAAGCTCTCCGGTGAGGCCCTGATGGGCAACGCCGGCTACGGCATCGACCCGGCCGTCGCCACCCGCGTGGCCCAGCAGATCGCGCGCGTGGTCGCCGACGGTGTCGAGATCGCCATCGTCGTCGGTGGCGGCAACATCTGGCGTGGGCTGGCCGCCAGCTCGCGCGGCATGGACCGCGCCACCGCCGACTACATGGGCATGCTGGCCACGGTGATCAACGCGCTGGCGCTGCAAGACGCGCTCGAGCACCTGGGCGTCCAGACGCGGGTGCAGACCGCCGTCGAGATGCACCAGGTGGCCGAACCCTACATCCGGCGCCGCGCGATCCGGCACATGGAGAAGGGACGCGTCGTGATCCTGGCCGGTGGCACCGGAAACCCCTACTTCACCACCGACACCGCCGCCGCGCTGCGGGCGCTCGAGATCGACGCCGAAGTCATCCTGATGGGCAAGAACAATGTCGACGGCGTCTACGATGCCGATCCCAACATCTATCCGGACGCCCGTCGCTACGCCACGCTCACCTTTCAAGAGGCAGTTGAGCGGAACCTGCGCGTGATGGACCAGGCGGCGCTAGCGCTCTGTCGCGAGAACGACCTGCCGCTGATCGTCTTCGATCTCCTGGAGCCGGGCAACATCGAGCGCGCGGTGCTTGGTCAGGAGATCGGCACCCTCGTTTGCTAAAGGAGGTCTCGGCGATGTCCGATGATATGCTCGGCGAGATCATGGCCGATGCCGACGACCGCATGAAGAAGACTATCGACGCGCTGCGTCGCGAGCTGAGCGGTATCCGCACCGGGCGCGCCGCGCCGGGGCTGATCGAGCGCCTCGAAGTCGACTACTACGGCACGGCGACCCCGCTCAACCAGCTCGCAGGCATCAGTGCCCCCGAGGCGCGGCTGCTGGTCGTCCAGCCATGGGACCGCGGCAGCATGGGTACGATCGAGAAGGCGATCCGCTCCTCCGACCTGGGCCTCAACCCGACCAACGACGGCCAGCTCATCCGCATCGCCATCCCGGTGCTCACCGAGGAGCGACGCAAGTCACTGGTGCGCGTAGTGCGTCAGAAGGTCGAGGAGGACAGGGTCGCGCTGCGCAACATCCGGCGCGATGCGATGGCCGACATCAAGGAGCTGCAGAAGGAGAAGCTGATCGGCGAGGACGAGGAGCGTCGCGCCGAGCACGAGCTGCAGGAGATCACGAATCGCTTCATCGGCGAGGCCGACAAGATTGGGAAGCACAAAGAGGATGAGATCCTCGAAGTCTGAGCCTGCCGCGCCGCGGCCCAACCCAGACCCGCCGCACCCGGAGCGTGTGCCGCGCCACATCGCCATCGTGATGGACGGCAACGGTCGCTGGGCCACCCAGCGGGGGCTCCCGCGCGTCGCCGGGCACGAGGCCGGCACCGAGAACATCCGGCAGATCACGCGCCGCGCGGCCGAGTTGGGCGTCGACTACCTCACCCTCTGGGGCTTCTCGACCGAGAACTGGCGGCGTCCGCAGGACGAGGTCGACGCCATCCTCGGCATTCTGGCGCGCTCCGTCTCCAGCGAGACCGAGGAGCTGCACCGCGAGGGCGTGCGGCTCAAGCACATCGGCAGCCTGGCCCCACTCGATCCCGCCCTGCGCTACGCCATCGATGACGCCATCGAGTTGACGCGCGACAACACGCGCATCACCCTCACGATCGCCTTCAACTACGGCGGCCGGGCTGAGCTGATCCAGGCCATCCAGCGCATCGTCGCCGACGGGATTGCCCCTGAGCAGATCGACGAGGCGCTGATCGGGCGCTACCTCTATACCCACGACATGCCCGAGCCCGACCTGATCATCCGCACCTCCGGCGAGTTGCGCGTCAGCAACTTCCTGATCTGGCAAGGCGCCTACGCCGAGTACATCTTCACCCCGCGACTCTGGCCCGATTTCGGCCCGGACGATCTCGCCTGCGCGGTCGAGGAGTACGCCGGGCGCGAGCGGCGCTTCGGCGGCCTGGGACCCTCGGCGGCGCCCCCCGGCGCGGCCTAGCCGGACGGCCGGTCAGTGCTGCGCCAGCGGTCCATCAGCGCGGTCGGCGTTGTCCTGGTTACCGCGATCCCGGCGCTGCTCGGCGGACCGCTCTTTGCCGCCGCCATGGCCGCGCTGGCGCTCTTCGGCGCGCACGAGTTGCTGCGAGCGCTCGATGGCCGCGTCGATCGCGCCACCGAGGCGCTCGTCTACCTGGCGGCCCTTGGGCTGATCGTCGCGGTGGCGCTCGACGGCAGCGGCCCGGCGCTGGCGGCCATCATCGTCCTGTTCGTCATCGCGTCGCTGGTCGCCGGTGTGCTGCGTGCGGCGGTCGAGACCGGCCTGGCCAGTTGGAGCGCGGGCGTCCTGACGGTTGTCTACCTCGGGCTGCCGCTGGCCTACGCCGTGGCCCTGCGCGATCTGCAGGGCGCGGCCGAGCGCGGCTGGGTCAACCGCGTCAGCGACCCGTTGGCCGCCGGCGCGGGCGCCGGGCTCGCCTGGGTCGCGATGGTTTTTGCCGTCACCTGGCTGACTGACACGGCAGCCTATCTAGTTGGCCGCGGCTTCGGCCGCGCCAAGCTCGTCCCGGCGCTCAGCCCCGGCAAGACGCGCGTCGGCGCGCTCGCTGGGATCGTGGCCGGCACGCTCAGCGCGCCGCTCGCCGCCTGGATCTTCGGCGCGCCGCTCGGGCTGCCGCTGGCGGCGGGGCTTGGGCTGGTGCTCTCGTTGGCCGGACAGCTCGGCGATCTGGGGGAGTCGTTGATCAAGCGGAACCTCGGCATCAAGGATATGGGAGCGCTGATCCCCGGGCACGGCGGCGTGCTCGACCGCATCGACGCGCTGCTCTTCACCTTCCCGCTGATGTTCCTGCTGGTTCGTCTGGTGGAGTGGCTCGGATGGACGTGACGCGCATCGCGCTTCTGGGGAGCACCGGCTCCATCGGGCGGCAGACGCTGGAGGTCGTCGCCAGCCAGCCCGAGCAACTGGCGGTGGTGGCGCTGGCCGCCGGGCGCAATGTCGCGCTGCTCGGCGAGCAGGTGGCGCGTTTCCGGCCGCGGCTGGTGGCGGTCGCCGGGCCGGAGCGGCCCGCGCTGACCGGAGTCGATGTCCTGACCGGCGCCGAGGGGCTGATCGCGGCCGCCACGCTCCCCGAGGCCGACATCGTGGTGGTGGCCACCTCCGGCCATGCCGCCATCCTGCCGACTCTGCGCGCCATCGAGGCGGGCAAGACGATCGCGCTGGCCAACAAGGAGTCCATCGTCTGCGCCGGGGAGATTATCCTGCCGGCGGCGCGCCGGCGTGGAGTGGCGATTCGCCCGGTCGACAGCGAGCACAGCGCCATCTGGCAGTGCATCGGCAGCGCCCCAGGGGATGAAGTCAGCCGGGTCACGCTGACCGCCTCGGGCGGCCCGTTTCGCGACACGCCGCTGGCCGAGCTCGCCGGCGTGACCATCGAGCAGGCGCTGGCGCACCCGAACTGGACGATGGGGAGCAAGGTCACCATCGACTCCGCCACCATGATGAACAAGGGGCTGGAGGTGATCGAGGCGCACTGGCTCTTCGACCTGCCCTACGCCAAGATCGGCGTGGTGATCCAGCCGCAGAGCATCGTCCACTCGCTGGTCAGCTTTCAAGACGGCGCGGTGCTGGCTCAGCTCGCCGTGCCCGACATGCGCATCCCGATCCAGTACGCCCTGAGCTACCCCGCGCGCTGGCCGGCCAGCGCGCCACGGCTGGAGATCGACCGGCTCAACCGGCTCGACTTTCAGCCGCCGAGCGCCGAGCGCTACCCCGCCCTCAGGCTCGCCCGCCAGGCCGGCGAGGCCGGCTCCACCTACCCCACCGTGCTGAGCGGCGCCGACGAGGTCGCGGTGGCCGCGTTCCTGGCCGGGCGCATCCGCTTCACCGCCATTGCCGCCATCGTGGCCGAGGTGCTCGACCGCCACCGGCCCGCGCCCGCGCCGCTGACGCTGCAGGCGATCGCCGCCGCCGACGACTGGGCCCAGCGCACCGCCGCCGACCTCGTCGCCGCCCGCGCCGGCTAGACCGCCCGCGCCAGCGCCAGGCCGTCGATGTGCGTCGCACCGGCCGCCTGCAGGGCCGCGGCGGCCGCGGCCATCGTGGCGCCGGTCGTGACGACGTCGTCGATCAGCAGCACGGCGGCACCGGCGAGCGGCGCGCCACGCCAGCCGAAGGCGCCGTCGACGTTCGCGCGGCGCTCGTCGACGCCCAGGCCCACCTGCGGCCGGGTCTCGCGCAGGCGCGCCAGCCCCCCTGCCACCGGCAATCCCAGCTCGCGCCCCAGCCGCCTGCTGAGGAGCTCTGCCTGATCGAAGCCGCGCTGCCGGCGGCGGCGAGGGTGCAGGGGCACCGGGCTGATGAGGTCCCAGGCCTTCCCCCGCGCCCGTGCCGGCTCGACCAGGAGCGCGGCGAGACTGTTGGCGCGTGCGTGCTCGCCCTGGTACTTGAAGCGGTGGATGCTGGCGCGCAGGGCGCCCTCGAAGGCGAAGGCGCCGCGCACGCTGTGGAGCGCTCCCGGCCAGGCGCGGCAGACCTCACACGCCGGCGCCTCGACCTCGAGCGGCCGCCCGCAGCGCCGGCAGCACGGCTCCGGCAGCGGCCGCAACGACGCCAGGCAGACCGGACAGAGCCAGGCGCCGCGCCGCGCGCAGCCGCCACAGCAGGGCGGGAAGACGGCGTCTTCGACCGCGCTCAGCGCGCGCCGCAGCACCAGGAGTCCGTTCATCGCTGCGCGCGCTACTCCGCCACCAGCCGCAGCCGGTCGCCGGCCTGGGTGCCGCTGGCCCGGATCACCCCAGCCGGCAGCTCGACCACATAGCGGCTGTGGGGGCGCAGCGGGCCGATACGCCAGGGGGCCATGGCGCTGTCGGCGCGCAGCACCTCGTGCTCGCGGCTCATGTAGAGGACATCGATGGGGAAGCGCATCCACATGGTGTGGATCGAGGAGCAGGGCTCGATCACCAGTCCGCTGCCCGGCGCCAGGAACCGGCGGAACATCAGCCCGCGCCCCCGGCTCAAGAAGGAGCGCGCCACCGCGACCCGGTCGCCCAGCTCGCTGCCGCGCGTCTCGTTGATCACGCGCACCGTCCGCGCACCCGACGCTCCCATCAGATCCTCCCCTCGGCGATGCTCAGCGTGAGGCGCACTCTAGCACGGAATCCACCAGGCGCAACGCCGACCAGCCACGACTGTGCGCTTCGACGGCGCGGAGTGCCGGTTGAGGACGGATCCTTCGCCGTCGTCGCCGCTCTCGAACGTCTCGAACCAAACCATCCGGAGAATCGCAGTGCGCGAGCACTTCTCGCCGTCAGAACGCCTTGAGGATCTGCGGAATCGCCGGGCCGAGAATCACGATATAGATCGACGGGAAGATCAGGAAAATCATCGGGAAGAGCATCTTCAGCGGCGCCTTCTGCGCCTGTGCCTCCGCCCGCTGGCGACGCACCATGCGCATCTGCTTCGACTGAATGCGCAGCACCTGGCTAATGCTTACCCCCAATTGGTCGGCCTGGATCACCGCCGAAACGAAGGTCGAGAGATCGTCGACGTTGATCCGGTTCGACATGTCGCGCAGCGAATCGCGCCGGGCGGCGCCCATGCGAAGCTCCGACAGCATGCGCCCGAACTCACGCGTCAGCGCGTTGTCCCACTTCTCCACCACCCGGCTCAACGCCGGATCGAAGCCCAGCCCGGCCTCGACGCTGATCGTCAAAAGGTCGATCGCGTCCGGCATCGCCCGCAGGATATCCTTCTTGCGGTCTTTGATGCGCCGGCTCAGCCAGACACTCGGCAGCATGTAGCCCACCGCGCCGACGACGCAGGGAAAAACCGCGATCGACATCATGTCGCGGCTGCCGCTCAGGCCAAGCAGCAGGAGCAGGCCGCCGAGCCCCGCGCCCATGACCATGCGCAGCCCCATGAACTCCGTGGTGCCCAAACCGCGCGGCTGGCCCGCCTCGATCAACTGCTGGCGCAGCCGCTCGACATTCTGCTGCGGCATGAAGCGGCCTAGCCGCGTGGCGACGTAGCGCGACAGGGGCAGGAGCACCCGCTGGTTGAACGGCTGGCTCAGCTCCGCCTCTTCGAGCGTCAAGATCCGGCTGCCGAATTGGTTCAGCCGCTCCTCAATGACGACTTCTCGCCGTGTGCGCCGCAGCCCCAGCAGCAGCGAGACCAGCCCCACCCCGACCAACACGATCGATAGGAGCGCCAACGATCCGTTCATAGTTGTCCCTCGACTCCCATCGACTAGACTTCGACCGAGACGATCTTCTTGATGACCAGAAAGCCGATGAAGATGAGCACACCACCGAACGCCGGGAGCAGAATCCAGGGGAAGACAAAGAGCCCCCGCTCGTATTTCGGATTGATCACCATGAGGAGCGCGCCGAGCGCGATCGGCAGGCCGGTGATGATGTAGCCGGAGAGCCGGCCCTGGGCAGTCAGCACGCCGATCTCGCCCTTGATCCGCACGCGCTCGCGGACCGTCTCGCCGATCACGTCGAGAATCTGGGCCAGGTTGCCGCCCACCTCGTGCTGGATCGAGATGGCCGTCACCAGCAGATCGAGGTCTTCGCTGGTGACGCGCCGGAGCAAGTGCGCCAGCGCATCCTGGTTCGTGATCCCCAGACCCACCTCGCGCACCACCCGCATGAACTCCTCACCCATCGGCGGGGAGGTGTCGCGCGAGACCAGGTCCATCGTCTGCAGCAGGCTGTAGCCGGCGCGCAGCGAGTTCGCCATCAGCGTGATCGTGTCGCCGAGCTGCTCCTCGAACCGCTTGGTGCGCTTCTTAGCGCGCCGGCTCATGTAGATCTGCGGCGCCATCCAACCGATGAATAACCCAACCGCAGCCGCGCCGAAGGCCAGGATGCCGCCGAGGAAGATCGTGCCCAGGAGAAAGCCAAGGACGACGCCCCCGGCGGTCGTCCCCACGCGTAGGAGCAGGAACTCGCCGACGGTCATCTTGACATTGGCGCGCGCCAGCAAGGTGGCGATCTGCTCGTTCAGCCCCTTGCCGGCCACGGCGCGGTCCATCGCCTTGGCGACCGCGTTCGGGCCGGGCCCGCTCGTCCGCTCCTCGGGTGAGAGTTGCTCGACCGAGCCGAAGCGCTGCAGACGCTCCCCCACTTCCGGGCTGGTCGAGCGCTGACCGAGAAAGCCGTATACGCCGAGCGCTGCCGCGGCCAGCATGAGCATGAGCGCCAAGAGAAGCATCACATCCCCCTAGAAGAAGCGGTCGTAGCTGGCGCCGAAGATATTCGGCGGCAGGAAGATGTTGGCCACTTCGAACTTCTCGACGAACTTCGGCCGGATCCCGGTCGGCCGCATCCGGCCGACGATCTTGCCGTTCTCGATGCCCGTCTGCTCGAACACGAAGATGTCCTGCAGGACGATGACGTCGCCCTCCATCCCCTGCACCTCGGTCACCGCAATGATCTTGCGCGAGCCATCCTTCAAGCGCGCCTGCTGAATGATCACATCCACCGCCGCGGCGATCTGCTCGCGGATGGCGCGCACCGGGAGCTCGACCCCGGCCATCAGGCACATCGTCTCCAGGCGGGCCAGCGCGTCGCGCGGCGTGTTGGCGTGGGCGGTGGTCATCGAGCCGTCGTGGCCGGTGTTCATCGCCTGCAGCATGTCCAGCGCCTCGCCGGAGCGGCACTCACCGACCACGATGCGGTCGGGGCGCATGCGCAGCGAGTTGACCACCAGATCGCGGATGGTAATCTCGCCGCGGCCCTCGATGTTGGCCGGGCGCGACTCCAGCGTCACCACATGGTCCTGGCGCAGTTGCAGCTCGGCGGCATTCTCGATAGTGATGATGCGCTCGTCGTCCGGGATGAAAGAGGAAAGGACGTTGAGTGAGGTCGTCTTGCCGGAGCCGGTGCCGCCCGAGACGACCATGTTGAGCCGCGCCTCGACGCAGGCCTTGAGGAAGGTCACCATCTCCTGGCTGACCGTGCCGAAGCGGATCAGATCGTCGTAGGTCAGCGGGTCTTTGGCGAACTTGCGGATCGTCAGCGTGGGGCCGACCAGCGAGATCGGTGGGATCACCGCGTTGATGCGGGAGCCGTCGGGGAGGCGCGCGTCGACCATCGGCGAACTCTCGTCGATGCGCCGTCCGAGCGGCGAGACGATGCGGTCGATGATGCGCCGCACGTGGTCGTCGTCGTCGAACTGCACGTCGCTCAGCATCAGGCGACCTTTGCGCTCGAAGTAGATTTTCCTGGGACCGTTGACCATGACTTCCGACACGGACGCATCGGCCAGCAGCGGCTCGATCGGACCGAAGCCGATGACGTCGGCCGCCAGCTCCTCGAACAATCGCTCTTTTTCGGCGCGCGTGAGGACGAGGTTTTCGGCTTCGATGATCTGGTCGAACAGCGTCTTCAGGCGCTGGCGCACCTCGTCGATCTCATTGGTATCGACCGAAGGATCGAGCTCGGAAATCAGCTTGCGCTTGACGCGCTCCT
>DASSHC010000103.1:0-13409 GCA_035693105.1 Thermomicrobiaceae bacterium | reverse complement strand
TGGCAGGCTTGCGGCGTTCTGCCCACGACCGCGGACCAGCCCGCGCACGCCGTGCCGGCCTAAAATCTTGACATAGGAGCGTCAGGGAGAGTTCGGGGCGGACGACAACGACGAGCGTTGTCCGCTAGGCCGCTCCCTTCCCCTGTCATCCCGAGCGCAGTCGAGGGATCCGTGCCTCAGGCGGCACCCGACGCCGTCGGGAGATCTCCGCGCTACCATCTCCCGCGCCCGCCTCCGCATCGTCACCTATGGTAGCGTGCGAGCGCGAAATCGATGCGCCAATCGAGCCGCAACGTTTGGTAAAATACGAACATCAGTTCGCTTCCTGGGCAATCGCGAATGGGGCGAGGCGAGAGTGAGCAAGGCGCGCACGAAGTACATCTGCCAGAGCTGCGGGTTCGAGAGCCCGCAGACCTACGGTCGCTGCCCGGGCTGCGGCGAGTGGAACAGCCTGGTCGAGACGCGCGAGGCCAAACCGACGGCGCGCGACCGGAAGCCGGTGGCGCCGCTCGCGGCCCGCCCGACGCGGCTGATGGACGTCGCCAGCGCCGAGCACGCGCGGCACGTGGTGCCGATGGAAGAGTTCAACCGCGTCCTCGGCGGCGGCCTGGTCCCTGGCTCGCTGGTGCTGGTGGGCGGCGATCCAGGCATCGGCAAAAGCACACTACTGCTCCAGACAGCATCGATACTAGCAGAACAGATCGGCACGGTGCTCTACGTCTCGGCCGAGGAGTCGGTGCAGCAGGTGCGGCTGCGGGCGGACCGGCTGGGCCTGCGGCCGGAGTCGCTCTTCGTCCTTTCGGAGACCAACCTCGACAGTGTGCTGGTGGCGGCCGAGCAGCTCGAACCGGGCCTGCTGATCGTCGACTCGATTCAGACCGTCTACCTCGACGACCTGACCTCGGCGGCCGGGAGCGTCAGCCAGGTGCGCGAGTGCACCTCGCGCTTGATGCAGTTCGCCAAGCCGCGCGGCCTGCCGGTACTGATCGTGGGACACGTGACCAAGGAGGGCGCGATCGCCGGGCCGCGCGTGCTCGAGCACATGGTCGATGCGGTGCTCTACCTTGAGGGCGACCGGTACCATCAGTACCGCGTGCTGCGCGCGGTCAAGAATCGCTTCGGCTCGACCGACGAGGTGGGCGTCTTCGAGATGGCGGATATCGGCATGCGCGAGGTGCGCAATCCCTCGGAAGCCTTCTTGATGGAGCGCGACGGCAACGCGGCCGGCTCGGCGGTGGCGGTGACGATCGAGGGCACGCGTCCGATCTTGCTGGAAGTGCAGGGCTTGACGACCGCCAGCAGTTTCGGTCAGCCGCGCCGCACGGCCAACGGCTTCGACTCCAATCGCTTGCAGATGCTGGTGGCCGTGCTGAGCAAGCGCGTCGGCCTGGGACTCGGCGGCCAGGATATCTACGTCAACGTGGTCGGCGGCCTGCGCGTGGCGGAGCCGGCGGTCGATCTGGCGGTGGCGGCGGCGATCGCGTCCAGCTTCCGCGAGGTCAAGGTCGACAGCGGCACGGTGCTGATCGGCGAAGTGGGGCTGTCGGGCGAGCTGCGCAGCGTCAACCAGACCGAGCGGCGACTGATCGAGGCGGCCAAGTTGGGGTTCAAGCGCGCGATCATCCCCGCCGCGCCTTCCCGCAACGGCGGCTGGCGCCAGTCGGGCATCCAGATCGTGCGCGCCGGCAGCCTGTCCGAGGCGATCGAGGCGTCGGGGACGCTGAGCTAGCGGCGAACAGGCCCTCACTCTCATGCCCCTCTCCGGACGGCTCCGTGCGAGCCAATGCCGGGAAAGGGGAGGTGGCCATCGATGACATTGGGTGCCGGGTGGGGCACGGATCCCTCGACTTCGCTCGGGATGACAGCATTAATGCGGGGCATACGACAACGGCAAGTCCTCGTCGTCAGCTCCAAACTAACCCTGTCATCCCAAGCGCAGTCGCTCATCTTTATACACATCCTGGTCGTACAGGTTTGGCACGCCGTCGCAGCGTCGTTCGTACGTGGCCCGGCTTGCGAGACGGCATGCGACGAGGCATTGGTGACGTCGCGTTCGTATAGGCTACGTACAAGTTGTGTATAAAGATGAGAGCGCAGTCGAGGGATCCGTCTCCCCTCACATCCCCTCGTCGTCGTGCGCCACCGTGCTTACCCCTGGGTCGGGGGTGAGGGCTCGCCCTGCCAGCGCCAGGAGTGCGTCGGCCAGGCGGGCGGCGGCATCGGGGTTGCCGCGCGTGCGGGCGGCGGCGGCCATGGCGGGCAGGCGCTCGCCGGTGATCAGGTGCTCGATCTCAGCCGCCAGCCGCTCGGGGTTCAGTTGCACCTGCGGCAGCACCACGCTGGCGCCGGCCTCTTCCAACATGCGGGCGTTGATCTGCTGCTCGCCGCCGGCGGAGCCGGGGAGCGGGATGAGGAGTGAGGGCTTGCCGAGCGCGCTCAGCTCCGCCACGGTGCCGGCGCCGGCACGCCCGACGACCAACGCGGCGGCGGCGTAGATTTCCGCCAGCTCCGGCCCGATGAACGGCCGGATCACGTAGCGCCCCTGGAGCTGGCAGGGCAAAGCCTCGCGCGCCGCCCGCAGCCGCTCCTCCTCGCCCGCGGTGCGCCCGCACTGGTGGATCACCTGCACCAGCTCCAGCAGGCGCGGCAGCGCCTCACGCACGGCGCCGTTGATCGCCTGGGCGCCCTGCGCGCCACCGGTGACGTAGACCAGCGGCAGGTTCGGATCGAGGCCGAAGGCGCGAAAGGCGCCGGCGGGATCGCCGTCGCAGAGCGAGGCGCGGATCGGGTTGCCGGTGACGACGATCAGGCCGTGGTGCGTGCCGAGCAGCGCGCGGCTGCGCTCGTAGGAGAGGGCGATCACGTCGGCAAAGCGCGCGTTGATGCGGTTCGCCAGTCCGATGATCGCCGTCTGCTCGTGGGTCAGGCTGGGGATGCCCAGCAGGCGCGCCGCGACCACGGTTGGAACGCTGACGAAGCCGCCGGTGCTGAAAACGAGATCGGGCCGGGCGGCGCGCAGCTGACGCACCGACTGCGCGACCCCGAGCGGGATGCGCAGGGCATCCAGCGGGGTCTCGAGCGAAAAGTAGCGGCGCAGCTTGCCGACCGCGATGGCGCGGAACGCAATCCCCTCCTCCGCCGCCACGCTGCGCTCGAGCCCTGCCGCGCTGCCGAGCCAGAGCACCTGCAGGGGGACGCGCCGGCGCAGCTCCTGCAACGTCGCGATCGCCGGCTGAACGTGCCCGCCGGTACCGCCCCCGGCGATCACCAGACGCAGCGGCGCCTTGCCGCACTCCCGTTCCCCCACGATCCACCTTCCCCGCTGGCACCGAATCTGCCCCAGGCAATCCTATTGCGCGGCCACCCCGCACGGCAAAGCCTCGGCGGTCGCGGTCGCGCCATCTCTTGCCTCTGCTACAATTCTTGGACCGCTGGCCGATTATCAGGCCAGTGACCGAGCGAGGAGCGCGGACAACTGTGGTATCTCAGGAACGGATGGACGTCTACCGGGGCCGGCTGACGCAGGCCTTCCAGGAGACGGCGCGCGAGATCGCTGATATCGACGACCAGCTTCAAGGGCTGGCGCTCGACGACACCGCCGCCGAGGGCGTGGACAATCACCCCGCCGACGACTCCGATCAACTCTTCGAGCGCGAGCGGCTGATGACGATTCGCGGCGAGTTGGTCGATCGCCGGCTGGCGATCCAGGGAGCGATGCAGAAGCTGGATGACGGGACGTACGGCATCTGTGAGCGCTGCGGCAAGCCGATCGCGCCGGAGCGACTGGAAGCTCTCCCCTTCGCGCGCTACTGCCTCGACTGCCAGAACATCCTCGATCGCGAGGGACGCCCGCGACGGTGAGCGATGCACCCCACCCACGCCCACAGCACACGCGCCTGCACGTCTTGCTGGCAGTGGCGGTCGCTGCCCTGGTGATCCTGGCCGACCAGCTCAGCAAGCTGGCCGTGCTCGACGTGCTCGGCCCCAATGGCGAGCGCACGGTGATCCCGATCGTGCCGGGGCTGCTGCGCCTGATCTACGTGCAGAACACCGGCGCGGCCTTCGGTATGTTCCAGGGACGCAGCCCGGTGATCCTGGTGCTGGCGGTGGCAGTCATCATCTTCCTGCTCTACTACTTTCGCGCGGCCATCGCGGCCAGTCGCTGGCTGGCGCTGGCGCTCGGCCTGCAGATCGGCGGCGCGATTGGGAACATGATCGACCGGCTGAACCACGGCTTCGTGGTCGATTTCATCAACGTGCCGCACTGGCCCACCTTCAACCTGGCCGACAGCGCCATCACCGTCGGCGTGATCATGCTCGCGATCTACCTCATCCTTCACGACGCGCCGCGTGCGGCCGACGACGCGCCCGCCGCTGTCTCCTCCCAGCCCGAGGCACAGGAGCGCCCCTAGCGCGGTGGTAGGCGCCCGCGAACACGATCAGCATGAGGTGCCGCGATGACCGATGCGGTGCGCATTGCCCTCGACGTGACCGACGAGGAAGATGGAGAGCGGCTCGACCGGCTGATCGCCGGACGGGTGGCCGACATCAGCCGCAGCTACGCGCAAAATCTCGTCAAACAGGGTGACGTGCTGGTCAACGGCGAGGCCGCCAAGCCAGCCGCGCGGGTGCGCGAGGGCGATCGAGTCGAGGTCGCGCTGCCGCCGGTCGAGCAGCCCGACGAACTGACCCCCTACCACTTCCCGGTGCCGGTCATCTACGAGGACGACGACGTGATCGTCTTCGACAAGCCCGCCGGTCTGGTCGTCCACCCGGCGCCGGGGCACGAGCACGGCACGCTGGCCAACATCATTCGCTCGCTGCGGCCCGACCTGGAGCTGGTCAAGTCGCAGCGCCCCGGCATCGTTCACCGTCTGGACAAGGACACTTCCGGGCTGATCGTGGTGGCCAAGAACGAGGCGTCGCGCCTCTATCTCCTCAAGCAGTGGCAGAACCGCGACGTGATCAAGCGTTATACAACCTTGGTCTACGGTACGGTCAAGGAAGACGAAGGGACGATCGACGCGCCGATCGGGCGCGATCCGAACAACCGCAAGCGGATGTGGGTCGTGGCCAAGGGGCGCCCGGCGGTCACGCACTTTCGCGTCATGCGGCGCTTCAGCGACGCGACGCTGCTCGACGTGCAGATCGTCACCGGGCGCACGCATCAGATCCGCGTCCACATGGCCTTCATCGGACACCCGGTGGTCGGCGATCAGACCTACGGTAAGCGGCCCTTCCGCTATCCGATCGCGCGCCAGTTCCTGCACGCCAGCTACCTGCGCTTCTTCCTCCCCGGCGGCCACCCGATCGCGCTGGAGACGCCGCTGCCGCCCGACCTGCAGTCGGTGCTGGATGCACTGGAGGCAGAGCAGGCGGGCTCGTCGTGAGCGCGCGGGCCGAGGCGCGAGCGGCCGTCGAGGCGATCTTTCAGGCGGCGCTACGCGCGGTCGAGCCGGAGTGGCTGGTGCGCGCGGTGCTCAGCCGCTCCGGCGACGGCATCATCGTGGGCCCCCAGCGCATTACGGTGCCGGGGCGCGTGGTGGTGCTGGCGGTGGGTAAGGCTGCGCTGCCGATGGCGCGCGGCGCCGAAGAGGCACTGGGCGACCGCATCGCGGGCGGGCTGGCCGTGACCAAGCGCGGCTTCCTGTCCGGTCAAGCGCTCCCGCGGCGCGTCGCCGTGCTGGAAGGCGCGCATCCGGTGCCCGACTCCTCTAGCGTTGCCGCCGGCGAGCGGCTGCTGGCCCTGGCGGAGTCGCTCGGCCCGGACGACCTGGCGCTGGTGCTGATCTCGGGCGGCGGGTCGGCGCTGGTCGAGGCGCCGCGCGCGGGGGTGACACTGCCGCAGATCGCCGCTGCCACCGAGCTGCTGCTGCGTCACGGCGCCGACATCACCACGTTGAACGCGGTGCGGCGACGGCTGAGCCGGCTGAAGGCGGGCGGTCTGGCCCGAGCGGCTAGCCCGGCACGCGTGGTCAACTTGATCGTCTCCGACGTGCTCGGAAGCCCGCTGCCGCTCATTGCCAGCGGGCCCTCGGTCGATCCCGGCGTGCTCGATCCAGCGGTCCTGGCGGCCGTGCGCGCCCCGACGGTCTGGCGCGAGCTGCCGCCGGCGGTTCAGCAGGCGTTGAGTGTGGTGGAGTTGGAGGAGCGCTCGGGCAACGTCGTGCTCAGCGAGGTGCTGGCCGACGCGGCCAGCACGGCGCGGGCGGCGGTTGCAGCGGCGCGGGAGCTTGGGTATCAGCCGGCGCTTCTCTCGACCCGCTTCGAAGGAGAGGCGCGCGAGTTCGGCGGCTTCTGGGCGCAGCTCGCGCTCGGCGTGGCTCGTGGCGAGTTCGTGCTGCCGCGCCCGGCCTGCCTGGTGGGGACGGGCGAGATGACGGTGACAGTGCGCGGCGCGGGCCGGGGTGGCCGCAACACCGAGATGGCGCTGGCGGCGGCGCTGGCCATCGCCGGTCATGTGGGCGTAACCATCGCCAGCCTGGCGACCGACGGCGACGACGGCAGCAGCGACGCGGCGGGCGGGGTGGTGAGCGGCGAGAGCGTGGCGCGAGCCGTCGCGGCGGGCCTCGATCCTCGGGAGATGCTGCAAGCGAATGACAGCGCGCGCTTCCTGGCGGCCTGCGGCGGCCTGATCGTCACCGGCGCGACGGGCACGAACGTCAATGATTTGTACCTGGCGTTGATCGAGTGAGGGTGCGGGGTGTGGCCAGCGACGACGTTGGCGGCCACTCCACGTTGGATCCCTCGACTGCGTTCGGGATGACAGGGTTCATTCGGGGCGTAGGACGGCGATCTGTCTCGCCGGTGGACCGCATCCCTCCCCCTGTCATCCTGAGCTTGTCGAAGGATCCACGGTGCACGCGGCGCCTGACGAACTCGACCGTCTCTGGTGCCTCATGGCAGCAGCAGCGTCGTGTCGATCGGCGGGTTGGGAATCCAGCCCTTGCGCTGCAGCGCCTCCTGGCCGAGCAGGCCGAGGACAACCTGGTAGTGCGGGTCTTTGGCGTTCGGGTCGAACTCGAAGCGGGCGCGCTCGAAATACTGCACGGTGCGCCCGTTCTCCTGCAGCTCCTCGGAGATCGGGTAGCCGAACATCGCCAGCCCGCCGTTCGCTTCCCAGAACTCCTTGAAGCCGAGCGCCAGCGAGTGGCCGGTCTCGGGGAAATAGATGCGGTCGGCGCCATTGGCGAAGGCCTGAACGGTGGGCAAGTTGCGCCCGGTGCTCAGCTCCGCGCCCAGCCGTGCCAGCCCGATCTTGTGCCCTTCGGGTGCCGAGGCGCGATACTCCAGCTCGGCGCGCTGGAAGTACTGCACGATGATCGTCTCACCCGTGCTCGGGTCCTTCTGGCTGAACTCCTCAGTCAGCGGGTAGCCCAGTAGCTGGGGGCCGCCGTGCGCCTGCCAGAAGGCCTTGAAGCCAGATGACATAAAGTGGTGCGTCTCGGCCACGTACTGGTGATCGGCCGAGGGCACGGCCGGCGGGTCGACCGGATCGCTGGGGAGGCGCGGGATGAAGGCGACCGCCTGCACGCGCCCGCGCTGCATGTCGGTCTGGCTGATCCAGGCGACGCCGCGCTCGGAGACGGCGGGTTGATACGCCTGCTGCGAACGGGCAACCGCGTAGGTGGTCTCCTGGGTGATGTCGTAGGCGTAGATGTCGGGCAGCCCGGTGCGCCAGTCCTCCCAGGCGACGACGCCGTCGCGGACGGCCGGTTGGGCTACCAGATGATCCCGCACCAGCACCTTCTCCGCGCCGCTCTTGAGGTCTTGCAGCACGAGTTGTGGCGCGCCACCGGTCGGCGGCTGTCGCAGAAAAGCGAGCCAGCGGCCGTCGGTCGCCGGGCGCGTCTCGTCGTCGCTGCCGCCGCTGATCGTAGCGCTGGTTCGGGTGCTGAGGTCGTAACGCATGATCTGCCAGTGGCCGTCGCGGTAGGCCTGCCAGACGATGGTGTCTCCGGCGATGGCGGGATAGGCGTTGTTGTCGGCCTCGGCGGAGACGGTCCAGCTCTCGCCGTCGGCCAGATTCTGGGCCTCGATCGCCCAGCGGCCGTCGCTGCTCTGGCGCCAGACGACGGTATCGCCGGAGATGGCCGGATCGGCCACCTCGCCTGGCTCGTGCGTCACGGTCAGCGTGGTCCCCTGGCTCAAGTCGATCCCCTCGATCCGGCGCTGGTCCGGATCGCTCCCGGTCACCCAGACGATGCGCGAGCCTTCGACCGCCGGCTGCGTGCGGTAGGCCGCCGTGCGCGCCACGCGGAACTCGCGCTGATCGTCGAGGTCGTAGGCGTAGATGTCGGGCGCGCCGCCGCGGCTGTCCTGCCAGACGATGAGAGAACCGGAGGCGGAGAGGTATTTGGGTGCGGTGCCATAGGATGAGGTCATGGCTGGCTCGACACGGTAGGGCAACTCGGCGGCGCGCGCAGGCTGGGTGACCAGGGGCCAGCAGAGGCCAGCCGCCGCCAGGAAGGCGGCCAGGAGCATCAAGCGGCGGCTCAGTGCGTTCGTTCGAGCGGCCTTCATGGCTGCCGAGTATATCCCACCCGGCGCGCCGCTGCCGGGCGGCGCGCTTTCGTGCTACCGTGCGATGAAACACATGGAGGTGGCTGTGATGACCAGCGTGCGACGACTTCCCGTCATCATGGATGTGGATACCGGCGTCGACGACGCGGTCGCGCTGCTGCTGGCGACCTGCCTACCCGAACTGGTGCTGCTGGGCGTAACGACGGTGGCGGGGAACGTGGCGCTGGACCTGACCACGGAGAACACACTGCGGGTGCTGGCAGCGGCGGGGCATCCGGAGATTCCGGTCTACCGTGGCATGGCGGCGCCGCTGGCCCGGCCGCACCTGGATGCGGCCGCCTTCCACGGGGCCAACGGGCTGGCCGGCGTCGAGCTGCCGCGCTCGCCGGCCACGGTGTCGCGCGTGACGGCGCCCGAGTTCATCGTCCAGAGCCTGCGGCAGCGGCCCGGCGAGCTGACCCTGATCTGCGTCGCGCCGCTGACGAATCTGGCGGTCGCGCTGCGACTGGAGCCGGAGTTGCCGCGCCTGGTGCGCCGGGTGGTGGTGATGGGCGGCGTCTTCCAGAACCCCGGCAATGTGACAGCCTACGCCGAGTTCAATATTTGGGCCGACCCGGAGGCGGCGGCGGAAGTCGCGCTCAGCGAGCTGCCCCTGACGTTCGTTGGCCTCGATGTGACGCATCAGACCGGCCTGGAGCGCGCCGATTGGGAAGCGCTGGCGGAACAGGATGGTGGCGAGGCGCGGCTGATCCACGCGCTGCTGCGCCAGAGTCTGGACGAGCGCGGCCGCGAGCGGTTTCACCTGCACGATCCCCTGGCCGTGGGGATAGCCGCCTGGCCGGAGCTGGTGACCACTGAGCGCTGGGGTGTAGCGGTGCAGGTGGGGACCGTGCGCGATGTCGGCCTGACGGCCTTGAGCACGGTGCCGGCGCTGCCGCGACACGAGGTCGCGCTGGCCGTCGACGCGGCCGAGTTCCGCCGTCGCTTCGACCGCTGCCTTCACCTGGGCTAGCGATTTTGTACTATTGTTAGCACATCTCGGGGAGCGCGCGGATCGCGGCCGTTGGCCGCTCGTTTGAGGGATCGATGGCCGGTCGATCTCGCGGCGCGGCCCACCCACCTCCGAGATTGGCGGTCACCGAAGTGAGGCTGCTTCGAAATGGACAGGAGGAGAACGCCGTGCTCGAGAGGCGTGACGAGCGGCACTCCGTGCCGCTGCAGGACGTCGATCTGCTCACGCGCCTGAGCCAGTACTTCGACGCGCTGGATGAGCATCTGCGCACCGGGAACGGCTGGTTCATCTTCAACGCGGCGGGGGTACGCGGCGCGCGCGTCGCCGGTTACATCATGGGCCGTCTGTCGGACATCAGCCCGCGCTTCTCGTATTACATCGTCCCCTGGCGGGAGTTCTCGTTGAGCGCCTACCTCATTGAAGTCGAGCTGCAGTCGCTGGCCCAGCAGCCACCGCTCGAAGGGAAGGCCAAACGCGAGTTCGACATCGCCACGCGCATCTCGCGCGACAGTATGGTCAAGATGGTCGCCTCCGATCTGCTGGTGGTGACCGGCCTGCAACCGTCGCACCTGCACGAGTTGCAATTTCTCGACGAGACGGTCGAGCGGCGCTACAACCAGCGGCTCTCGACCATCCTGCTGACTCCCAAGCAGCCGTACGAGATGCCGGGCGCGTTTCACGACGTCGCCCCCGCCATGCCATTTTGGGATCGCCTCTTCGGCCGCATGTACGAGCGGAGCCTGATCGCCCTCTAGTGGGTGCGCCTCAGACTGTGATCGGCCAGCGCGGCGAGCATGCGCCGCGATTCGCCGTCCGGGATAGGCTCCAGCGCGGCGTGGGCTCCGGCGACGTAGCACTCGGCCACGCGCAGGGCGTCGGAGAGCGCGTCGGAGGCGCGGATCGCGCGGACCAGCTCCTCGTGCTCGCGGTCGCTGGCGCGGCCGTCGATGACGCGCCGGGCCAGCTCGCGCCCGTCGCCGTCCGCCTGCTCGACAAACATCATCGTCGGGAGCGTGATCGTGCCCTGGCGCAGATCGAGGCCAGAGGGTTTGCCCAGGTGCGCGGTGTTCTCGCGTAGATCGAGCACGTCGTCGATGATCTGGAAGGCCATACCGACATCGCCGCCGAAGCGACGGAGCGCATCCACCGCGTCGGGCGCGGCCTGACCGAGGATAGCGCCCATCTCGGCCGAGCCGGCGAAGAGCGCGGCCGTCTTGCCGAAGATGCGCCGCAGGTAGTCGTCGCGGCTCTGCTCCAGCTGGCGCGTGGTGAAGATCTCCTGCAACTGGCCGTCGCAGATCTCGCCGAGCGTGCTGGCGAAGACGCCGACGACGCGGGGGTTCATGGTCGCGGCGGCCAGCATGGCGGCGCGGGCGAAGATGTAGTCGCCGAAGAGGATGACCGTCTCGGTGCTGATTCGCGAGTTGAGGGTGGGCCGGCCGCGGCGCAACTCGGCGTGGTCGATGGTGTCGTCGTGGATCAGCGAGGCGGTGTGCAGCAGTTCGACACCGGCCGCCGCGGGTAAGAGCTGCTCCAGCTCGTAATCGAAAGGGCGCGCGGCCAGCAGGAGGAGCAAGGGGCGAAGCCGCTTGCCGCCAGCCGCGATCAACTCAGTGAGGATCTCCCCGATGAAGGGGTAGTTGACGCGGGTTTCGTCCCGCAGGCGGTCTTCGACGCGACGAAGGTCTGCGCCCATGACCGACAGGACGCCGGCAAAGTCCAATCTCTCCCACCCATCGTTGTCTGGCGCAGAGGCGGCGTACCGTGCGCGCGTTTGTGACCCGCGTCACGCACTGGCATTATAGGGTCGTGCTCCGGCTGGGTCAATCGAGGACCCCGGCCGCTGGAGAAGCGGCCGCTGTAGCATATTGGCCGGCGCCAAAACCTGGAGTCAATGCGTGAAGTTCGCGGACGCGCCTGCCGGCTGTCGGCCCGCGCGCGGACGTGGCAGGAGGCCCGGTGCGAGAGCCGCAGACACCAATCGGCCCCAGGCGTCATCGCCGCTGGCCCTCCGTCAGCTGGTGGTTTAGTCTGCTACTGGTGGTGCCGTTGCTGCTGGCCGCCGCCACCGTCCTCTATCAAACGGTGCTGGTCGACCATCAGGTCACCGGCGTCGTGCTCGACGCCTACACCGGTAGCCCGGTTGCCAGTGCCACGGTTGAGGCTGGTTCGCGGCAGTTGTCCAGCGATGCCGACGGCCGCTTTCGCGTGGAGAAGGGCCTGCCGGGCGTCACCGTCAGCAAACCGGGCTACCAGGCGGCCGAAGCGCCCCTCGTCGCCGGCCCGCTGCAGATCCGGCTGCGGCCGAACGTCGTCGAGGGCACGGTGACCAACCAGGCCACGCAGCAGCCGGTCAAGGGCGTGACCGTCCGGCTGACGGGGTCCGGCGCGACGGTTGGCGAGACGACCACCGGCGCTGACGGCCGCTACGCCCTGGATGACGTACCGCCCGGCGCCTCGCTCGCGGTCGACTCCGCCGACTTCGCCCCCTGGAGCAGCGAGATCGACCAGCGCACGCGTATCGACGTGGCGCTGCGGCCGGACGTGTTGACCGGCCGCATCACCGACGAGAAGGGGGCCCCGGTGGCGGGCGCCACCGTAGTCGTCGGCCAGCAGCGGGTCGTCAGCGGCACGGGCGGCACCTACCGGCTGGAGGGGGCGCCGGCGAGCGGCGAGGTGGTGATCAAGTCTCCGGGCTATCAAGTGGCGACCGCCAGCCTGAACCCCGCGCTGAAGCTCGATGCCAGGCTGTCGTCGCTTCACGTCAATGCGCTCTACGCTGGGGCCGGCACCGCCGGCGATGCGGCCAAGCTCGATGAGTTGATCCAGGTCATCGACACGACCGAGGCGAACGCGCTGGTGGTCGATCTCAAGGACAGCAGCGGCACCGTCTACTACGACACGCAGGTGCCGCTGGCGCGCGAGATCGGCGCGGTCGACCCGGCGTTCGATCCCCGGCAGGTCGTGGCGAAGCTGCACCAGCACCACATCTACGCCATCGCCCGCATCGTGGTCTTCGAGGATCCGATCCTGGCCGAGAAGCGCCCGGAGCTGGCGATCCACGACTCCGCGACCGGCGATCTCTGGCGCACCTGGAACGGGCTGGCCTGGGTCAACGCCCACAAGACCGATGTCTGGGACTACAACATCGCGCTCGCCAGGGAAGCAGCCGCCTTTGGCTTCGACGAGATCCAGTTCGATTACATCCGCTTCCCGTCGGATGGTCCGCTCGACCGCGCCGACTACGGTGTGCCGCAGACCGCGCAGACGCGCGAGCAGGCCATCACCGGCTTCCTGCAGAGGGCCTACGACGCGATCGCGCCGACCAAGGCGTATCTGGCCGCCGATGTCTTTGGGCTGACGATGTGGGCCACCGACGACAGCGACATCGGCCAGAACCTGGAAGCGGTGGCGCCCTACCTGGACTACATCTGCCCGATGGTCTATCCTTCGCACTTCTACGCCGGCTCGATGGGCTTCGACATCCCCAACGATCACCCCTACGAGGTGGTCCTCTGGAGCCTGCAAGCCGGCGAGAAGCGCGTGCCCGAGGACAAGAACAAGCTGCGGCCCTGGCTACAGGATTTCAGCCTGGGCGAGGGGATCAGCTACGGGCCGGGCGAAGTACGCAAGCAGATCGACGCGGCCAACGACTTCGGCGCCACCGGCTGGATGCTCTGGAACGCGGCCAACGTCTACCACGATACCGCGCTAAAGCCGCAGGCGTAGGGCGGGCGCGGGTGGTGGAGTCCGCCGCGTGCGATAGCGCTAAGCCGCGGCGCTACATCCCCGAACCCCCTAAAGGGCCGAGCATGGTTTGGCGCCCGGCAGCGTGATCGTGTTCATCGAAAACCATGAGACGGTCAAGGCAGAA
>DASSHC010000102.1:0-4499 GCA_035693105.1 Thermomicrobiaceae bacterium | reverse complement strand
CTGAGCCGCCTGGGCGGGCGTATGACCGCCTCTCAACCCCGGCAGGAGCAGGCCGCCCAGCGCCAGCATCCCGAGCAGCGCGACCGCCAGCAGCTCGCGCCGCGCCAGCCCGAGCGCGCCCGGCCAGCGCTCGGCCGCCGGGGCTCCCAGCCGCAGCGCGTCGTGGAGCTGGAGGCCGGTCAGTCCCGTCTCCGGCGCTTCCAGCAGCTCGACCGCGGTCGCCAGCCGCTCGGCCAGGCCGAGCCGCTCGTCGGCCAGCCGCGCGGCCTCCAGCCGGGAGGGCCAGCGCAGCACCATCGCGGCGAGCGCGAGCGCGAGCGGCAGCGCGATCAGCGCCGCGGTCAGCGCAGGCGACAGGGTGAGCCCGAGGAGCCAGCCGGCCGCCTCGTCGGCCAGCGCCAGCAGCAGCGCGGCGGCCAGGCCGCGCAGGCCGAAGACCAGCGCGCGTTCGCGGCCCAGCCGTCCGCGCAGCCGCCCCAGCAGCAGCCACAGCTCGCGCGCCGCCGGGTTCTCGCGTGCCGGGCTGGTCGCGCTCATCGTGCCGGCCTCCCGCGCCGTCGTCTCGGGAGCATCGATCACGGCAAGCCGCGGCGCGAGTGGTTGGAGTGGAGTCAGACGCGCGGCTGAAGCCTGATAGCTCCGGATGTTCTCCGCCGACCGATCACCGAGGTGGCGAGTGCGAGTCCAGCAAGCAACATTCGGGCCACAGGCCACGCCACCGCCCGGAGAGCCGGTGTGCCAGGCGGGAGACCACGCACGCGCGGCCCCTGCCTGCTACCATTGTTGAGTGTCGAGGCAACAGGGGGTGCGCCATGCCCAAGATCCTGGTTGTGGTAGCAGAAGCGATCCTCCGCGACCGGTTGACGGCCGAGCTGGACGCCGCCGGACATCAGGCCCGTGGGGTGGCCGGCGCTGAGGACGCGCTGCTGGCCGCCGCCGAGCCGCTCGATCTGGTGATCCTCGACGCGCTCCTGCCGGGGGTAGACGGCTTCGCGCTCTGCCGCCGGCTGCGCGAGGCGGGCGTGCCCGCCATTCTCCTCATCGCCGAGCTGGACGGCGTGACCGAGCAACTGGCCCGCGAGTCCGGCGCCGACGAGCTCCTGCTGGCCCCCTTCGAGATGGGCGAGCTGCTGGACCGCGTGGCGGCGCTCCTCCAGACCGAGGCGGTCGAGGAGTCAGTCGAGGAGCCGGTGGTGGTCGATGACCTGGTGATCGACCTGGCCGCCAACCGGGTGCTGCGCCTTGGCGTGCCCGTGGCGCTCAAGCCGAAGGAGATGGAGTTGCTGGCCTATCTGGTGCGGCGCCGTGGCGCGGTCTGCTCCACCCGCCAACTCCTGGGCGAAGTCTGGGGCTACGAGTACTTCGGCGACAGCCGCACGCTGGCGGTCCACATCCACGGCCTGCGCGAGAAGCTGGGCGACGACCCCAGCGAGCCGCACCTGATCCAGACCATGCGCGGCGCCGGCTACCGCTTCGTGGGTTGACTGCTCTTGAGTTCGTTTGAGAGCCAGCGTTATGAGGAGGGGCGCCGCATTTTCGCTGTAGGGGCAGGCCCCCGTGCCTGCCCTCGTGGCCTACCACTTGGTTCGTCGTCCGCGACCCCCTTTCCCCCGTTTCCCCGTTGCCAATACGCAAAACATCAAGGGCAGACACGGGAGCCGCCCCTACAGGCGTTCCCTCGTCTCCCCTCTCCCAGCATTGGGAGAGGGGTAGGGGTGAGGGCACGTCACGCGTGCTTGAAGGTCAGCCGCACGCCGTAGGCGGCTTCGGTGAAGGCGCCGATGGCGTCCTCCAGCGACATGGCTGGAAACTCGATCTGGTCCACCTTCGTCTCGCCCAGCCCGATCTTGCCCGCCTCGTAGAGGTAGCGCACCCCCTGCGGCTTGAAGCCGAGCAGCCGCGCGCCGACCACGTCCGCCGCTACCGGATCGGTGCCGGCGATCACCAGCCCGGTCTCGACCGCCTTGCCGCCCAGCGGGCCGCTGGCGATCATGGCCGGATGCCCGACCGTGAGCGCCAGGTCGATCGGGAAGCGCTGGGCCATCGCCACGATGAACGAATGCATGTCGTCGAAAAAGCAGTTCTCATGCTCCTGCGTGGCGCGGGGGTGGCCGTAGTAGTCCGCCGCCGGGAAGGACATGGCGATGTTCTTCAGCGCCAGCGTGACGGTGGCCGTCTCGTGCAGCTTGAGCTGCGCCAGCGAGATCAAGGCTTCGTACTCCAGCACGCGCGGGTTGACCATCACCGCCTGCTGCGGCCCGGCGAAGTCGTGCTCCGGCTGGTAGTGGAGGTCGACCGAGACGAAGGGCGGCTGGTTGTGGTCGAAGAACTCGACGCCCTCCTGCTGGATGACGTCCATCAGGCCGGCGTAGCGGAAGACGTCGGCGGTCTCAGCCGCGCCCGCGCCGCCGCTGACGATCAACTGTTTGGGATCGTGCGGCTTGAGCTGGCGCAGCACGGCCCGCAGCGTGTCCGCCTGGGTCACGCCGCTGATGTCAGCGGGCGAGGCCCAGGTCTCGTTCGGTTTGACCGCCACGATCTTGCCCCGCACCAGAGTGTCGAGGTCGATCTGGCCGAGCGCCGCGTCGATCGCCCGGCCGATCTCCTGCCGGTCCTGCGTGATCACCACCCGCGCCATCGTACGCTCCTCGCCTAAACCGGGGGATTATAGCGGTAGCCGCGCCGTCTGGCGGCAGGCCGCGGCGGCGCGCTCGCAGGCCTCGGCGCAGGCGTGCAGCACCGGATCGTCGTCGAAGAGGGCCGCGTCGCGGGCGCAGAGGTCGGCGGCCTCGGCGCAGAGCGCGCAGACGCGCTGGTAGAGGGGCGACTCGCGCAGCATGAAATCGACCGCCGCCTGGCAGAGCGCGGCGCAGTCGAGCAGCCGGGCGATGAATTCGGGGGTAGACTGGCGACCGCCCACCGCCAAAGCGTGATTCAGGCTCTGCAGGCAGACGCGGTGGCCGACGGTGCAGACCTGGATCGCCTGCAGCAGATGGTCCTGGCCGCGTGCGCTCGGGTGAAGGTCGTCCATCGTCACCGGCTCCCCTCACGGTACGCCGCCCCTCGGCGGCACGCGTGCCACGGCGCAATGGCCGTGCCCCTGGCAGACCTGCCGGAGCCGACGCGGCTGCGCTACGATCGCTGCCAGTGAGTTCGCGACGCACCCAGGAGGGGACATGAAGTACGCTGCCTTCATTCGCTATGGCAACGACAGTGACCAGATCGCCACGGTGCGGCCCAAGCACCGCGAATACCTCGGCAGCCTCAAGGAGCAGGGTAAGCTGGCGCTGGCCGGCCCCTTCAGCGACGACAGCGGCGCGCTGATCATCTACGAGGCCGACAGCGCGGGCGCGGCCCGCGCGCTGATCGAAGCCGACCCCTTCCGCCAGGCCGGCGTCTTCCAGGCGATCGAGCTGAAGGAGTGGCGCCAGGTCTTCTAGCGCCCAGCCTATCCGCTGGCACGGGCGCGAACCCAAATCCCAACTTCGCCTCAGCGCGGCGGGCGCTCACGCAACTGCGTTCGCGTCCGCAGCCATGAGACGATTGCTGATGCCCAGAGCACCACGGCCGCGCCAAAGCTCACGACGGCCCAGGATGCTCGTACCTCTCGTCCGTCGATACTGCTGGTGCTTGGGATCGCAAACAGGCCCAGCACGGCGAGCAGGCACAGCAGCACACCAGTAACGTAGTAGGTGCGGACATGGAAGAGCGCGGCCAAGGGGAGGAAGTGCAGTCCGACGATCAGGGCTATCAGGGGCACGAGCAGGTGGAGCTGCTGGGTCACGTTACACGCGAAGACCGCGATCGCGATGCTGCCAAACTCGACCACGTTGATCGCGATGAACCCCCGCTGTCGCCGGTTCTCAGCCGCGTGATCGCCTTCGTCGTCTGGCAGCCGTGCCGCCGCGTTCCTCAAGCTGACCGCCTGTGCCAGGAGAACGATGCCGATTACGACCACGACGATCGCGAGTTCAGGCGACCCCCAGCCATTCAGCGCGATGGCGCCAACGATGCCCCAGACCGTGCCGAATATCGTCAAGACGAGAACGCCGGAGGCGTTGCCCTGGATAGCTGGCGTTGCGGTCGTTGTCGCGTTTGGCACCCTTGCTCCCCTTGCATGTTCAGCCGGCACGAAAAAGGTGCATGGAGACCGGACGCGGACGACACCCACACGCCAGCCACAGCAATCCACCGGCAACAGGCATCCTCGCAATTAATCGGCCTACACTACCCAACGCTGGCACGCTTGCTCGAAACGATCACGCGAGGCTGGATGTTTGCGATCGTGCGGAGAGGACGCGGTACTGCTCGGCAACCGCAGCGTCTCACTCTCGCCAGCAGGCAACCGGTGCCCCGAGCCTCCGTCATTTCGTATCCGGCCGCACTGGCGTGATTCTCGTGATCGGCCTTCGGCCTTCGAACAGAGAGGAAGCTGAACCCCGCTGGCTGGTATAGTCGCGGCCGAGCAGTGGCCTTCGGACGTTGAGCGCGGCGGGAGC
>DASSHC010000101.1:0-2542 GCA_035693105.1 Thermomicrobiaceae bacterium | reverse complement strand
CGGGGGCCCGCACCCCCATCCCCTCTCCCGTGCGCGGGAGAGGGGCGCTGCCTAAAGAGGAGAGGGTTTGGCGTGTGCCCCTGCGCCCTGTCCTTCTCGATAGCCACCTTCCCTCGCCCCCGCGGGGCTGCGTCCGGAGAGGGGCCGGGGGTGAGGGCCCGCCAGTTCCCCCAGCAGCGCCTCATACAGCTCGGTCGCGTTGTGGCTGCGGTCCTCGATGGTGGTGGGGAGTCCCAGGTGGTAGGTGCCGCTGGGCAGGATGCCGCAGCCGCCGTACTCGTGCAGCAAGAGGAACTGCGCGACGACCTCCTCGCCGGCGTGCTCGCGCGGCAGGCGCCGCCACCAGGCGAAGCCGCCGACGCTGAGCAATTTCGCCCGGTCGAAGAGGACGTTGGCGCCGCCGACCCAGGCCACCTTGTAGCGCAGCGGGTGGCCATCGCGGACCAGCCGCTGCTCCAGGTGCAGCGGGTTGGCCGCGTTGTTGACGCTGATCCGCTCCCAGGGGATGGCCTCCGGCCCGAAGGGCTCGGGACGCACCGGACCCTGCCACAGCTCGATGTGCTGCTGCTCGGGGCGCACGTCGTCCAGGTAGCCGAGGCCCGTCGCCGGGCAGCCGACGAAGCCGCAGCCCTCGGCTCGCAGCACCGCCAGCATGCGCCCCAACACCGGCGGATCGAGCAGCACGTCGTCGTCCAGGTAGTGGACGTAGGGCGCGCGGCTCTGCTCCAGCAGGAACTGGCGCTGCTCGGCCATCCCCCGGCGCGGCAGGTGCCGATGCAAGGTGACCGTGTGGCCGTGCCAGCGCAGCGCCCGCACCAGCGTCGCGATCTCGATGTCGTCGAGGTAGTCGGCGTCATCCTCGGTCTGATCGGAGATCACGACGTCGAAGGCGGTGAAGGTCTGGCCCAGCAGGCTGGTCAGCACCACGGCTAACCCGGTCTTCCGGCCATAGGTTGGGATCAAGACATCGACCAGGGCCACGATAGCGCGCTCGCTTCCTACTCCATCACGATCTCGACCGGCATCGCGGCCGTCGAAGCTTCCGCCACGAGCGCGGGCGCCCGCTCGGCCAGCAGCGCCTCATACAGCGCTGCCGTGCGCTGGGCCACCACCGGCCAGGTGAACTCGCGCTCGACCCGCAGGCGCGCCGCGCGCCCCATGCGCGCCCGCAGCTCGGGCTTCTCCAGCAGGAGGCGCAGCCGCTCGGCGAGCGCCTCGGGGTCGCGCGGCGGCACCAGGAAGCCGGTCACGCCGTCGTCGACGGTGAAGGTGATGCCGCCGACCGCCGAGCCGATCACCGGCCGCCCGCAGGCCATCCCCTCCAGCGGCGTCAGGCCGAAGGGCTCGTACCAGGGGGTCGTCACCGCCACGTCGCCGGCCGCGTAGTAGAAGCGCAGCTCCTCCGGCTGGCGTTTGCCGGTGAAGATGACCCGCTCGGCGATGCCGAGCCGGGCGGCCAACGCCTGTAGCTCACCGATCTCCGGCGTGACGTCGGCGCGCGGCTCGACCGTGTCGCCGCCGACCAGCAGCAGGCGCAGCGGCAGCCGGTCGCGGTGGATCAGGATGGCGGCGGCGCGCACCAGATTGCGCGCGTCCTTGCGCGGCAGCATGCGGCCGACGTAGACCACCACCGGGCCGTCGCCGGGGAGACCGATGCGGACGCGGGCCTCGTCGCGCGTCACCGGCCGGAAGGTCTCGACGTTGACCGCCGAGGGGATGACGACGACCTTCGCGGGATCGGCGCCGTAGTCCTCGACCAGCTCGGCGTGCTCGCTGGGGCACTGGGCGATCAGCCGGTCGACGCCCCGGAGCACCGCGTGCTCGACCGCGATGCGCTCGCTCGGGCTGGTGTCGGCCGCGCCCTGGTGGCGCTGCTTGGTCAGACCCATGGCGTGGAAGATCTGCACCACCGGCACGCTCAGGCGGCGGCGCAGCTCGGCCGCTACCCAGCCGGACATCCAGAAGTTGCCGTGGATCAGGTCGTAGCGGGCGCCCTCGCGCGCCGTGAAGCGCAGGAAGCTGTCGCGGAAGGCGGGCATGTGCGGCCAGAGGTCGTCCTTGAGCAGGAAGCCCTCGGGGCCAGCGTCGAGGTTGACCACGCGCACACCCGGCGCCCAGTCAAGCACCTCCGGTGCGGCGGGGTCGTCGCGGCGGGTGAAGATGTCGACCGCGTAGCCGAGGCGCGCCAGGTTGCGGCTGACCTCGTCCACGTAGACGTTCTGCCCGCCGGCGTCCTGGCCGCCGAGGAGCGCCACCGGGCTGGCGTGCTCGCTGAGGAAGGCGATCCGTCGTTGAATCATGCTCATGCTCCTCTCAGCGCGGCGCCAGGTGGGACTCACGCGCCAGGGCGAAGGCGGCGTTCCAGTCGCGGGCGAAGCGCTCCAGGCCGAAGCGCTCGCGGGCGACGTCGCGCGCGTTGGCGCCGAGGCGCGCCGCCGCGTCCGGGTTGGCCAACAGCTCGCGCATGTTGTCGATCAGCCGTTCGACATCGCAGGAGACGTAGCCGGTCACGCCGTCCTCGATCACGGTGGGCAGCTCGGTG
>DASSHC010000100.1:0-5213 GCA_035693105.1 Thermomicrobiaceae bacterium | reverse complement strand
CGCTGACTTCGCGCAGTATGCTTCGCATGGTGGGCTCCTGTCGGTGAAGCGGTTCAGCACCCTTCACCCTACCAGGGTCCACCAGCCCTTATCTAAACGGTATTGTGTTGAAACAGGCTTCGTCTGCTAGCGCGGCGGCTTCAGCCCAGCGCGACGACGGCGCGGTGGCTCCCAGTGGGGCCACCACAGTCCGTTCCAAATTGGACAAATGACGCTGGCCGGACTACGTGAGCGAAGTCACAGGATCCAAGCAACTGTCGGCACTCATGCCGCTCGACGGGCCACTTGTCCGGTCGACGCGTCAGCGCGGTCGGCGTGTACTGCCTGGCGACGACGTTGACGGCCGCTCTACGTTGGATCCCTCCACTTCGGTCGGGATGACAGGGTAAGGGATGTGGCCTACCCGGACGGCACTAATCGTCGTCGTGCGCCTCGCACTCTCCCGGTCATCCCGAGCGCAGTCGAGGGATCCAAGCTGCACGCGGCACTCCACGAATTCGATGGGCCGGTCCCGCGGCTGCCGCGCGAGCGCGGGGAAGCGGTGGTGGCCGGCGACGACGCCGGTGGCCAAGCCACGTTGGCTCCCTCGATTCCGTTCGGGATGACCGGGTTTATGTTGTGGCCTTTCGGATGTCATCCCACGTCGTCGCACGCCGCGACCACAACCCTGTCCTCCCGGGCGTCGTCGCCGCGTGTAAACGCCTCCCCTGACGCCAATTCGGTATACTTTCGCAGTGTGGACGCGCATTTTCGCGGCCGGAGAGGGGCTTGCGCGTGTCGTTTCCGCCCGTGGAGCAGCAATTGTTCGAACTTCTCCCGCGCCATGGGCTGACACTGGCCACCGCCGAGTCGTGCACCGGGGGGCTGGTGGCCCAGCGCATCACCAGCGTGGCCGGTAGCTCCACCTATTACGTCGGCGGTGTGGTGGCCTACAGCAACGAGCTGAAGATGTCGCTGCTCGGCGTTCCGCCCGAGCTGTTGGAGCGTCACGGCGCGGTCAGCCGGCAATGCGCCCTGGCGATGGCGGCCGGTATTCGGGAGCGCACCGGCGCCGCGATCGGCGTCGCGACGACCGGCATCGCCGGGCCGGGTGGCGCGACAGCGACCAAGCCGGTGGGGCTGGTCTACGTGGCCTGCGCCACTCCCTGGGGTGAGGACGCGCGGGAGTGTCGCCTCCCTGGAGACCGGTGGTCAAATACGCGCGCCTCGGCCGACGTCGCGCTTGATCTCGTCCTCGCGCGGGCCCGTGAGGGTCTGGCCGGGCGAGCTGGGTGAGTGAGTCGTTGTGAACTACCAAAAAACCGTTCTGTCGAACGGCCTGCGGGTCGTCTCCAGCCGGATGGAGCACGTCCGCTCGGCCACGCTGGTGATCTACGTCGGCGTCGGCTCACGCTACGAGCGAGCGGACGAGGCGGGGATTTCTCACTTCCTGGAGCATATGGTCTTCAAGGGGACCGAGCAGCGGCCTGATCCGGCGCTGATCAGCCAGGAGATCGAAGGTGTCGGCGGCATCCTCAACGCCTCCACCGGCAAGGAGAGCACGAATTACTGGGTCAAGGTGCCGAGCGCGCATTTGGCGCGCTCCTTCGACGTGCTCGCGGACATGCTGCGCCACTCGCGCTTTGCGCCGGAAGAGATCGACAAGGAGCGTGGCGTCATCGTCGAGGAGATCCGTGGAGTGGAGGATACGCCCGACGAGCTGGTGCATGACGCCATCGATGAGCTGATCTGGCCGGAGGATCCGCTCGGGCGGCCGATCAGCGGCTGGGAGTCGACCGTGGCCGCGATCGACCGCGCTAGGCTGGTGCGTTTTCTCCAGGACGAGTACCGCCCGGACCGGATGGTGATCGCGGCGGCCGGCGATCTGCGTCACGAGGAGGTCGTCGCGCTGGCCGACCAGCACTTCGGCGACCTGCGCAACAGCAACCTCGACACCTTCCGCCCGGTCGACGGAACGCAGCGAGCGCCGCGCGTGCAGATCATGACCAAGCCGACCAACGAGGCCCACCTCTGCCTCGGGTTCCCCGCCGTGCCGTACACCGACGAGCGACGCTACGCCCAGGAGATGCTCGACGCGGTGCTCAGCTCGGGGATGAGCTCGCGCCTCTTCGTCGAGCTACGCGAGCGGTTGGGCCTGGCCTACGAGGTCTACGCCTTCTTCCGCGAGTATGCCGACACCGGCCAGGGCGTGGTCTATGCCGGGATCGACCCGGCGCGGTTGGATGAGACGGTGCACGCCATCGTGCGCGAGCTGCGCAAGCTGCGCGAGGAACCGGTGCCTGCCGAGGAGTTGCGACGCACCAAGGAGCTGCGCAAGGGGCGCATCCTGGTCGGGCTGGAGGACAGCCGGGCGGTCGCGTCCTGGATCGGCGGTCAGGAACTGGTCTTCGGTGAGGTCTGGACGCCGGAGCAGTTGATGGACCGCATCGACGCGGTCAGCGCCGAGGACATGCAGGTGCTGGCGCGGGACCTCTTCCAGCCCGAGCGCTATAACCTGGTGACGATCGGCCCGGTCGAAGGCGAGCAGCGCTTGCTCGGGCTGCTACGGGAGTAGCTCGGTGGGATCGGGAGAGCACATCATGATCGTCGAGGACGAGCGCGCGATCGCCTCGTTCCTGCGACGCGGACTGAGCTACGAGGGCTACCGCGTCTCGCTGGCCGATACCGGGCAGGTGGCGCTGGAGGTCGCGCGCGACGACCGCCCCGACCTGGTGATCCTCGACATCATGCTTCCGGGCGGGATCGATGGGCTGGACGTCTGCCGGCGCTTGCGCGCGGCTGGCGATGAATTCCCGATCCTGATGCTGACCGCCCGCGACGAGGTGGCCGACCGGGTCGCGGGGCTCGACGCTGGCGCCGACGACTACCTGGTCAAGCCCTTCGCCTTCGAGGAGTTGCTGGCGCGGGTGCGCGCGCTGCTGCGCCGTCAGGAGCGGCGCGAGGAGCCGGCCGAGCAGACGACCTACCACTTCGAGGATCTGGCGCTGGATACGACCACCCGCTTCGCCTTTCGCGGCGAGCGGCGCATCGAGCTGACGACGCGCGAGTATGAGCTGCTGCTTCTCTTCCTGCGCCATCCCAATCAGGTGCTGACCCGCGACCTGATCATGGAGCGCATCTGGGGGTACGATTTCCCCGGAGAGTCGAACGTGCTCGAGGTCTACATCAGCAACCTGCGCCGCCGTCTGGAGGGCGGCGGGGAGCCGCGGCTCCTGCAAACCGTCCGTGGCGCCGGCTACGCGCTGCGCCACTCATCCTGAACGGACCTGACCCATGTCGATCCGCGTCCGCATCGCCCTCCTCTCCGCAGCGCTGGCGACGCTGGTCCTGCTGGCGATCAGCGCGGGGGTCTACTACTGGTTCCAGCGCTCGACACGCCAGGAGACCGACGTTCACCTGCGCCAGTTGTCGCAAACGGTGGCCACGCAAGGGGTCATCATGCAGAACGGGCAACTGGGGTTGCGGGTGCTCTCGGGCAGCCCCTTCAGCTACGCTTCGGGCATCTACATCCAGACCACGGATCTTTCCGGGAACGGGCAGGATAATTCACCCGACTTGAATCAATTTCTGCCGATCAATCAACAGATTCTCGGCGCGACGCTCAACGGCCACAACGTCTTTTTCACGACCACGTTCCTCGACTCACCAGTGCGCGTCATCAGCGTGCCGGTCGCCGCGATAGCCGGATCGACACGCCCGGTCGGCACGCTGCAAGTGGCCGAGTCGCTGCTGCCGGTGCAGCACACCATCGAGAAGCTGCGCCTCTTCCTCTTCGGAGGCCTGGGTGTGGGCCTCTTGTTGACCGCGTTGGGGGCCTTCGTCATCTCCGGCCGCTCGCTGCGGCCCCTGGAGCAGATCACACGCACGGCGCGCGAGATCGGCGGCTCGGGCGACCTCAGCCAGCGCATCGAGCCGCCGCGCACGGGGGATGAGGTGCAGGACCTGGCCGAGACCTTCAACACCATGCTGGAGCGACTAGAGGACGCCTTCATGGCCGAGCGGCGCTTCGTCTCCGACGCCTCTCACGAGCTGCGCACGCCCCTGACCGCGCTGCGGGGGAACGCGGAGATCTTGCTGCGCCAGCTCGAATCGGGCGATCTGGAGTCAGGCGACGCCGCCGAAGTGCTGGTCGATATCCGCGACGAGTCGGAGCGCATGGGCCGCCTGGTGCAGAGTCTCTTGACCCTTGCGCGGGCCGACGTCGGCTGGCGGCCGGCGCTGGAGACGCTGGCGCTCGATCAGGTGGCGGAGGATGTGGCGCGCGTGGCCGCGCCGCTGGCGGCCCAGCATCACTTCACGGTCAACGTCCACGACGAAGTCGATGTTCTGGGCAACGCCGATCAACTCAAGCAGTTGCTGCTGATCCTGCTCGACAACGCCTTCGCCTATACCCCGGCGGGGAGCGAGGTGTCGCTCACCGTGCGGCAGGTCGCTGACACGGCCGAGATGGTCGTGGCCGACAACGGACCGGGCATCCCGCCGGACGAACTGGATCACATCTTCGATCGCTTCTACCGCGGTGATGTCGCGCGCACGCGGCGCGCGGTCGGTGCGGGGCTGGGCCTGGCCATTGCCCGCTGGATCGTGGACTGCCACCACGCCGAGGTCTCGGTGCAAAGCACCGAGCACCAGGGCACGATCATTACCGTGCGCTTGCCAGCCGTATCCGGCGCGGAGCCGGACGACCAGCGCGAGGTCGAGCCACTGGCAGCCGTCGGCGCCACGACCATTTGAGCGCGAGTGCAGGGCTAATCGGGGGCTGATGATGAGGACTTGCCTCGTCCGGTAGGCCCTCACGCTCCCTGTCACTCCGAGCGGAGCCGAGGGATCCGTCGTGGAGTGGCAGCGATGCCGGTCGCTGGGCACCGCGCCGGCTAATCCTTCGGCACCGAGTGACCGTTTCGGGTAAACAATTCCCGCCAGTTCGACTCGCTCAGGTGGATGTCGAACTTCTTGGCCGCGGCGACGATGCGCTTCCAGGCCTCGTCGCGCTCGTGGTTGGTCACTCCCTCGACCTGATCGAAGCGCGCGATCGCGTCGCGGACGTGGCTCGGGTCGACCAGCGGTTCCTTGCGCTCTTTGGGAAAGGCAAAGTCGCTGCTGGGGAGCTTGTCCTGTTCTTCCTGGCTCAGCCTGGTCATCGATGAACCTCCATTTCGTCTCATCCTTGCCTTCGTTCGTACGCAGAAGCCGAGCCAACAACTGGGTCCGCG
>DASSHC010000099.1:0-14760 GCA_035693105.1 Thermomicrobiaceae bacterium | reverse complement strand
ATGGCGATGAAGGAGGCGCTGGAGCGCCAGCCGCGCCTGACGGTGCGGCAGGAGCTGGTGTCCGACGTCGATCTGGCGCGGGTGGGCGACGACCTGCGGGCCAATACCGTGCGCACCGACCAGGGAAACCATTACCTGGCCGGCGCGGTGGTCGTGACCGCCGGCACCTTCCTGCGCGGCAGCCTGATCGCGGGCGAGTGGCGCGCCAGCGGCGGGCGAGCCGGCGATGTGGCGTCGGTCTCGCTGGCGACGTCGCTGGGCGAGGTCGGCATCCGGCTACGGCGGCTCAAGACCGGCACGCCGCCGCGCGTCGACGCGCGCACGATCGACTTCAGCGCCACCGAGCCGCAGCCCGGCAGCGAGCGCCCGCTCTGGTTCAGCCACGACGGGCGCCAGGGGCGACTGGAGCGGCTGGAGCTGCCGCCCTCGCCGCTCTACCCGGGTGTCCAGCACGACGGCTGGCGGCGGCAGATGCCGTGCTACCAGATCCACACCAACCCCGAGACGCACCGGATCATCGCGGACAACGCCCACCGCGCGCCGATGTACAACGGCTCGATTGAGGGCGTCGGGCCGCGCTACTGTCCCTCGATCGAGGACAAGGTCGTTCGCTTCCGCGACAAGCCGGCGCACGGCCTCTTCCTGGAGCCGGAGGGCTGGCGCACCGGCGAGCTCTACGTGCAGGGCGCGAACACCAGCCTGCCGCAGGACGTGCAGTTGGCCTTCCTGCGCACCATCCCCGCGCTGCGCGACGTCTCGATCACGCGCTACGGCTACGCGGTGGAATACGACGCCGTCGACTCCAGCGAGCTGCGGGTGACGCTGGAGGCCAAGCGGGTGCGCGGCCTCTTCCTGGCTGGGCAGGTCTGCGGCACCTCGGGCTACGAAGAGGCGGCGGGCCAGGGGATCGTGGCCGGCATCAATGCTGCCTGCTTTGCGCAGGGCGAGCCGCCGCTGGTCCTGCGGCGCGACGAGTCGTACATCGGCGTCATGCTCGACGACCTGACGACTCAGGAGTTCGTCGAGCCCTACCGCATGCTGACCGCTCGCGCCGAGTACCGCCTGCTGCTGCGCTCCGACAATGCCGAGTCGCGCCTGAGCGCCATCGGCTACCGCTACGGCCTGATCGACCGTGAGCGCTTGGCTGAAAGCGAGGCCGAGGATACGCTGGTCCGGCAGGCGATCGAGGCGCTGGGTGCACACTATCTGACCGACAACGCACGCACCCGCGAACTGCTGGAGCGGGCCAGTCTGCCGCCGGTAACGCGCAACCTGCCGGCGCTCGACTACCTGCGGCGGCAGGACACCGACTACGCGCGCTTGGCGGCGACACTGGAGCACGGCGCGGTTCCCAGCGACCCGCTGCCCCATTGGGCGCTCCCGGACCATCTGGCCGAGCGGGTCCAGATCGAGGCGCGCTACGCGGGTTATATCGACAAGGAGCGCGCCCAGGTCGAACGGGCGCGCAAACTTGAGCAGCGGCCGATCCCGCGCGAGGTCGATTTCGGCGCGCTGCCAAGCCTGCGCAGCGAGGCGCGAGAGAAGCTGGCGCGCTTCCAGCCGCGGACGCTAGGGCAGGCAAGCCGGATCGCGGGCGTGACGCCGGGAGACGTGGCGGTCCTGATGGTGCATCTGGAACGCTTGAAGGCGGAAGTAGGGTAGAGCGGTGGGAACGCGCATCCTCGTCCTGTCCGATGTCCACGGCAACCTGGTGGCGTTGGAGCGCGTGCTGGAGGCCGCCGGTCCGGTCGACGCCATCTGGTCGCTCGGCGATATCGTCGGCTATGGGCCACGCCCGCGCGAATGCGTCGACCGCGTTCGCGACATCTGCCCAGATGTCAGCCTGATCGGCAACCACGACTGGGCCTGCATCGGCCGACTCTCGCTGGAGGATTTCAACCCGATCGCGCGCTTCGCCAGCTACTGGACGACCATGCAACTGACGGCCGAGCACCTGCAGTATCTGGAGTCGCTTCCCAACCGCATGATCGATCAGGAGTGGACGCTGGTTCACGGCAGCCCCAGGCATCCGGTCTGGGAGTACGTCTACAACGCGCGCATCGCCGCGCTCAACTTCCCCCTGCTCGACACCCGCATCTGCTTCCTCGGCCACACCCACGTGCAGATGTACATCCGCGAGGAAGACGCGCTGGCCAACCTGCCGCCGCGCCAGCCGATCGAGGGACAAGTGCTCGACCTCTCGCAGGGACGCTTCATGCTGAACCCCGGCGCGGTCGGCCAGCCGCGCGACGGCGATCCCCGCGCCGCCTTCGCCATCTTCGAGCCGGAGGCGCAGCGCGTGACCTTCCGCCGCGTCGCCTATTCGATCGAAGAGACCCAGGCGCAGATGCGCGCCGAGGGACTTCCCGAATCACTCGCCAGCCGCCTCAAGCTCGGTATTTGACGGTCGTTGCTCGGCGCCGCTCGTGGGCGCATACTTTGCGCTTGGCGCATCGCGCGGCCAGGCGGCGAGGTGCCGCCGGTGGACGCCCTACGTGAGGATGCATTGGTGTATCGACGCATCGTGGTCCCCGTCTCCGGCGACTGGCGCGACCGGCTCGCGATCGACCTGTCACGAGCCGTGGCCAAGCTGCACGGGACCGACCTGACCCTGGTCTACGTGGTGGAGGTGCCGCGCGCGCTGCCGCTCGACGCCGACCTACCGCGCGAGATCACCCACGGCGAGCATGTGCTAAGCGATGCGGCGGACTACGCGCGCACCGTCGGCGACGGTTCCTGGCTCCACGTGGTAACCGAACTGCTGCAGGCGCGCTCGGCTGCCGCGGCAGTGGTCGACGAGGCGATCGACCGTGACGCCGACGCCATCGTGCTGGCGACCAGCAACCGGCTCGAACACGGCGTACTGACGCAGGGCGAGACGCTCCCGTACGTATTCAAGAACGCCCCGTGCAACGTGCTGGTGGTGCGTGCGCGGGCGGAGGATGAAGACCAGGCATGAAGATTCTCATCGTCGGCTGCGGCCGGCTGGGCGGCAAGCTGGCGGGTGATTTCTCCGAGCACGGGCACGATGTCACCGTGATCGATATGAATCCGCGCTCATTCCGGCATCTCCCGGGGGAGTTCCGTGGGCGCACTGTGCTCGGCACCGGCATCGACGAGGACGTGCTGCGCTCGGCCGGCATCGAGGAGGCCGAGGTCTTCCTGGCCGTCACCGAGGAGGACAATACCAACATCATGGCCGCGCAACTGGCCGGAACGACCTTCCAGGTGCCGAGGGTGCGGCTGCGCATCTACGACCCGGTGCGCGCCGAGGTCTTTCGGCGCCTGGGGCTTAACGTCATCTGCCCCACCACCATCGTCGCCGGGCTGCTGGAGGAGCAGGTGCTGGGGCCCGCCGTGCCGGCACAGGCGCGGTCCTAGCGGCAGCCGAGAGGCAAGGGGAGCGTCGACATGTACATCGTGGTCGTCGGCGGCGGCAAGGTGGGCTACTACCTGACCAAGACGCTGCTCAACGAGGGATATGAGGTCTTTCTGATCGAGAAGAACCCGGTCAAGTGCGCCACCTATGCCGACCGCTTCGGCGCGGTGGTGATGCAGGGCGACGGTGCCGAGGCGGGGGCGCTGGCCGATGCCGGAGTGGCTCGCGCGGACGTCGTCATCGCGGTCACCGGTGACGACGAGGACAACCTCGTCATCTCACAGCTCGCCAAGGAGCGCTTCGGCGTGCGCCGGGTCATCGCACGGGTGAACAACCCCAAGAACGAGGAGCTCTTTCGCAAACTGGGGATCGATGTGACCGTCAGCCAGACCAACGTCATCCTCAGCCTGATCGAGCAGCAGATTCCCAATCTGCCCTTCGTCCACCTGATGAACCTGCGCCACTCCGACCTGGCGATCGTCGACGCCAAGGTCTCGGCCGAGTCGCCGGTGGTCGACCAGCCGATCGAGCGCATCCAGTTCCCACCGGAGGTGATCGTCTCCGCGATCATGCGCCAGGGCGACGTGATCGTGCCCTCGGGGCAGACGGTGATCCACGCGGGCGATCAACTGATCTGCGTCGCCAAGCGCGAGCGCGAAGAGGCCCTGCGCGACCTGCTCGGCATCTACGAGAACTGAGGCGGCCGTAAGGTTGCTCCTAAGCCTGTCAAAGCCAGAGATGGCGGGGGGAGGGCATTCGAACATGCCGTCATCCCCGGCGAAGCCGCGGCCGCCAACGTGGAGCGTCCGAAAACCACTCCGACCGGCGGTCCCGCTTACCCGCCGGTCACGGTGATGTGGAACTCGAGGTGGACGATCACCAAGGGGCAGACGGCGCCGGGAGTGGCGCAGATCGGCTTACCGTTGGCCTCGATCATCGTCTGTCCAGGTTGCCGGGCCACGTAGAGCCCCTGCGCCCCGCGCACCAACAGTACGCCCGGCACCGGGCCGAGCACCGCGGGATCGGTCACGGTCACCTCCCACTCAAGCTCGGTGCCGAGCTTGACCAGCAGCCGTTGCCCGACCCCCAGGTCGAACGTTGTGCCGTTTTCGTCGCGGGTCACCGTGACCGCCGGTGTGGCAGCCGGCAGAGGCGTGCCCACCGGCTCGGCGGGCACGGGCCCGTTCGCCTCGCTCCCGCATCCGGCCAAAAGCAGAATGATCAGCATTATGACGAGTTTACGCACGTAGTACCTATCATCACCCGGCGCGTGTCCTGCGGCTACGAAGGGCGGGTTTGCAACCGGACGTAGCGGCCGCTACAAATCCCCAACCCCCTCTCCCAGCATTGGCTCCGTCCGGAGAGGGGGGTTGGGGACGAGGGCCCGTGCCTCACGCGTCCGCCACCTCGGCCAGCTCCTCGGCATCTTCGTAGACGGCCTCGCCGCGCTGCAGGCGCATGGCCGTGCGCGCCGTCTGCAGCATGGCGCGCGAGGTCGGTGCGTGCGCCGCCAGGTAGCGGGCGATCGCCACCAGCGCGCGGTTGGCGGCCTCGGGACGTACCTCGCGCAGTTCGCCCTCGAGCGCCAATCCCGCCTCCAGCATCTGATAGCTGTGGAACTCCGCGTCCTCGCGCACCAGCGTCATGCCGAGCGTCGCGATCAACGGCGCGCGCTCGTACCCCAGGCTCAGATAGCGGTGCACCACCAGCGCGGCCTCATTGACCTGCTGCTCGCGGTCGAGCAGATCGGTCAGCTTCCCCAGCAACTCGGCGGCGTCGGTGGGTTGGCCCTCGGCGTTGCGGCGCTCAGGCAGGCGTGCGGCCGGCATGTTCAGGAAGCGGTCGAGGTAGAGCCGGGCCGCGCCGTGGAAGAGCCCGCGCGCCAGCTCGGGCGAGGGTGAGCGCTGGAGGCCCTGATGCAGGGCATTGGCCGCGGTGAAGGTGTGCAGCACCGTGATCCAGTCGGAGAACTCGTTGCTGGTGTGGAAGCGCGCCACGCGCAACGCCGCCGCGTAGCTCAGCACCTGGCTAAGCTGGGTCAGCGCGGCGCCCGCCTCCAGCGCCGCCACCAGCCCGTCGACGATCGCCTCGGGTTCGTCGCCCAGCAGTGTTTCCGCCAGCACGTCGAAGTCGTCCCAATCACCCGCTCGGGCGCGCTCGGTCAGTTCGGGCAGGCGCGCGATCGCCGGCTCGATCAGCCGCACCAGATCGACCGGGTGGCGCCAGTTGTTCAGTTCCTCGCTGCGGCGCGCCATCGCCAGGCCGGGCACCACGCTCGGCAGGATGTCGCGCGCCTGCTCCCAGCCGACGCGGTCGAGCAGCTCGCCCGCCTTGTTGATGAAGTCGAGCGTGTGGCCGCCATCGAGGAAGACGTGGTCGGTGGCGGCGGCGAAGAGGATGTCCATCAGCTCGGCCGGGCTGGCGCCGCTGTCGATCGCGCTCAGGAGCGCACGCTCAGCGCCCACGCCGTCGCGCACCTCGACGAACTGGCGGAACCAGGTCTTGAGCCGGGGGAGCGGCGTGCCGCGCTCCGGCAGCGGCTCCTGCTGGAAGCGCGGCGGCTCATTGAGCGCGTCGCGGCTGACGTGGACCAGCCCGTGGTAGAGCGCCAGCGCCGCGTCGGTGCGCTCCAGCGCCGGCAGGACGTTGGCCATCGCGGTCAGGATCGTCAGCCCCGGTCCCCAGCCCGCCTGACGATAGGCGGCGCCGAAGCGGCCGCCGATTGCGACCACGTCGCGCTCGGGCACCTCCGCCTCGCGCAGCCCGAGCACGGCCTTGATCAGCACCAACGACAGGTTTTGCTCCAGCCCCTCGCGCAGGCGGCGCTTCCAGTGGCGCTCCAGGTCGAGCGGGCGCGGGCGCGGGCTGACGTAGACCACGCCGTCCTCGACCACGGTTTCGTAGGTGCGCACGTCGTCGGCGAAGGGGTCGAAGGTGCCCCCGCTGGCCAGATCGAAGCGGGCGTGGTGCCAGTGGCAGGTCAAGATGCCGTCGCAGACGCTGCCGCGCTGCAGCGGAAATCCCATATGCGGGCAGCGGTTGTCGACCGCGTAGGGAGTGCCGTCACTGAGGAAGACGGCGATTCCGTGACGGCCGCCAGAGACCACCCGTGGCTCGGCCAACTCGTCGAGACGGCCGACCCGGATCAGGTCAGTGGTACTGAGTGTCATGAGCCGCTCCCTTCCAGATCAGACAGCCTGAAGATCGCCCAGGTGAGCTCGGATCACGGCCATAGTATGCGATTCCCGCCCGCGGCGCAGCCCTTGGCCCCGCGCACAACGCACAACGCGCAACGCGCAACGCGCAACGCGCAACGCACAACGCACAACACAGCGGCTACGACAGGTCGTACGGCACCGAGTCCGGCTCGCCGGGATCGGCGGCGACGGCCTTCTCCACCCGGCCGGCGGACCAGCGCTCCTCACTGACCAGCAGCAGCACGGCATAGCTGAGGCCGAGCAGGTAGCCGACGATCAGCGGGTTGATCACCTTGCCCAGTCCAGTGGCGATGATCACCATCATCAGCAGGAAGAAGGCCGGGGCCGAGATCGCCAGGCGGCGGTAGTAGCGGATGGCCTCCAGGCTCAGGTTGCGATCGACCAGGCGATGGCCCGCGCTGGCGTACTGCCACATGATCGCGCTGACGATCGAGAGGGCGGACACGCTACCGTAGTAGAACTCCTGGGCCACGGCATCGCCGACGTGCTGGCCGAGCACGGAGGTCGGGAAGGGGATGAAGGCGATGAAGGCGAGCAGCACCAGGGTGAGGCCAAGCAGTGGCCCGTCGAGGCGCCGCACCAGGTGGAAGACGCGGTGGTAGGCGATCCAGTAGATCGCGATCACGGTGAAGCTGGTGACGTAGCTGAGCAGCTTGGGCCAGGTGTCGAGCAGGCTGGTGAAGAGATCGTGGCCGCTCAGGCTGGCCGCCGTCTCCGGCAGGTGCAGATCGATCGAGAGGAGCGTGAGCGCGATGGCGAAGACGCCGTCCGACAGCGCCAGCAGCCGATCGAGGTGCTGGTCGTAGTCGCCGGCGGCTGGTCGGTTCGCCTGGACCGGCTGGTCAAGAGCCATGCTCTCCCCTCTCTCACGCAGGCGGCGTCGCCTCGACTCGCGCACGGCTCCCCACCGCGTCCAAGCCTCGGACGTCACCGCGCAATGGTCACCACCGCGGTAGGCGCGCTAGAACTCAACGCTGTTGGGGTTCTGCGGCGCGTGCGTGGGTAGTCCCTCACCTTCGGCCGCCGCCCGGCTGGCCCGGCTTTCTGCGAACGAGCCGTAGAGACCCGAACCCAGCATCGCGACGACACCGGCGAGCCACAGCCAGGCAGCGGGTTGCCCCCAGCGGAGTTGATCGGCGTAGCGGGCGATGGCCAGCAACTGCAAGACCCCGAGGGTCAGCGCGCCCCAGACTGCCGGTTGGATGCGCCGCCAATCGTCCTCCCAGGCCGCCTGCCCGAGCATCACGCCAGTGCCAACGGACCAGGCGCCGACGGCCCGTGCGGTGAGTGGAGTGAGCGCCCAGGCCCAGGACGGCGCGACCGTGGCGGGCGCGATGAAGAGGGCCAGACCGGTCCCCAGCATCATCGCGCCGAGCGTCGTCTGGACGGCGCGATAGGCCGCCGGCAGCCGTGCGCGCCGCGCCGGGTCGTCGCCCGGCGCGCGCCGTTGCGACCAGAACGCGGCGACGACCAGGATCGGGTCCAGAATGTAGATGATCAGCCAGGCCCAGGCGGCGAGCCGCGTCTCCGGCCGCGCGTCGTGCAGGTGGAACTTGTCCAGATGCACCAGCGTCGCGCTCAAGCTCAGGATGAGAAAGAGCAGGATGCCGGGGACTCCGACGCGCGCGTTGGCCCAGGCGGGCTGGCGCAGGCTCAAAAAAGCAACCACCAGGGCCGTCCAGAAGAAGGCACCCATCACCGCGGCGGTCAGCGGCGGATTGACCGTCCAGGCGAAGTACCGGAGCGTGTGCTCCGAGAGGACGAAGAGCTGGAAGCCCGCGATGAGCACGAAGACGCAGCCGATCCAGAACACGAGGCGCATCGCGGGCGTCAGCGGTCGTGTGGTCAACGCGCTCACTGGGCATCCCGCCCTTCCCCGGCCTGGCCGGCATTATTCGATTCGCGCTAACAACTGTCCGGCGGTGCTAATATCAGTCTAAAGCACGATGATTCTCGACGCAAAGCGTCGTACTACGAATAATCCGGCGTGTGGCCGTTGTGGGGCCTGGCGATTACCCGCGGTGGCTGCTATAGTCGCGGTGCGTCGGCCTCCCCGTGCAGATGGGGGGTCTGGTTTTCGGCTGGGATGGAGCGTATGAGTACCACCGACGGGAATCCTCCCTCACTCAACGCGCTCGAGGCGCCCATCTTCCCCGGGTCCACCGCATCCCCCCTCGCTAAGCCCTAGCACCTCGAGCGCGTCGTCGCGGAGGAACGCTCGGGGCTTCACCCGGATCTGACTTTGCCGCTTGCCAACCCGGCGGAGCCGCTCTGCCCCGGCGCATGCCCGTTCGGTTCGCCCTCCCAACGCCGCATCAAGAAAGGGCTCAGTCATGGGCGCCGCGCGAGCCGCTTCCACGAATCCGAACGTGCTCTATGCGTCGCAGATCCTCGGCAAGCCGATCCTCGACGTGCAGGGCGAGCCGATCGGCCGCGTCCAGGACGTGGTGGTGCAGTTCGGCAGCGGCCCGCACCCGCCGGTCAAGGGACTGGTGGCGCGCCAGGGCCATCGCGACTTCTACCTCGACTGGTCGCAGGTCGCCGAGCTCTCGCCGGCGGGCGCGCGTCTGGCGACGCCGAAGGTGGACCTGCGCGCCTTCGAGCGCCGGCCCGGCGAGGTGCTGCTGCGCAAGGATGTGCTCGACAAACAGCTCATCGACGTCAACGGGCGCCGGCTGGTGCGCGCCAACGACCTGCAACTGGCGCGCGTCTACGGGCGCTACCGGCTGGTCGGCGTGGACGTCAGCTTCCAGGCGATCGCGCGCCGGCTCGGGCCGCACGCCCTGGCCGGGCGCTTTCGCGGCAGCCGCCTGATCGACTGGGCCGATGTCGAGTCGTTTACCACCGACGTGCCGACGGTGCGGCTGCGCGTGCCCCACGCGCGCGTGGCGCGGCTGCACCCGGTCGAGATCGCGCAGATCATGGAAGACCTGGCGCCACGCCAGAGCCAGGAGGTGCTCGCCTCGCTCGACGACGAGACCGCGGCCGAGGCGATGCAGGAGATGGACCCCGACGACGCCGCCGACCTGCTGGAGAACCTCAACCAGGAGCGCGCCGCCGACATTCTGGAGGAGATGGAACCGGACGACGCCGCCGACGTGCTGGCGGAGATGGACGAGGAGCGCGCGGCCGCGCTGCTCCACCTGATGGAGCCGGACGAGGCTGCCGACGTGCGCGAGCTGCTGACCTACGCGGAGGACAGCGCCGCCGGCATGATGACGACCGAGTTCGTGTCCCTGCCCCGGCACCTCACCGCCGCGGACGCGCTGCAGCGCCTGCGCGAATTGGAGGAGCCACCGGAGCAGCTCTACGATCTCTACGTCATCGACGCCTTCGACAACCAGCGGCTGACGGGCGTGGTCCCGCTCCGCGATCTGGTTCTGGCGTCCTCCGAGGCAGCCCTCTCCGCGCTATCCCAGCCGCCCCACCCGGTTTCGCCCGGCATCTCGGCGCGCGAGGCCGCCGCGATCATGGCCGAGTACAACCTGGTTATGCTCCCGGTGGTCGACGAGGACGAGCGCCTCCTGGGCGTCGTCTCGGTCGACGACGCGATGGAGCTGCTCCTGCCGGAGCCGCACGAGTGGCTGGCTCCCTCGCGGATCTTCCGTCCGTGACGGCAGGCCAGTGACGGAGGTGAAGGCGCCGGCTCGCGCCGCACCACGCCGGATACTACGCCGTCTGCGCCGCCGCCGCTTCGCCTTGTTGGCGATCCTCGGCCCGGGTTTGATCGCGGCCACCGCCGGCGATGACGCCGGCGGCATCGCCACCTACGCTTCGGTCGGCGCCGAGTTCGGCTTCGCGCTCCTCTGGGCGCTGGTGCTGATCACCATCAGCCTGGCGCTGGTGCAGGAGATGGCCGAGCGCATGGGTGCCGTGACCGGCAAGGGCTTCGCCGAGCTGGTGCGCGAGCGCATGGGGATCCGCGTCACGGCCTTCGTGATGCTGGCGCTGCTGGTGGCCAACACCGGCCTGGTGATCTCGGAGTTCGCCGGCATCGGCGCGGCCGGCGAGCTGTTCGGCATCCCGCGGCTCGTCTCGGTCCCGCTGATGGCGCTCATCCTCTGGGCGATGATCCTGCGCGGCTCGTACGATCGTGTCGAGCGCATCTTCCTGCTGATGGCGCTGGCGCTCTTCGCCTACCCCATCGCCGCCATCGTGGCGCGCCCCGACTGGTCGGCCGTCGGCCAACAGTTGGTCAGCCCCTCGGTGACCTTCAACACCAACTATCTGACGCTCTTCATCGCGCTGGTCGGCACCACGATCACGCCCTACATGCAGATCTTCCTGCAGTCGTCGGTCGCCGAGCGCGGCGGCAACGTCAAGCTGGCCGAGCTGCGGCTCGACGCCTACTCGGGCGCGATCTTCTCCGACCTGGTGGCGGCCTTCATCATCATCGCCGCCGGGGCCACGCTCTTCCCGGCGGGGATCAAGGTGGTGACGGCGGGGGATGCGGCGCGAGCGCTGGAGCCGCTGGCCGGCCCGTACGCCGCCGACATCTTCGGCGTCGGCCTCTTCGGCGCCTCGGTGCTGGCAGCGGCGGTGCTGCCGCTGGCCACCGCCTACCCGATCACCGAGGCCTTCGGCTTCGAGAAGGGGATCTCCAGCAGCTTCCATGAGGCGCCGATCTTCCACGGCCTTTTCGCCGGATTGATCGCGCTGGGCGCGCTGGTGGCGCTCCTGCCGGGGATCAACGTCATCCAGCTCCTGGTCTCCACCCAGGTGCTTAACGGCATCCTGCTGCCGATCGAGCTGATCACCATGCTGCGCCTGGTCAACAATCCCGAGATCATGGGCCAACTGACCAACGGCCGCCTCTACAACGCCGTCGCCTGGCTGACCGTCACCTGCGTGCTGGCGCTCTCGACGGCCTACCTGGCGATCACGCTCCTCGGCCTCATCGGCGTGCGGGTGCTGGGGTAGCGGGGGCTGTCCATCGAGGACGTTGCGCGCCGGGTGAGGACGGATCCTTCGACTGCACTCAGGATGACAGGGATAGGGATGTGGCCTATCGGGCGACGCTGATCGTCGTCGTCCGCCCCTCACTACCCCTGTCATCCCGAGCGCAGTCGAGGGATCCGTGCTGATGTGTCACCCAACGTCGTCGCTCGGCCCGCCCCTACTTCGCCCAGCTCATGCCCGAGGGCGCGTCGATGCCGCCGGTCTTGAAGAGTGTCTGCGGCTGGGTCACCTGCGGGTTGCCGCTGGCATCGGTCGAGAAGCTGATGTAGTCGGCGTCGAAGCCTTCGCCGTCGGGGGTGAAGAATGCGATAGCCGAGCCATCCGGCGCCCAGGCCGGCGCCACCACCTGCGGCCCGCTGGTCAGCTTGACCGCCGGCCCGCCGTTGGCCGAGACCAGCCAGAGATCGTTCTGCTGGCCGGTGCGCTGCACGAAGGCGATCCACTGGCCATCGGGCGACCAGGCCGGGTCGTAGCTGCCGTTGCCGCCCTGGACCAGCCGCGTCAGCTTGCCGCTGTCGAGATCGACCAGCCACAGCTCGGTGGTGCGGTCGATGCTGCTGTCCGGCTGCACGCGCTGGGTGTAGACGATCTTGGTGCCGTCCGGCGAGAAGGACGGCCCCTCATCGAGCTGCTGGTTGGTGGTCGAGGCCGCCACCTGCCGCGGCTGGTTGCCCAGCCCCTGGATCAGCCAGAGGAAGTTGAGCTGGGTGCCCAGATCGCTGACGTAGGCGATGGTGTCGCCCGAGGGGGACCAATCCGGGTCGAGCGCCCAACTGGCGTTGTCGACGAACGCCTGGGTTCCGATCTGGCCGTTCGGACGATCATGAGTCAACTGCTGGTACTGGTCGCTGCCGAGCTGGCCGGCGTAGAGGTCCGACCAACCGTCGCCGGTGCGCACGAAGACGAAGCGCTGCCCGTCGGGCGCCCAGCTCGGCGCGGTGGCGTCGCCCAGGTGCGTCACCTGCTGGATGTGGCCGCCCTGCCAGAGCGAGAGATCGCCGTTCTGGGCGAAGAGGATGCGCCCGTTGGGCGCGGCCCCGGCGCGGGTCAGCCCGGCGTCGGGCTGCCCACAGGCGGCCAGCAGCGAGAGCAGGAGGATGGCGCCGCCGAGCCAGCCCCAGCCTGAACGCCGCAAATGGTGTCTTGTAGTCGGGATCATCGGCACCAACCCCAGGGCCCGGCGGCCGGCGCGACGCGTCGCGACTTGCTCGTCATCACGGTCTCCTAATTGCCCACGTTCGGCGGCGCGTCGTCGCCCAGCACCACCACGATCTGATTGGTACCCAACTGCGCGGCATCCGCCTGTTGGATGGACGAGCTGGGCAGGCCAAGCGTCTGCGCCACCAGGCGCGAGGTCGGCGTATCACCGCTCGAATCATAGATGATCGAGGCCGGGTGCTGCCCCGCATCCGGTGCCTGCGCCACCGACACGCTCTGGAAGCCGATCTCGCTCAACTTCGAGGAGGCGCGCGCCGCCAGCTTGTCGACATGGGTGCCGTTCAGCACCAGCACGCGGGCTGAGAGATCGGGCTTCTCCACCGTCGGAGCGGCGGCGGCCGGTGCATCGGTTCCGCCCGGCATCATCTGCGCCAGGGTCGCATGCACCTTGTCCCAGTCCGGGATCAGGTAGTAGGGCTGGCCGGGGTTGTACTGGACACTGGTGGCGTCGAGCAGGTTGTAGGAGTGGATGTTGCCGTTCGGGATCGAGGTCGCCAACTGCGCCAGCTTGAGCACGTCGGTGGGCGAGAGGTCGGTGCGCACCGTGTCACCGAGGTTCGAGATCAGCTGCGGCGCCTTGGTGATCAGATCGAGCGAGACGGCCTGCTCGCGGAAGGCCTTGAGGAACGCCTGCTGGCGCGCGCCGCGGCCGAAGTCGCTGTCGTCGTGGCGCGAGCGCACGTAGCTGAGCGCGGTGGCGCCATCCATGTGCTGGAAGCCGGTGTGGTAGAGGATGCGGGTGTAGTTGTACGACTGGCCCGGGTATTCGTCGTCCTTGAGCGGCGCGGTGACGTCGAGCGTCACGCCGCCGAGGGTGTCGACCAGCTTCTGAAAGCCCTCCAGGTCGATCTCGACGAAGTAGTGGATGGTGATGCCGAAATTCTGTTCGATCGTGGCCTGCACCAGGCCCGGCCCAGTGATGTTGCTCAGCTCGCCGTTGGAATACGCGGCGTTGATCTTGTCCATGCCGACGCCGGGAATGTTGACGTAGAGGTCGCGCGGGATCGAGAGCATGCCCACTGTCTTGGTCGCCGGGTCGATGGTCATGACGATGATGGTGTCGGAGAGCGGCGGCTCGCCCTCATCGCGCCGCGCGGCGTTGGAGTCGGCCCCAAGCAGCAGGATGTTGATGCGCTCCTTCTTGTCCCAGCTCGGCAGGGCGATCGGCGCGGTGGTGGCGTACGACTGCGGCGGCGGGACCGGTGTGCCCTGCGCGTTGCGAGTGGGCACGGGCGGCGAGGTGCTGGTGCCGGTCGCGGCGGCGGCGATGCGCGGCGGCGGCGGCACGAAGATCTTGCCGGCAGCCTCGTGCGCCCGCAGCGCCAACGGCACGACGTAGGCAGCGGCGAGCGCCAGCAGGACAAGCGGCACGCCGATGACGGCCAGGCGCTTGAGCGAGCGGCGCTGGCGCTGCGGAGCAGGCGCCGCGGACGTGGCCACCGGCTGCCGTCGCGGGCGCGGCGCCGGACCCGGTTGAACCTGTCCCTGCCGGGCGCGGCGAATCTCCTCGGCCGAAAGCCGCCGCACGGTGACGCCGGCCTGCTCGCGTCCGCGCGGCCGGTAGTGCGGATGCGCTCCAAGGTGTCTCTTGCGCCGCTGGCTCAGCCCCTGCCTCCTCTCACCTTCCCAGGATATCCAAACACTATTAACGCGCGCTTAGCCCAAATGGTGACAGGTCAGCACCGAATCGTCGGATGCCCCGGCACCCGCGATGGCATCCGCTGCCGGCAGCCGCGCGTGCTCGTACACCTGTTTACAAATTCCGAGCGCGAGATGCAAGGCGCGGCAGCGCGCAAGGTGATGCCGGATAGGCAACGAGGCGTCAGTGGCAAGGGTTTTGCGGAATAGTGTGACAATGAGCACAGCGCGGCAGGAAGGGGGGAGCATGCTCTCCGTCAAGTCGAACCGGCGTCGCAGTCGAGCATTTCCAAGTCCCGTACGCACCGCCGAGGCAAAACCCGCGGAGTCACCGCGGCTGCCGCTGCC
>DASSHC010000098.1:0-14095 GCA_035693105.1 Thermomicrobiaceae bacterium | reverse complement strand
CCGCGCGCACCCCTCAGCCGCCCCCCCCCAGCATACCCAGACCACCCAGCAGCGCGGGGTGGAGCAGTGGCAGCTCGTTGGGCTCATAACCCAAAGGTCGCGGGTTCGAATCCCGCCCCCGCTACCACGGAACGCACCGTTCGAGATCGAACGGTGCGTTTTCTATTTAATCGCTGTGCCGCTCGGCCGGCGGTACAATCGCCGGCGTTGGCCGCCGGCCTGCGGTGCGGCGGCGTCTCCCGGCGGCGTGCCGGGATCGCGCTCCGGCAAGGGCAAGGACAAGGACACCGCGTGAGCGCTCTCGATCGCGTCGCCATCTTCACCAACGAGTACCCGCCCAACGTCTACGGCGGCGCCGGGGTCCACGTGGAATACCTCAGCCGCGCGCTGGCGCGGCTGGTGCCGGTCGAGGTGCGCTGCTTCGGCGAGCAGAACCTGGTCGAGGGCGACCTCTGGGTGCGGGGCTACCAGCCCTGGGAGGCGCTACGGCAGAACACCGACCCGCGCTTCACCGGCGCGCTCGACGCCTTCTCGCGCGATCTCGCCATGGCCAAGGATTGGCTCGACGCCGACCTTGTCCACTGCCACACCTGGTATACGGATATGGCCGGCTTTTTGGCCAAGACGCTCTGGAACATCCCCCTGGTGGTGACCATCCATTCACTGGAGCCGCTACGGCCCTGGAAGGTCGAGCAGCTCGGCGCCGCCTATCACCTCAGCTCCTGGATGGAGCGCGTCGGCATCGAAGCGTCGGACGCCGTGGTGGCGGTCTCCCACGAGACACGGCGCGACGTGCTGCGCCACTTCGCCATCTCGCCGGACAACGTCCACGTCATCCACAACGGCATCGACCTGCACGAGTACCACCCCACGCCGCGCGTCGACGCCCTGACGCGCAATGGCGTCGATCCCGAGCGCCCCTATGTCCTCTTCGTCGGCCGCATTACGCGGCAGAAGGGGATCATCTATCTGGTCGACGCGATTCCGGAGATCGACCCGGCGCTCCAGGTGGTGCTGCTGGCCGGCGCGCCGGACACGGCCGAGATCGCGCGCGAGATGGCCGAGCGGGTGGAGGAGGCGCGCCTGGCGCGCCCCGACGTCATTTGGATCGACGCCATGCTGCCGCGGCCGGAGGTCATCGAATTCTTCTCCCACGCGGCCGTCTTCTGCTGCCCCTCGGTCTACGAGCCGTTTGGGATCATCAACCTGGAAGCGATGGCCTGCGAGACGGCGGTCGTCGCCTCCGATGTCGGCGGCATCCCCGAGGTGGTGGTGCCGGATGAGACCGGTCTGCTCGTCCACCTGGAGCTCCAGCCAGGCACGTTCGAGCCAATCGACCCCGCGCGCTACGCGCACGAGCTGGCGGTGGCTATCAACACGGTGGGCTTGAACCCCGAGTTGCAGCAGACGTTCGGGCGCAACGGACGGCGCCGCGTGGAGCAGTCGTTCAGCTGGGATAGCATCGCCCAGCAGACGCTGGCGCTCTACCAGCGGCTCGTCGCGGCCGGTTCGGGGTAGGCTACGCCCTGACGTAGAAGATCAAAGTGCCCGGCTGGGTCTCGACCTGCTCCACCCACACCCCCTGCGCCGAGACCGCCGCCGCGATCTCCTGGTTGAGCGCCGACTCCAGCTGATCGGGCGTGACGAACCAGCCGAGCACGCCGCTGATCTTGCCGCCGGTGACCAGCGGCACGCCGTCGACCACCGTCATCTTGCCATGATAGGTGCCGCTGAGATTGTAGGCGCCGAAGTCGACGACGATCCCGGTAGTGGTGATGTCGATCTGCACATGGTCGAGCGGCTGCAGCTCCCGCGCGTGCTCGGCCACCCGGGCGTTGAGGTCCTGCGCGGTCAGCACGACGCGCGTCGCGGTCGCATCGGCCACCACCGCGCCGCTCGACCCGGAGGCTGCTTGAGAGACTGGGGTGGCGGCAAAGACGACGCTGTCACTCGCATCGGCCCGCGGAATCCTGGCTTCGATCCCCGAGGCGACGCGGTGTGCTCCGGCGCCGATCAACCCCGGCAGCAGGACGAGCCCCAGGAGCGCCACCACTCCCATTCCAGTCCAGAAGAGCAGCACGCCACCGGCCGAGCGACGCTGTCGCCGCCTGACCGTGCCCGGCGCGGAGACGCGCGCCCCACAGTTGGGGCAGCGGCGCGCGCCCGGCAGTTGCGGTTCAGAGCAATTCGGGCAGAGCATGCGCACCTCCCGATCCGAGCGGAGCGACACGGCGTGGCCACGGCTCGTCGCGCAAGATTCAACGCCGGTCACGATCCCGTGTGCTCCTCGCTCGCTTCGAGTATAACGGTAGCGGGACACTCTGGGGTGATCGCGACACGAGGCAGGATTGGGAGACGCCAATGGCAACCACCGAGCGCTACACGATGGATCAGTTCGTGGCGGATGCGCAGCGCGTCATGGGCGCGGCGAACGGCGACCGGCAGCGCGTGGTCCGCGAGCTCTCGCCGCTGGTCGAGCGCGTCGTCTGGGACGACGGGCTGTTCGACGCGCGCTACCGCGCCGAGCCGGAGGGCGGTCGGCCACGCTACCTCTACCACACCGAGCCGGACGGCTCGCTACAGGTCTACATGGTCGAGTTCGCGCCGGGCATGCCTACTCCGGTGCACGACCACGTCACCTGGGGCCTGATCGGCATCTGCGGCGGTGAGCAGAAGACCTCACGCTACAGCCGCCTCGACGACGGCAGCGACCCTGAGCAGGCTGAGTTGAAGCTGATCGAGGAGGAGACGCTGGGCCGCGGCGCGGTCTACCCCCTGCTGCCGCCGGAGGACATCCACCGCATCGAGACGGTCGGCGACCGGCCCAGCTACTCGCTGCACGTGCTCGGCGCCGACCTGCGCCGCCAGCACCGTCACATCTTCGACGTGGACAGCGGCAGCGTCACTGCCGTCGACGGCCAGGGGATGTAGCCGATGCGGACGGCCCTCAGCCCCCATCCCTTCTCGAACGGGGTATGCAGGCGGCGGGTCTGAGACCCGCCGCCTGCCTCCGCTCATCACTTGATGTGAGTCCGGCCTTTCGTATAGCGACGTATTGAAGCCTTCGACCACACGCTCACACTATTGAATTCACGTCGCAACCACCGCTATACTGGCTCTATCGTAGCCCGAAGTTCCTCGCCGCCAGATTCTGCGTGTGGAGCACGATTGGTGCGACCGGGAGCGGGAAACCGAGCATCCTCCCTATGCCGCTCGCTCGATATCGCAGCGAGCATGCGCGAGCGAATCTGGTCGTCGGTTCAGACGAGACTGACATCTCTGCCCGTACCGGCCGAGGAGTAACCCGGCGCCGAGGTGGTCGCGAACGGGCGAACGTCCAGTTCGCTCAAGGGGAGGAAAATTGAGGCATGAGCGTGAGTAACGGCAAAGCGTCGCTGCGCGTGGTGATGTTCACGGTCAGTCCATTCTACATCCCGATAGCCGAGGACCTGCTCAGACAGAAGGGGCACCGCCTGGTCGGCGTGGTCTCGGCGCCCGGTCCCCGCACGCGCCGCACCGACGACTACCTCGAGGTCGGACAATACGCGCGGCCGGGGCGGGACGTCATCATCTCGAACTACCCCAACCGCTGGGCCGCGATGATCCGCCCGCTCAAGCCGGACCTCCTCTACTGCCTCAGCTTCAACTGGACGATCCCGGCCGAGGTGCTCCAGGTGCCGCGGCTGGGAGCGATCAACGTTCACGACGCGCTGCTGCCGAAATACCGCGGGCGCAACGCGACCGGCTGGGCGCTGCGCAACGATGAACCCGAATTGGGCATGACCGTCCACTTCATGACGCCCGAGCTCGACAACGGCCCGATCCTCAGCCAGCGTCGAGTGCCGATCAGCGACGCGGATCTCAACTTAGAGACTATCTACCAGCGTTTCGCTGGCGTGGCCAACGAGGGAATTCTGGAGGCGCTGGAGCGCGTCGCCGCCGGAGACCCGGGCACGCCGCAAGATGAGACGCAGGTCACGCACGCCGGCGGCGCCTTCGAGCCGGAGTGGCGCGAGATCGACTGGGGGCGAACCGCGCGCGAGATCTTCGTCCAGGTTCGGAGTTGGTACGGCGCGCGGGACGTGCCGTTGGGCGCCTTCGGCGAGATCGAGGGCCGTCGCATGCTGATCACCAAGACCAAGCTCGTCGACGAGTCGCCCAGCGGCCTCGCGCCCGGCAGCGTGATCCGCACCGACCCCGACGGCATCCTGATCCAGTGCGCCGACCGGCCGCTGCTCGTGGTCGCCGCCGAGCCGGTCGCGCCGGAGCTCGACGAGCTTTTACCGGCGGAGCCGGCTTACCCGAGCTGACGCCCCGCCGTCGATCCGGCGCGCATCGGCGCGAGCCGAGAAATTGGAGTACAAGCTGGCTCCAGACGCCCGCCGGCCTCGGATCAGCAGGCGAACCAATCGACGCTGGGAGGTGCCGTCGCTACTCATGGCGGCGCTGACCGCTGGGGCAGGGGGAGTTCGAAACACAACCCGCGATGGCTGATTTGTCGCGCGACCGGAGTGGATGAGTTCGCCGGCAGAAGGGAGGAAACCGGACGGGATTACGGGAGCGCGGTTGTCCAAGGGCCCCTTGATCGATGTCGATCGAGCGGCGCACGGACGAGGACAATCGCATGTTTACCGTGAGAGGTACCAGTGACCGCGGCCTGAGACCGCGGAGACGCACGGCGCCTCGCGCCGGAAGCGGTTGACCGGGCCAGATGAGGAGAGTCAGGTGCACGCCCATATCAACCAGTTCACGCTCAAGTCTGGCAGCGAACTGCCACGAGAGTCTACGGATCGCTGGCGCGCGACGATCGAGCGGCAGCCGGGTTTCGTGGGATTCCTCTCCCTGCGCGAGCAGGACGAGGCGAATCACGTCATGATCGTGACCCTGTGGGAGTCCGTTGAGGCAGCACACCAATGGGGGCAGAACCCCGACTTCGTGCACATGCGCGACACGGAGATCGAGCCCGCCATCAGCGACTGGAAGATCACCCACGCGACGGTTGAGGCAGCCGACCTGAACAAGATCTCCGTCTAACGTCGCATCAGCAGCGCCCGCGGCAAGGGCCGCGGGCGCATCGCCGAAGAGCGATCCTGGGAGAACCGCAATCGCCACCGTAGCCGCGGCCCCGCGCTCCGGACGGCGGCGGAGGCGACACGGCCCGCGTGAACGGAACAGGTCCGCAACCGCTACAGCGTCTTCTGCACGGCCTGGATACCCTCGGTCAGGCGCTGGATGTCCGACTCGTCGTTGTAGAAGCCGACCGAGACCCGCGCCGCCGGCGGGTTGTTGATGTAGCGCGTGACGTGGCGGATGGTGACGTTGTGCTCCTGCGCCAGCCGGCGCGACAACTCCTCGCCCGTAATGCCCTCGACGTTGAAGGCGATCAGCCCGCCCAGCGCCTCGCGCGGGGTGACCATGCTGATCCCCTTCAGCTTCTCCAGCGCGTCGTAGGTCTTGCCTGCCAGCTCGGCGATGCGCCTGGTGGCCCAGTCGAGCCCGACGTCCTCGGTTACCCAGCGGGTTGCGGTCACCTGGCCGGTCATCTGCACCGGGCTGCGGCCGGCCGTGTCGAAGCGCGCCGCGCCGAGCGCTGGCGCCACCGAGCCGCCGTAGTAATCGAGCGACTCGCGGATCGTGCCGCCGCTGACGAAGGTCTGCTCGACCTCGCCGACGCTGGAGGCGCGGGCGTAGAGCGCGCCGGTTCCGTCCGGCCCGCACATCCACTTCTGGCCCGGACAGGCGTAGAAGTCGACGCCCAGCGCGTGCATGTCGAGCGACAGCGCGCCGTAGCCCTGCGCGCCGTCGACCACCACCAGCACGTCGTGGCTGTGCGCCATCTCGACGATCTCCTTCACCGGCAGCACCGCGCCCGTAGTGTAGGAGACGTGCGAGATGACGATCATGCGGGTGCGCGGGGTGATCATGCGCTCGAAGGCGGACACGACATGCTTGGTCCCGCCGCCGCCGAGTCCGATGTCGGCCACGCGCGTGCGCAGGCTATTCCGGCGCCGGGCGATGAAGGAGGGCACCAGGCCGCCGGGATGCTCGATGTTCGAGAGGATCAGCTCGTCGCCCGGCTGCCAGCGATAGCCGACGATGGCGACGTACATGCCATCGGTCGTGCTGTTGGTGACGGCGATCTCGCCGGGGTCGGCGCCGATGGCGGCCGCCACGGCCTGGCGCACCGCCATGCGCAGCTCGCCCAAATGGGGGAAGTGCGTCGCGTCGATGCGAGCCTTGCCCAGATCGTGGCCCAGCTCATCCACCATCGCCTGGTAGGCGACCTTGGGCAGCGGGCCACAGGTGCCGGTGTTGAGGTAGACCGTGTCGGACACGGCCGGCAGCATGTCGCGGATGGCCTCAATGGTGGGCATCGCCCCTCCTCTTCCGATCGAACCAAAGCATCAAACGCATCAGACCACTCCCTCACGGTGCAAGCGCGCGATCTCCTCGGGCTGGTAGCCCAGGCGGGCCAGCACGTCGTCGCTGTGCTCCCCGAGCTTGGGGGGCGGCCGCCGCAGCGTGCCCGGCGTCTCGGAGAGCTTGATGGCGACGCCCGGCAGCTTCAGGTCGGGGATGTCGTCGCGTGGCAGCGGGACGACCATCTCCCGGTGAAGCACCTGCGGCAGATTGAGCACGGTGTCGAGGCTGTTGACCGTGCTGGCCGGGATGCCCTCGGCGTCGAAGAGCGCGCCCCACTCGGCGGCGCTCCGTTCGGCCAGGATCGCGCCGACCTCCGCCTCCAGCTCGGGCCGATTCGTCATTCGCGCCTCGTTGCGTGCGAAGCGCGCGTCCTCGGCCAGCTCCGGCCGCCCGACCGCCGCACAGAAGCGCCGCCAGAGCGCGTCGCTGGCGAGGGCCAGCACCAAAAAGCCGTCGCTGGTCGGGTAGGCGCCGTAGGGCGCCAGGCTGGCGTGCCCCGAGCCGAGCCGGCCCGGCACCTGCCCGGTGCCGAAGTAGGAGACTGCGTGGTAGGTCAGCCAGGAGACCTGTCCCTCCAGCAGCGAGGACTCGACGCGCTGGCCCCGCCCGGTGCGCTCGCGCACGTAGAGCGCGGCCAGGATCCCCTGCACCGCGTTGGCCCCGGCGGTGAGATCGACCGCTGAGGTGCCGACGCGCACCGGCGGCTGCTCGGGGTAGCCGGTGATGCTCATCAGACCGGCGTAGGCCTGCATCAAGAGATCGACGCCCGCGCGGTCACGGTCCGGTCCCTCGCTGCCGACCGCCGAGATGGCGCAGTAGATCAGGCGCGGGTTGCGGCCGCGCAGCTCGGCCTCACCGAGTCCCCAGCGCTCCATCGTGCCGGGGCGGAAGTTCTCGATCAGGATATCGGCCTCGGCGGCCAGCTTGCGCGCGATCGCCTGCCCTTCGGTCGATTGCAGGTTGAGGGTCAGGCTGCGCTTGTTGCGGTTGGCGCTGAGGTAGTAGCAACTGACGCCGTTCCAGAAGGGGAGATAGCCGCGGGTGTCGTCGCCGCGGCCGGGAGCCTCGATCTTGAGCACGTCGGCGCCCAGGTCGCCGAGCGTCATGGCGGCGAACGGACCGGCGAGGTGCCGGCTGAAGTCGATGACGGTGATACCCGCGAGCGCCGCTTCCATCAGTCCATCAACCCACCCTCTAGGCGCCCGTGAAGCGCGGCGGGCGTTTCGCGGCGAAGGCCGCCAGCGCCTCGCGGCGGTCGGCGGTGTACGCGGCGTCGCTGACCCCGGCGATGTGATGGGCCACGGCGGCTTCGAGCCCGGCGCGCGTGCTCAGCGCCAGGTTCTCCTTGCTGAGCCGCTGCGCGCGCGGCGCCAGCTCGGCGACCTGCGCGGCCAGCGCCCGCGCCTCGCGCTCGACGTCGTCGACCACGCGCGTCACCAGCCCCGTGCGCGCCGCCTCCTCGGCCCCCACCCAGCGCGCGGTCAGCAGCATGTCCTGCGCCCAGGCCAGGCCGATCAACTGAACCAGCTGATGCGCCGGCGAGGGCACCGCGACCTTCGGCTCGGGGTAGCCCAGGCGCGAGGCCGGGGTGGCGAGACGCAGATCGCCGGAGATGGCCAACTCGCAGCCCAGCCCGGCGCAGACGCCGTCGATGGCGCAAATGACCGGCGCCGGGAAGCGGCGCAGCTTGCCGAGCACGCGGTGCATGGTGACGACGCGCGTGTGGGCGAACTCGGGCGGCTGCTCGCGCGACTCCTTGAGGTCGGCCCCGGCGGAGAAGCCGGGCAAAGTGGCGCGCAAGATCACGGCGCGGGGCGGGTTCGGCGCCATGTCATCGAGCACGCGCTCCAGCGTCTCGAGCATGGCCAGGTTGACGGCGTTGCGGACGTGGGGCCGGTTGAGGGTCAGGCAGGCGATCTCCGGGCCGGTCTCGACCAGCACGGGACTCTCTTGCGCCACGCACCCTCCTCGCCAGACGCCGCATCGCCGGCGCTAGGCTACCGCCGTTGCGGGATGTGCGCAAGGTTGGGGGGCCGTCGCCACCGCCTGTAGGGGCAGACCTCCATGTCTGCCCTGTTCCCCCTACGCCGAGGCGACGGGGACAAGGGGCAACGTGAGTCGCTTCGGTGAGGATAAGCAATAGGGCAGCGAGGGCAGACACAGAGGTCTGCCCCTACAGAGGTAACGCCGGTCAGTCGATCGTCGCGCGGTCGGGCTTGCCCTCGATGCGCAGCCAGGAGAGGAGACGGCGGCGGATGCCCTCGTTGTCCTCCTCGGTCAGTTGCTTGCCGACGGTCGACCAGGTCTCGTTGTCGGTGAAGTAGACCGACTGCTCGCCGGTGACGCGGAAGAAGGCGGTGTAGTCGCTGCTCTCGACGGCGAACCAGCCGTATTCGAGCCCCTTGGCTACCGCGCCGGTCATCAGGTAGATCGGGTGGAAGGAGCCCTCGATCTGCTCCTCATCGACGTACATCTCGCGCAGCGCGGTGACGCCGGGGTGCTCCACGATGATGCGCGTGACCGCGTGGAAGAGGTCGGGGTAGCGCACGGCACGCGAGTGCCAGCAGTTGGCGTGATCGCCCTCCGGCAGGTCGGACAATGTGCACAGCTCCAACACCCTGGCGATGGCCGCCTCGGGATCGTCGCGCAGCAGCGTGCCGAGCGGCAGCTCGGTCCCCTCCGGCGAGATGTAGATCGGCGCGTCCTCGCCGCTGAGCATGATGGTGCCGAACCAGTCGGCCGGCTCTTCGCGGCAGTGGAGGCAGGTGACGCGGCGCGTAATGAGAATGCGATCCCAACCGTTCTCAGGATGGCAGACCGGAATGGCATCGAGCGAGGCGCGCAGGTAGCGATCCTGCACGATGGCATCGGCCACGATCCAGCCGAGCGCGTACCCCAGCGGATCAGGGATCGAGAGCGCGGCGTTCTCGGCGTCGTCGGCGGGCGGCGTGTAGCCCTCGTAGTTGCGTACCGCGGTCTCGACGAGTTGCTTCAAGTCAGAGGTCGTGACGTTCATCTTCTCCCCATCCAGTAAGCGGCTCGCAGGCCCAGGCAGGCTCCCACCAGCTCGCGTCGACTCCTCGCTTGGGCCGTCCCCCCTAATTGTAAGCGGAGAGACGCGCCGGGGCCAAAGCTGCTATCCTGGCCGCGCCGGATGGAGCGTCCGGCGCGGCTGAGTAACCATGGACGAGGGTGAGTCGTGACGACGGCGGCGAGCGAACGGGCCGAGGCGGCGGCGCGGGGGCTGGAGCGGCTGGCACTCCACTATATCGCCTACGTTCCCTCCAACACGATCGCGCCGATCATCAACCACTTCCGCGCGCTGGCGACGGAGAGCGCGCCGCGCGCCTTCCCAGTGGCGCGCGAGGAAGAGGCGGTCGGCATCATCGGCGCCGTCAGCCTGGCCGGTCGGCGCGGCGCGATCGTCATGCAGGACAACGGCTTCGGCAACGCCCTGACGGCCCTGGCGACCTTCGCCGTGGCCTACCACCGCCCGCTGCTGATCGTGGCCAACACGCGCGGTGGGCTAGGCGAGTACAACTCGATGATCCACACCATCAGCGCGGCCGCGCCGGCGCTCTTGCACGCGATCGGCATCCCGGTCTTCACTCTCGACCGGCGCAACTCGGCCGCCGACTGGGAGGCGACGGTGCACGAGGCCGGGCGCCACGCCCAGATGACCCACCGGCCGGTGGTGGTGCTAATGGAGTTCTGGCAGGGGCAGGGGCAGGGGGAAGGGCAGCAGGGATGAAGCGCATCGAGGCGCTGCGCGTCCTGGCCGAGCTGACGCCGGAGCTGCCGGTGGTGGTGACGCTGGCGGCCACCAGCCGCGAACTGGCCGCCGTGGCCGACCGCGCGAACCACTTCTACCTGCTCGATTCGATGGGGCTGGCGCCCTCGGTGGCGACCGGGCTGGCGCTGGCGCTCGAAGGCACGCCGGTCGCGCGGGTGGTGGCGCTGGAGGGCGACGGCTCGCTCCTGATGAACTTCGGCGCGCTGGCGACGATCGGCTACCTCAAGCCGGAGCGGCTGGTGCTGGTGGTGCTCGACAACGGGGTCTACGCCTCGACCGCCGACATCCCGACCTACACCCAGTCGCTCGACCTTGCCCCCATCGCCTCGGCCATCGGCCTGACGGCCTGGGCGGCCATCGACGAGCCGACGCTGCGCACGGCCATGCGCCAGGCGCTGGCCGAGCCGGGGCCGCACTTCGTCCACGTGCGCATCGAGCCGGGCAACACCCCCGGCACCCCGCTCCTCCTGGCCGACCCGGTCGTGCTGGCCGCCCGCTTCGAGGACTGGCTGAATCGGGCACTGGCGGGCGGCAGTGACAGCTGACGGCACCGACCGCCGCTATCTGCTCGACCGGCAGTACCGCGGCGGCGACAACCTGGCGACGCGCATGGGGCTGCACGAGCGCTTCAGCGTCAACCCGCTCGGCTGGCACCGCTGGGTCTTCGAGCAGCTCGCGCTGCCTGAGGGTGCACGCATTCTGGAGATCGGCTGCGGCCTCTGCGCTCTCTGGCGCGAGAACCGCGAGCGCCTGCCGGATTCCTGGGCGATCACCTTGGCAGACCTCTCGGCGGGCATGCTGGCCGACGCGCGTAACGGGCTCGGCGCGGATCGGTCGCGCTTTGGTTGGCTGGTGGCCGACGCTCAGGCGCTCCCCGTTGCCGATGGCTCCTTCGACGCCGTCATCGCCAACCACATGCTCTACCACGTGCCCGATCGCCCAGCCGCCATCGCGGAGTTCCGCCGTGTGCTGCGTCCCGGCGGCCGGCTCTACGCCGCCACCAACGGCCTGGCACACCTACGCGAGATGGAACCGCTGCTCCCAGCCGGCAGTCCGAGCAATCACGCCGGGCGCTTCGGGCTGGAGAACGGCGCCGCGCAGCTCGCGCATCACTTCTCGCGCGTCGAGCTGCGCCGCTACCCCGACGCGCTGGAGATCACCGAAGCCGCGGCGGTGCCGGCGTACCTCCGGTCGCTGCGTCCCAACCGCGACCTCTCGGCGGAGCAGCTCGCCCACCTCGACCACATCCAGCAGCTCGTCGAAGACGAGATCAGGCGGCGCGGCGCGTTTTATGTCACCAAGGATTCGGGACTCTTCTGCTGCGACGTGTAGCCCGCCCCGCATGTTCAGGCCGGGCCCCCCAGCTCCGCGATTGGTGATAGGATCACGCGCGTTGAGGGAGTAGCAGCGCGACGGGCTTGTCTCTTCTGGTGAGAGCAGGTCACCGATTTCCAGCATTCCGACGGCTCACTGTATCGACCGCGCGCTGCCCCCCACGTTGATGGCGAGCGCCGCCGCGCGCTCACGAGCGGTCACACTACCTGGCGCGTGGCGGCGTTCGACGCGGGAACGCGAGGAACGAGGGCATGGGGGAGGCTGATCGCACCCCACGGGAGAACGGCGCGGAGCAACCCCGCGAGACCGTGCGGGGCAAGCGCCCCGGCGATCGCTACGTGCGGGTGATTAAATCCACCGAGCTACCAGTGAGCCCGCGCTCGCAGCGCTACTTCGTGGCGCCGCCAACTGAAGCGACCAGTGCTTTCGGCCGCCTCTACGAGCGGTTGCACCGGCTGCTGATCGGCCGGCCGATCGAGTCGGCCCAAGCAATCCACGAGCGCCTGACCAAGACCAAGGCGCTAGCCGTCTTCTCCTCCGACGCCCTCTCCTCGACCGCCTACGCGACGGAGGAGATTCTGCTGATTCTGGTGGTGGCCGGGGCCGCGGCCTACCGCATGGTCATCCCGATCGGCATCGCCATCGCCGCCTTGCTGGCGATCGTGGTCTTCTCCTACCGCCAGACGATCCACGCCTATCCCCAGGGCGGCGGCTCCTACATCGTCACCAAGGACAACCTCGGGCGCAAACCGAGCCTGCTGGCCGCCTCGGCGCTCCTGACCGGCTATACCCTGACGGTGGCCGTCAGTATCTCGGCCGGGGTAGCGGCGCTCACCTCGGCCAGCGAGGCGCTCCTGCCCTACCGGGTCTGGCTGGCGCTGGGCGCCATCGTGCTGATGATGGTGGCCAACCTGCGCGGCGTGCGCGAGAGCGGCACGATCTTCGCCGTGCCCACCTACCTCTTCATCGGCGCCATGGTGATCCTGCTGGCGCTCGGGCTGGGCGCCTGGGCCGGCATCGGGCTGACGCCGCACCCGGTCCACTCGCCGCTGCCGGCGGTGGCGGCGCCGCTGACCGCCTTCGTGGTGCTGCGGGCCTTCGCCGCTGGGTGCGCCGCGCTGACCGGGGTCGAGGCGATCGCCGACGGCGTGCCCGCCTTCAAGGAGCCGCAGGCGCGCAACGCGGCGCAGACGCTGGTCTGGATGGGCGTCATCCTCGGCACGCTCTTCCTGGGTGTTACCTTTCTGACGCATCACTTCCACCTGGCGCCGGCCGCCGACGAAACGATCGTCTCCCAGCTCACCCGCACCATCGTCGGCCGCTCGCCCTTCTACTACCTGATCCAGGCCGCCACCGCCCTCATCCTGGTGCTGGGGGCTAACACCGCCTTCGCCGATTTCCCGCGGCTGAGCTACTTCCTGGCGCGCGACGGCTTCATGCCGCATCAGTTCATGGCGCGCGGCGACCGGCTGGCCTTCTCGACCGGTATCGTCGTCCTCGGCGGGGCCGCGATGCTGCTGGTCGTCTCGTTCAAAGCCGAGGTCTCGTCCCTGATCCCCCTCTACGCGGTCGGCGTCTTCGTCGCCTTCACCATGTCGCAGTCGAGCATGACATTCCGCTGGTGGCGCTCGCCGCGCGGCCGCCAGCGCACGCTGGGGCTGGCGATCAACGGGCTCGGCGCGACCACGACGGCAGTGGTGGTGTTGATCAACATCACCACGCGCTTCCTCGACGGCGCCTGGATGGTGCTGATCATCCTGCCGGTCGTCATCATCGTGATGCTGGGGATTCGCCGGCACTACGATAACGTGGCCTACCAGTTGCAACTCAGTGAGGGCGAGCACAACGCGGTCGATCGCATCATGATCGGCGAGAGCGCGGCCATCGTGCCGATGAGCGCGATCGACCGCGCGTCGCTGCGCGCCATCGAGTACGCGCGCCAGATCACCAGCAACGTGACCGCCGTCCACGTCACCGATGATCCGGACGATGCGCGCCAGATGCAGGAGCGCTGGGACGAGCTGGGGCTCGACGTGCCGCTGGTGATCATCGAGTCGCCCTACCGCGAAATCGTCGGCCCGCTGGTGAATTACGTCGAGCAACTCCATCGTGAGCGGCAGGATCTGACCATCACCGTCGTGCTGCCCGAGTTCGTGCCGGCCCACCTCTACGAGCTGCTGCTGCACAACCAGACCGCGCTGCGTCTCAAGTTCGCCCTCTGGACCCACCCCGACGTGGTGGTGATCAACGTGCCGTACCACCTCAAGCGGTGAGGCGCCCTGGCTTCCCCTGCGGCGACCCCGTGGCTCGCGAAGCTCATTCTGAGTGAAATGTGGGTGCTGAAGACGCGTTGTCCGGGTGACTACCGGCCACGCAGCGCGTGGTAGCGACACACGGCCTCCGCGTAGAAGTTCTCGCGGCTCGCAATCATGAACACAAGGACGACGCGTTCGTCCACGAGTACGAGGTAGGCCGCGCGATATTCGCCGCTCCCGCGAAGGGAGAAGTGGAGTGCTCGGACTCCGCGCATGCTGCCGTGAAGCA
>DASSHC010000097.1:0-3803 GCA_035693105.1 Thermomicrobiaceae bacterium | reverse complement strand
CCGTGGGGCGGCAACTACGATCTGCCCCAGATCTGCCCCGGAGCGACCGTCCTCTTCCCGGCGCAGATCGCGGGCGGGCTCTTCGCGCTGGGCGATCTGCACGCCGCGATGGGCGAGCACGAGGCGACCTTCGTCGCCATCGAGTGCGCCGGGTCTGCGACGGTGCGGCTGGGGCGACGACCCGGGCTGCGGCTAGAGACGCCGCGCATCGAGACGGCGGACCGCCTGAACGTTATCGGCCTCGACGCCGGCCGCGACTACGACGCGGCACGGCGCCAGGCGGCGCGTCTCCTCTATGCGTACTTGACCGACGAGGCGAGGCTGACGCCGCAAGAGGCCTACGCGTTCATAGCGGCGCGCGGCGATCTCTCCCTTGGCGGCCCCGCTGGGACGATCGTGGTCGGAAGCGTACCGTGGCCGTGAACGGGATCCTTCGGGCTGCAATGCCGCATCAGCGTTGCGCTGCTCGCATGCGATCATCATGTGGGCCGACGGCGGCACGGTTGGCGTCTGCCGCGGACGGTCGCCCGGTTGGGAGGGACAATGGAGAGCCTGTATCTGCCTGATCTCGATGCGCACCTCTGCTACCACGACCTACCAGGCGAGGCGCCGGCGACCGTCTATCTGCACGGGCTTGGCTCGGCTTCCTCGGCCGATTTCCCTCGCATCGCGCGTGATCCCCGGTTGGCGTCCCACGGCGCGCTGCTGATCGACCTGCTCGGCTTCGGCTTCAGCGACCGTCCGGCGGCGTTCCCGCACACCCTCGAAGCGCACGTTGAGACCGTCGCCCGCCTGCTCGACCACCTCTCCCTGCGCCAGTGCCATGTTGTCGGCCACAGTATGGGCGGCTCGATTGCGATCGCCTTGGCCGCCGCGCGGCCCGACCTGGTCTCGGGCCTGGTCGTCGCCGAGTGCAATCTCGACCCGGAGGACGCGACCTTCAGCCAGATGATCGTCGACCAGTCGCCAACGGAGGAGGCCTACGTCGCGTCGGGGCACGCGGCGGTGATCGCCCTGGCCGAGGAGTGGGCCGCTGCCAATCCCGCGTTCGGCAGTTACCCTGGCACGTTGCGCGCGGCCGATCCGCGGGCCGTCTTTCGCTGCTCGCTGGCGCTCGTCGGCTGCCATCTGCGGGAGACGTTCTTCGGCCTGAACGTGCCGCGCACCTTCGTCTTCGGCGCGCTGACCCTGCCAGACCGGCTCGAGCCTATGCTGGCGGACGCCGGCGTGGCGGTGGCCGTTGTGCCCGACGCGGGGCACGGCATGGTGGGCGAGAACCCGGCGGCATTTGCCGCTATCGTCGCCAGCGCGATGGCGGACGAGGATCGTCCCCAATCGTAGTGGCTACGCGGCGCGCTGCCGCGCGCTCTGGACCGGATACGTGAGGTCACTTCCCCTTAGCGGGGGAGGCACGGGAGCAGGCCAAGGCTCTGGAGGGAGCAGGGGCCAGGGGTGAGTGTGGACCCCTGGCCCGGCGCAGCGGTTGACCCGCAAACCGTCTCAGTCGCTGGCATCCAGCGCTGCCAGCACCGGCGCGAAGGCTTCGATGCCAGCGACGGAACCGGGGTCGATTCAGACTATCAGGTGCGCGACATCGGTCTTCTGGTAGCGGCGGATCTGGGCCGCCAACTCCTCTCTTCCCTGCATGCCAGAAAGGCTATAAGATGCATCCTGGTTGGGGTGAACGTCGAAAGGAGGGACCGGAATGGATCGGGATCAGTTCGATCGGCTCAGTCGTCTCGTCGCCGCGTCCGGCACGCGCCGCGCGGCGCTGCGCGCACTGGTCGTCGGCGCTGCCGCGGGCGTGGTCACCGTGGCCACGTCCGGCGAGGATGCCCAAGCCGGGCATAAGCACCGCAAAAGCAAAGGGCGCAAGCGCACGGCGCGCGCCGAGCAGGAGCAGCCGCTCTGCCCGAGCCGCTGCAATCGGAATTGCAGCGATGTGCCGCTCCACGGCGGCGTCGACCTGTCCAAGTGCGACTTGAACGAGCGTGACCTGGACGGCGTCGATCTGAGTGGCAGCCAACTGACCAACACCTGCTTCGGCGGTTCGAGCCTGCGGGACGCGCGCTTCCGCGGCGTGAGCGCCAACAAGGCCTGCTTCTGCGGAGCGGATCTGACGGGAGCGGACTTCCGCGGCTCGAATGTCACCCAGGCTCAGCTCGACTGCGCCAATCTCGCCTGCAACACGATCCTGCCCAACGGCAAACGGGCCGTCACCTGTGATCCGGGTGAGCGCTGCTGCGACGGTGTCTGTGCCAACACCGGGAGTGACCCGAACAACTGTGGAGCCTGCGGCGTCCAGTGCGGCGTCTGCCAGTTCTGCAACTTCGGCACGTGCGAGACCCTGGAGGACTTCAAGTTCGATTGCAACGGCGACCCGTTGCGGATCACCGAAGGTCGGGCGTGTACGGCGGGACCGAATACCGGGATCTGTGACGGTGGCTTGTGCAACTGCGGACCGGGCGGCCGGTACGACGAAGAGGCCAACGTCTGCCTCTGCAACCAGACCAACACCGAATTCTGCCAATCGGAATTCGGAAACTGCTGCGAGATCGAATCGACGTGCCTTGTCGGGGGATCGGTCTTCGAGTCTGAGTTCCAGTGCCCGGCCTGCGGCGCGGGTGGGACCCCGTACAGCAACCTCTGCTGCGAGTACCTGTGCGCGGCGTCCGGTCCGGGACCACGCCCGAAGAAGTACGTCTGCATCGACAACGCAGTGCCGGGACAGACCCGCTGTGACAGCAGCTTCCAAAGTTGCTCGTTCAACGACGCGCAGTTCGTGAGTTCCTGCTCGTCCTGCGGGAGCAATTGAATCGCGTCGTCCGCGAGAGTGGCAACGGGGGCGCTTTGAGGCGCCCCCGTTTCATTGCGCGGTGCTGATGTCAGGATCCGTGCTGCGGCCACAACGCACCCCGTCCCGCGTTCCCGTCGTGCCGGACGGCAGGGCATCTGACTTGCCATGACGGGGCGGGAAAGATCGCTCCCTGGCTCACCCCCTGCTGTTTCTGGGGAAATCTCGGGAGCTCCCGAAACCCCGGGAATCGTGTCGAAGCAGAGGGCAGCGTCTGTCGCTGCACTCCGGGTGACGTGGCGATCTGTGAGGAATTCAACCAGCGATGCGAGATTGATACGGTTTCCGGATGAACCGTTCCGTCTTGCCGCGCTCCACCCTCACCCCAACCCCTCTCCCTCTGCGGAGGGCGAGGGGCTTGTGGCGGCTGGGCGGGTCTCCGGGAATGCGGAAGGCTTCAGCCGGATTCCGTATGAGACCGCCTGCGCGACGAACGCCGTATTCAATACCGAGTACACCTGCCTCGCCATCACCAGATAGCGCGGCGTAAACGGCAGCGTTGAGGAGGAGGGCTCTCCACCAACGGAGACCCCTCCCCATGCTCAGACACCGGCGTCGAGCGCCTCCAGCACCGGAGCGAAGGCTTCGATGCCGGCGACGGAGACAGGGTCGATCCAGACCATCATATGCGCGACGGCGGCCTGCTGGTAGCGGCGGATCTGCACCGCCAGCTCCTCAGCGGCGCCAGTGAGCGGCCAGGGCGCCATCACCCACTGCCGCGGCTGCATCGCCTGCCGAGTCTCGTTCAGCAGATCGACCTGGATGCCGATGACGCGGGCGAGCGAGGCGGGGTCGCGCCCCACGTCGCGGCAGGCCGCGTCGACGCGCGCGTTGAGCGCCTGCACGTTCGCCACGTCGTTCTGGCGGTCGGCGTTCCAGGCGGCGGCGTAGCGCGCCGCGAGGCGGAGGACGCGTTCGCCGCTGCCGCCGACGAGGATGGGCGGGCCGT
>DASSHC010000096.1:0-4478 GCA_035693105.1 Thermomicrobiaceae bacterium | reverse complement strand
GGCAGCGGCCGAAGACGGGCGAGTTGCTGTACGGACGCAACGCCGTGATCGAGGGGCTGCGCGGGCGCCGCACCCCGCGCAGCCTCTACCTGGCCGAGGGCGCCGAGCGCCAGGAGCGCATAGCTAACCTGCTGGCCGAGGCTCAGCGGCGCCGCCTGCCGGTCAAGCGGCTCAAACCGCCGGCGCTGGAGCAGCTCGCGCCCAACGTCAACCATCAGGGCGTGCTGCTGGAGGTCGGCGGCTACCCGTACGTACAATTGGACGAATTGCTGGCGGGGGCGAACGGCCGACCGCTGGTCGTGCTCGACCACATCCAGGACGTGCAGAACTTCGGCACGCTGATCCGCACCGCCGACGCCACCGGCGCCGCCGGACTGATCATCCCCGACCGCCGCGGGGTCAGCGTCACCCCGGCGGTGGTCAACTCCTCGGCCGGGGCCGTCGAACACGTCGCCGTCGCCCGCACGCCGAATTTGGCGCGCGCCGTGGACGAGGCCAAGGAGGCCGGCTACTGGGTCGTGGGGCTGGCCGCCGAGCCGCAAGCCGAGCCGATCTTTCGCGCCGACATTCCCACACCGGCGCTGCTGCTGATCGGCTCGGAGGGCGGCGGCATCGGCCCCTCGCTGCTCAAGCACTGCGATCTCCTCGTTCGCCTGCCGATGCTGGGCAACGTCGAGTCGCTCAACGCGGCGGTCGCCGGCTCGGTCGCGCTGTACGAACTGCTGCGTCGTCGCCTGGAGGCGGATTGAATTCGGCCCGCCAGCACGGTATAGTAGTGGCGGAGGGAGAGGTGTTCGTACACACGAACACCGTTTTTGTCGCACGCGGCGGGTGCGGAGCCAGTGACGCAGCCTGGGTTGCCGCTCGCATCCGGCCGCGGCGGGTATGAGAAGGGTTCAGATCGCATGAAGGTCATTCTGCTGAAAGACGTGCCGAAGCTCGGTGAGACCGGGTCGATCCAAACCGTCAAGGACGGCTACGCGCGCAACTATCTGATCCCGCAGGGGATGGCCGAGGTGGCCACGCCGGGCCGGCTGAAGGACGCGCAGCAGCGCCTCGCGGCCGCCGAGCGTCGCATCGCCAAGGAGGAGCAAGCCAAGCAGTCGCTGGCCGACCGCATCCAGGGCACGCGCATCCACCTCGTGGCGCGCGTCGGCGAGCAGGGCCGCCTCTACGGCTCGATCACCGCTCAGGACATCGCCGAGAAGCTGTCGCAGTCGATCGGCGAGACCGTCGAGCGGCGCCAGGTGGTGCTGGAGGAGCCAATTCGCACCGTCGGTGAGCATCAGGTCGCGATCCACCTGGTCGGCCGCCTGCGCCCGACCATCACCGTGGTCGTCACGCCCGAGTCGGGCGTCGAGGGCGCCTTCGGTGAGGTCGAGACCTCACCGGCCGCCGAGGGTGAGGCGTCCAGCGCGCAATCGGGGCCGGCCGCCGAGGTCGAAGACGAGATGCGGATCATACCCGAGCAGTAGCGACTATTCTGGGGGACAACGCCGGTGATCGACGCGGTCGAGAAGCTGCCGCCGAGCAATTTGGAGGCCGAGCAGTCGGTTCTCGGCAGCCTGCTGATCGACCGCGACGCGGTCATTCGCGTTGCCTCCTTCCTCAAGCCTGAAGACTTCTACAGCTCCGGGAACAGCGCGGTCTACCAGGCCGTGCTCGATCTCTACAACCGCCGCGTGCCGCCCGACTTCGTCACGGTGGTGGACGAACTGGAGCGGCGCGAGCGCCTCCAGGACATCGGCGGCGTCTCCTACCTGACCGGGCTGATCGAGACGGTACCGACCGCGGTCCACATCGAGTACTACGCGCGCATCGTCGAGCGCACCGCTACCCTGCGGCGCTTGATCGACGCCGGCGCGCAGATCATCGGCATCGGCTACGACGAGGGCGTCGAGGTCGAGGATGCGCTCGATAAGGCCGAACGCGCCATCTTCAATGTCTCGCAGAAGCGCACGCTGCGCGATTTCATCTCGATCGGCGAAGTGCTGGAGCACTACTTCGACAAGCTCGACACTATCCAGCAGCACCGCGGCGAGGTCGTCGGCGTGCCCACCGGCTACTCCGACCTCGACAAGCTGACCGGCGGCCTGCAGCGCTCAGACCTGATCATTCTGGCCGCGCGCCCTTCGGTCGGCAAGACGTCCCTGCAGCTCGGCATGGCCCATAGCGCCGCCGTCAAGCACGGCAAGAGCGTCGGCATCTTCAGCCTGGAGATGTCGGCCGAGCAGTTGGTGCAGCGGCTCCTGTCGATGGAGACCGGCGTCGACTCGCACCGGCTGCGACTCGGCTTCATCGATGACACCGAGTGGGACCAAATCTCGCGCGCATTCGGCCGGCTAGCCGAGGCCAACATCTTCATCGACGACACTCCGGGCATCAGCGTGATGGAGCTGCGCAGCAAGGCGCGACGGCTGCTGGCCGAGCGGGGCCTCGACCTGGTGATCGTGGACTACCTGCAACTGGCCGCGGGGCGCCGCTCGGAGAACCGGGTGCAGGAGATCTCGGAGATCTCGCGCGGCCTCAAAGGGCTGGCCCGCGAGCTGAACGTGCCGGTGCTGGCGCTGTCTCAGCTCTCGCGCGCCGTCGAGAGCCGCGCCGACCACCGCCCGATGCTCTCGGATCTTCGTGAAAGCGGCTGCCTGGCCGGCGAGACCGTCATCCTCGATCCGCTGACCGGCCATCCCCGGAGGATCGACCAGATGTTGGGCGATGTTGGCGCGCAAGTCTGGGGCATTGACGAGCATGTCAAGCTCGGTGTGCATCCAGTCAGCCGAGCGTTCTGCACAGGAATCAAACCGCTCTACGAAGTGCGCCTAGCCAGCGGGCGGCGCATCCAAGCGACCGCCAACCACCCCTTCCGCACGATCCACGGTTGGCAGGCGCTTGAGGAACTACCTCCTGCTTCGGTCGTGGCGACAGCCCGTCAATTGCCGGAGCCGGAAGCACCGACCGCGATGAGCGAGCCGGAGTTGGTCCTGTTGGCTCATCTGATCGGGGACGGTTGCATAGTCCCACGCCAGCCGATTCACTACACTAGCGCCGATCCGGCCAACATCGAGGCGGTGCGCGGGGCCGCAGAGGCGGCGTTTGGCATCCAGCCCCGCATCGTGCGCCAGGAGAATTGGTGGCACGTTTACCTTCCCAGCCCGACGCGGCTCACCCGCGGTAAGCCGCACCCGATCACACGCTGGCTTCGCCAACTCGGCCTCGATCTCTGTCGCTCCTGGCAGAAGAAGATCCCGGACGCCGTCTTCGGTCTGCCCAACGATCAGCTCGCGCTCTTTCTTCACCACCTGTGGGCCACCGACGGCAACCTCAGCCGCACCCGGCGCACGCGCGTCGCCATCTATTACGGGACGACGAGCCTGGAGCTTGCCGAGCAGGTTCAGATGCTGTTGCTCCGCTTCGGCGTCGTGGCTCGGCTAAAGTCGACGACCAAAGCGGGCTACCGCCCGAGCTATCAGGTGCACGTTTACGGCACGACGGATCAGGAGCGGTTCCTGCGCCTAATCGGCTCGTTTGGCAAGCGAGGTGAGGAGGCGTTGGTCATCGCGGACGAGTTGGCAGAGGTGCGCGCCAACCCGAATGTCGATGTCATCCCGGCCGAGATCTGGCCCGTGATCGGACAGGCCAAGGATCGCGCTGGGATGAGCTGGCGCGATTTCGCGGCGGCGATCGGCATGTCCTATTGTGGCAGCACGCTCTTCAAGAGCGGGCTCAGTCGTGAGCGTCTGTCTCGTGCCGCGACGGCGGTAGCTGACCCGGACCTGGCACTGCTGGCCGATTCCGATGTCTTCTGGGACCGAATCGTGGCCATCGAGCCCCTCGGCGATGCGCCGGTCTACGACCTGACCGTGCCCGGGGTCCATAATTTTTTGGCGAACGGAATCTTCGTCCACAACAGCATCGAGCAAGACGCCGACATCGTGATCTTTATCTATCGCGAAGATGTCTACGACAAAGAGACGGACAAAAAGGGGATCGCCGAGATCATCGTCGCCAAGCACCGCAACGGGCCGACCGATACCGTGCACCTGCGCTTCTTCGAGCGCACCGCCCGCTTCGCCGACCTCGAGCTGTACCACGAGCCGTCGTAAGCCTGTAGCGAATTCATGAACCAATGAATCGAGTGGAGATGGAGCACGGCGGCGATCCCGAGCGCCAGCGGCCAGAGGGGACGGTCAGTCTACCGCCGGAATTCTTCGCGCGCGATCTGCCGCGCATTCGCGATCTGGCGGAGCTGAAGGTGCTGCTCACGGTCTATCGCCTGGCAGCCGCGGCGCCACAGCCGTTCGTCGAGGAGCTGGCGGTGCTCACCGACCATGACTTGATCCAGGGGTTGCGCCTGCGCGGCGCCGCCCGCCCGCCAGACGACGATATCCTATGCGGCATCGAGCTGGGTCTCGCCCACGATACGCTCTTGCGCTTCCGCAGCGGTGATGAGACGGACCCGACCTTTTGGCTAGCGCTGG
>DASSHC010000095.1:0-2491 GCA_035693105.1 Thermomicrobiaceae bacterium | reverse complement strand
GCCGGCGCAGACCGCTGGCGTGGTCGCGCGCCACGCCGCCGGTCTGGTCGGACGTCATGGTGCGGATCGTCGCGGAGGAGAAGATGCGGCGATCGCCGCCCGGGGTGGGCGCGAAGAGGAGACCGAAGCGCAGCAGGTCGCGCACCGAGGCGACGGCGCCAAAGGCCGGGTGCGCCAGCGCCAGCGCGTAGGGCGAGTTGTACATGGCCGCATCGGTGCCGAACGCGAAGACCCCGGCCACGCTCGCCACGCGCGGGTACTCCTCGGGCGGCGGCGGCATGAAGGTCTGCTCCAGCCCCGCCGGCTCCAGCACCAGCGCACGCACCAACTCGGGAAAGGGCCGTCCGGCCGCTCGGGCCGCCAGGCGACCGGCCAGCCCGATACCGAAATCGCTGTAGCTGTAGCCGGTGCCGGGTGGGAAGAGGAGCGGGTGACGGTAGGCCTCGTCGAGGATGCCGTCGAGGGGGGTGTGGCCAAGGAGCACCTGCTCCATCTCGGGCGACTCGTAGATCAAGCCGGAGGTGTGGGTCAGCAATTGGCGCAGCGTGATCGCTTCCCGGCCCTCGCCGGCCAGCTCGGGCAGCACCCGCGACACCGGCTGGGCCAGCGTCAGCTCGCCGCGCTCGACCAGCGCCATGACCGTGGCGGCGGTGTAGAGCTTGGAGGTCGAGGCCAGCGGCCAGAGGATTTCCGGTCCCGCCGGCCGCTCGGGCCGCGCCAACCCCCAGTAGCCTTCGGCGACCACGCGCCCGCCCAGCGCTACTGCCAGCCCGGCGCCCGCGACCTCGCCCCGCGTGACGAACCCGGCCACGCGCTCGAAGACCGGAGCAAGCCGGCCGGTCTCGTCGCTCACCTCATCCCGCCGCTGCGCCACGCGACTGCCCTCCTGCCTATCGCTGCCGAATCACCGGCAATTTCGCCAGAAAACGGTAACGAAATCGCGGCGGGACGGCAAGAGGGAGGGGGAGCAGCGCTAGCGCAGCCGGGCCATGCAATAGGCATCGACGTAGCGGCCCTGGCGGAAGGCGTAGTCGCGCAGGGTGCCCTCGATCGCGAAGCCGGCCTTCTGGTAAAGGTGGATCGCGGCGGCGTTGTCGCTATAGACCTGCAGCTCGACGCGATGGACGTTGAGCCAGCTGTCGGCCAGGTCGAGCGCGGCGGCCAGCAGCGCGCCCCCGATCCCGCGACCGTGGAAGGCGGGATGGACCGACATGCCGAGCGAGGCGACGTGCCGCCGGCGCGGCGAGCGCTCCCGGTGCAGCCCCAGGCTGCCGACCACCCGCTCGTCAACGTCGGCTACCAGGTGGTAGCCGTCAGGCCCGGTGCGCGCCAGCCGCTCGCGCCAGATCTCCGGCGACTGGTAGGGGAGCTGCAGCGTGCCGAAGATGACCTCGGGCGTCGCGTTGATCTCGTGGATGGCCGCCGCGTCCTCGATCGTGGCCGCGCGCACCGTCACGGTCATAGCTGCCCCCTTGCCCTGCCTGGCGCCGCGCCGCCGCGCGACGCTGGTGGTGATTTTAGACTGGTGGTCAAGGAGCGTTCAGTCGCGAAACGCCAGCCGCCCGGCCGCGACGGGGAGCATCAGGCGCGAGGGCTCGGGGCCGCCACGATAGACGTGCAGGAGCGGTGGGTCCTCGGGGATGGCAGCGAAGTGATCGCTATCGGCGCCGGAGAGCGCCAGGCGCAAGCGATGGCCGGCCCGGAACAGATAGGAGATCGGCAGCAGGTCGAAGACAAAGCGGGCAGGCTCACCCGGCGTCAGCGGCCGTGCATCCGCGCGGCGGTAGCTGCGGTAGGGCACCGGCGACCGATAGGGTGGCGGCTCCGCGCTGAGGACGCGGTCGATGGCGCGCAGCTCGCTCTCGCTGACGTAGGTGACGCGGCCATCGGGCGCGACATCTTCCAGGTAGGCGAAGATCGTGCCGTCGCTGGCTGTCGAGCTGAGGCGCAGCGTCAGCAGCGGGTGGCCGGTGATCTCGACGTCGCCAACCAGCGGCGCGGAGGTGTAGCAGAGGAGCCGGCTGTCGGCCGCGCGGCGGTCGCCGTAGTCGACCGCCACCCCCTCGGCCAGCGGATCCCAGCGCGAGCGGTGTCCGGTTCCGGCCTGGGGGTCGACCTGGAAGGCGTCGCAGTCCGCCGCGCCCTCCGGCGCGGTGAGCGCCAGCCGTTCGCCGGTGGAGAGATAGAGCGGCACCGGCTCGGCGGGCGGCGGCCAGTCAGCGACAGCCTGCCAGCGATTGGCGCCGACGGTGTAGTAGTGGACCGGCGGCTCGTCGGCGATGCCGCTGTCGATCCCGCGCAGGTACTGGTCGAAGAAGCGTAGCAGCTCACCGTCGTGATCGAAGGTGCTGGGGCGCGCCACGGCGAAGGGGCTGCTGTTGTAGTCGGCCCCGTGCTGCCAGGGACCGAGCGTCAACCGGCTGCCGGGCGTGCGCACGGTCAGGAAGCGCTCGATGGCGCCGCGCACGAAGGCGCTGTCGAACCAGCCCGA
>DASSHC010000094.1:0-2680 GCA_035693105.1 Thermomicrobiaceae bacterium | reverse complement strand
TGCTCCGTCCTGAGCCACGCATTGAGTGACAGCATGAGGCTCCAAGCGAGTAGCCCGCCGATGCCGAGGACGACCAGCCAGCTGGCCAGGTCCACGGTCGCTTCGGGACCGCTGAGTACGGCGGCGTCGTGAAGTTCGAACTCGACCAAGAGGGTCATCACCAGCGCCGCGGCGCCGATTGCGGCGAACAAGCCGCGCGTACCGTTGCGCGCGGCCATGGACGCTGCTAGCAGAAGCAAGATTGCTGGGGTTGCCGACGCCGGTTCTCCGCTGAGAACCGCGATGATGCCGACCCCACCAAGCCAGTCCAGCACGGTCGCGAAGAGCCCGGCGGCTCGAAGGCGATCGGGCAGCAGCCGGGCGATGAGGGCGTTACCGAGGCCGAAGATGAGGGCCAGGAGCGCAAAGGCGCGCGGCGCCACCGCCAACGAGATCGACGGGAGGAGCGGGAGGAGGAGACAGATCGGCACGGCCACCCAACGAATGCGGGCCAGCGCGGATTCGAGCTGCTGCAGAAGACACTCTGGGCAAACGGCTCGTGATGTTCTAGCGGATAGAGGTGGGAGAACAAAGGCACCAGCCGAGCAGCGTACGACACACGCTCACCAGATCGTGCCACGAGGCCCACTCCCCCTTCGGCAAGGCCCCAGCCCCGGTATGGATAGAGGAATCGTCGCGCGAAGATTGAACACCACTGTCAACGTCAAGCATCCACCTGTCAAGCAGTCGAAAGGCTTAATGCATCGGAACCAACGTCATTGTCAGAAGCGAACAGGTCAATATGTACTGGTCGCGGCCCGCCTCATCGCTCTGATACGGGTTTCCCCGGACCCGGCTTTGCGCTAAAATAGACGAGTCTGGGTCGTGCGAGACCCTTTGGGAGGTGTGGGCCCGATGCCCATCTACGAGTACGCCTGCAAGAGCTGCGGGCACCGCTTTGAACAGAAGCAGTCGTTCCACGACGAGCCGGTCGCCGTCTGCCCCGAGTGTGGGGAGCAGGTGCAGCGCGTGCTCCACCCCGCCGGCATCATCTTCAAGGGCTCCGGCTGGTACATCACCGACAGCCGCAAGTCCACGAGTGGCAATGGCGGCAAAGCCAGCGAGTCCAAGCCCGAGGGCAAGCCGGAGACGGCCAAGACCGAGCCGGCCGCGCCTGCGGCCAGCAGCGGCACGGGCGCCAGCACCAGCAAGAGCGACGAGTAGCGGGTGCTGCCGTGATCCTTGCCGTGCCCGCCCGCTGGCTGCTTCACATCCTCCACCACGGCGCTTCTTGCTCCTGTCTCTAGGGGATGCCGGGATTTCGGCGTCCCCGTTGCCAACGCTGACAGGAGCGGAGCCGCGGGTCCAGCCACACCACTCGTCAAGATGTGTCAAACTCCCGGCGCTCTCTGCTCCCCTACCTGACGACCACACTTGAGCGGAGCAAGCCATGTCGATTTATGTCACCGACACCCTGACCGGGCGCAAGGAGCCCTTCGAGACGATCGAGCCGGGGAAGGTCCGCATGTACGTCTGCGGACCGACCGTCTACGCCCAGGCGCACATCGGCCACGCCATGTCGGCTATCGTCTTCGACGTCATCAAGCGCTACCTGGAATACCGCGGCTACGAGGTCATCCACGCGCAGAACTTCACCGACGTCGACGACAAGATCATTCAGCGCGCCCACGAGCTGGGCATCCCACCCGAGCGGCTGGCCGAGCAGTTGATCCACGAGTGGCTGGACGAGACCGCGGCGCTCAACATCCAGCCGGCTACCGTCTACCCGCGCGCCACCCACGAGATCGAGACGATCATCACTATGGTGGCGGACCTGATCGCCTCCGGTCACGCCTACCCGGTCGAAGGCGGCGACGTCTTCTTCCGCGTGAACGCCTTCCCCGGCTACGGCAAGCTCTCCCACCGCGCGCTCGACGAGATGCAGGCGGGCGCCCGCATCGAGGTCGACGAGCGTAAGGAGAACCCGATGGACTTCGCCGTCTGGAAGGCCGCCAAGCCGGGCGAGCCGGCCTGGGAGTCTCCCTGGGGGCTGGGCCGCCCCGGCTGGCACATCGAGTGCAGCGCCATGGTCTACGACCACCTCGGCGGACAGGTCGACATCCACGGCGGCGGCTCTGACCTGATCTTCCCGCACCACGAGAACGAGATCGCGCAGAGCGAGGCCTTCTGCTCGTGCGAGCCGTTCGCGCGCTACTGGTTGCACAACGGCCTGCTGCAACTCGGCGGCGAGAAGATGAGCAAGTCGCTCGGCAATCTGGTCACCATCCGCCAGTTGATCGAGGAGGGGAACGCGCAGCCCTTCCGCCTGCTGGTGCTCGGCTCGCACTACCGCGGCCCGCTCACCTTCAACGCCGAGACGCTGGAGTCGGCCCGCCGCGGGCTGGCGCGGCTGACCGGCGCCGTGCGCGGCTTCGACCCCGATCAGGTGCCGCTCGGCCCGCCCGAGCATCCGTTGGCCGGCGCGGCCGCCGAGGCGCGCGCGCGCTTCGAGCAGGCGATGGACGACGACTTCAACACGCCGGTCGCGCTGGCGGCGCTCTACGACCTGGCGCGCGGCATCAACCGCGAAGAGGACGCCGGCGCGCAGGCCGAGGCGGTCGCCTGGGCGCAGGCGCAGTTGCGGGAACTGGCCGGCGTGCTTGGGCTGACGCTCGAAGCCGCGCCGAGCGAGCGCGCGGTC
>DASSHC010000093.1:0-3895 GCA_035693105.1 Thermomicrobiaceae bacterium | reverse complement strand
GTCTCAATCTGAAGCGCCCGGGCAAACCCGTCTCGACGGTGGACAGTGCGAGTGCCGCCGCTCGGGACGGAGCAGAGCCGCGCCGGTTCACCCTGGCCGATATCCCCGGTCTGGCGCCGGTTTCGGGCTGGGCGCGGCTGGCGGTCATCGGCGCGCTGGCGCTCTTCCTGGCGTTGGCGCTGGAGCAACTCCTCTGGATCATCGCTTACCCGCTCGCCCTCGTCTTCACCGCGGTCGTCATCGCGCAGGGGCTCGCCCCCGTCGTGCAGGGAATGACGCGGTACCTGCCGCGGCCGGTCGCTGTGATCGCGCTCTATCTCGCGCTGCTGGTGGGCGTCGCCGGGAGCGTCTGGCTGCTCCTGCCCGCCCTCGTCGTCCAGGGGCAGGTGCTAGCGGACAATCTGCCTGGTCTGGAGGTCACCCTGCGCGCGCCGGTCGCGCGTATCAGCCCGGTCGGCATTGACCAGATCTCGACCCTCGCCGGTAACTACCTCACGGAGCTCACTACCATCGTGGTGCAGCTCCCTGTGATGCTCATCAGCGTCCTGACCAATCTCGCTCTCATCTTCTTTCTGTCGCTCTACTGGCTGATCGCGCAGCCATCGCTGCGCGGCTGGCTGCTCGGTCTGGCGCCGGATCCGCAGCGTGACGTGCTGCGCACGGTGCTGGACGAAGTCGGTGAGACGGTCGGCGGCTATGTGCGCGGCGTGCTCCTCTCCGCGCTGTCGATCGGCGTGCTCACCTACATCGGGCTGCGGGCGATCGGCATGCCGTCGCCGTTAGTGCTGGCGGTGTTCGCGGGGTTCGGCGAGCTGATCCCCATTCTCGGACCGTTCCTCTCGGCCGTGCCGGCGCTCGCGGTGGCGTTGGCCTCGGGCGCCGTCAACCCGCTCGTCGTGCTGGCCTTCTATGTCGCGTTGCAGCAGGTCGAGAGCAACATCCTGGTGCCACTGATCATGCGCGGGCAGGCGCGCATCCCGCCGCTGCTCTCCCTGGTCGGGTTCCTCATCGGCGCCGCCGCTGGCGGTCTTGTCGGCGCCCTGATCGCGATCCCGCTCTTCGGCGCGTTGCGCGTGATCGCGGTGCGCATGCTGGTTCCCGCCGAGCGCCACCTCGTCGGGGTAACCCGGGCCGAAGCGGACGCGGTTCACCGCGAAGAAGTGGACCGGGAGGCAGCGGACAGCGCCGAGCCGGCGGAGCCGCGAGGCGCCCTGCCATCGGGGTAGCGCGAGATGCACAAGACGTGTCATTCCGAGCCCACAGGCGAAGAATCTCGTTCGCTGTCGTCAGGTGACAAGAGATTCTTCGGCTTCGCCTCAGTACACCGTCCACGCAACGGTGTCATGCCGAGGCGAAGCCGAAGCATCTCGCCCGCGTGCGGGCGTCGGCCGGCGGCCGAGATGCTTCGTTCCTGTGCAGACCGGGGACATGGGTAACACCTGTTCGGAGACATGGGTAACACCTGATGCGGCATGCTGGCCTCCGGAAAGGAGGGTCCCCGCATGGCGTGGCAGGAGCGCACGCGGATGTCGGAACGGCAGGAATTCGTGGCCTTTGCGCGGCAGGACGGGGCCAACATCGCCGCGTTGTGCCGCCGCTTTGGGATCAGCCGGAAGACCGGCTACAAGTGGCTGGGCCGCGCCGCCGCGGCCCAGCCCTTGGCCGATCGGTCGCGCCGACCGTGCTCCTCGCCGACCCAGACGCCGCCCGCGATGGAAGAGCGGATTCTGGCGCTGCGCGCCGAGCACCCGGCCTGGGGCGGGCGCAAGCTGCACCACGCTCTCGCGCGCGAGAGCGTGGTGCAGCCCCCCGCGCCGAGCACCATCACCGCCATCCTGCGTCGGCACGGGCAGCTCGCCGCCGACGCACCCCCGCGCGATTTCGTGCGCTTCGAACACCCGGCCCCCAACGACCTGTGGCAACTGGACTTCATGGGCCACCGGGCGCTCGACGCCGACCGGGTTCACCCCTTGACGCTGCTGGACGACCACTCGCGCTTCGCCTTGGCGCTGGCGGCCTGCGGCGACGAGCAACTCGCCACCGTCAAAGCCCAGGTGACGGCGGTCTTTCGCCGCTACGGGCTGCCGCGCATCATCCTCACCGACAACGGCGCCCCCTGGGCTCCGGCCGGCGAGGCGACAGGATTGACCCGGTTGGAAGCGTGGTGGCTGCAACTGGGGATCGCGCCATGGCACGGCGCGCCAGCGCACCCGCAGACCCAGGGCAAGGTCGAGCGCTTCCACGGCACCATCGCCGCCGAGGTCTTCGGCCCGCGCCCGTTCCCCGACTTGGCCGCCGCCCAGACCGCCTTCGATGCCTTTCGCGCCACGTACAATCACACCCGGCCGCATGAGGCGCTGGGCTACGCCGTGCCCGCCGACCGCTACCAGCCCAGTCCGCGGCCCTTCCCCGAGACGCTGCCGGAGATCGTCTACGGGCCGGACGACGAGGTGCGCGTTGTCACCGTCCACGGCTCCATCCAGTGGCAGGGACGCCGCGCCTTCGTCAGCCGCGGTCTGGTCGGGCTGCCGGTCGGGGTCCGCCCCACCGACGCGGACGGGGTCTGGCACGTCTATTTCTGTCACCGTCAGGTCGCCACCATTGCCCGGCGGTAGCCATCGGAGGTGTAACCTATGTCTCCGAACGACTGTCACCTATCTCTCCGGTCTGCACAGTTCCTCGGCATGACACAGGGTTGGCGCCATGAAGCGGCTCGACCACGTCGGCATCGCCGTCGCCGACATTCCGGAGGCGGCGGCCTTCCTGACGGACATCCTCGGTCTGGAGAGCGACGGGCCGGCGGTGGCGCTGCCCGAGCAGGGGGTCAGCGTCCGCTTCCTCCGCGCCGGCGACGACCGCCTCGAGCTGCTAGCACCGACCGATGAAGAGGGGGCGCTGGCGCGGTTTCTGGCCAAGCACGGCGAGGGGCTGCACCACCTCTGCTTCGAGGTCGACGACATCGAGGCCGAGCTGGACCGGCTCGACGCGGCCGGCGTGCGGCTTGTCGATCGCCACGCCTGGCGCAGCCCACACGGCTACGCCGCTTACATCCACCCCAAAGCCTGGCGCGGCGTCGCCATCGAGCTGCGCCAGCGCTATCGAACCGGAGAGGGAGGGAGCTCGGACGATCGACCGTGATCGCCGGGACACGCGAGACCCGCTGTGACGCAACGGCGGGCCGAAGAGGAGGACGCCGATGCAATCCAAAAACGGAAACCGCAACGCCGCCGTCGCACGCCAGCGCATGATCGACCGCCGGCGGCTGCTCCAGGGCGCGGCCGGCGCGGCGGCCCTCGGCCTCGGTGCGCGGCAGGGGCTGACGCTGCCCAGCGCGCTGGCGCAGGAGGCCAGCCCGGTCGCCGGCGCCTACACGCCGCTGCAGACCTACCCCGACGGCACGGCCATCGACGTGCTGGTCTCCGCCAGCCACCAGCAGTTTTCGCCGCTCTGGAATTCCCTGGACGCCTTCAAGGACAAGACCGGGATCCAGGTCAATCTGAGCCAGACGCCGACCTCCGATCTGCGGCAGCAGATCGCGCAGAGCCTCCAGCTCGGCGGGCAGGTCTTCGCCAATATCGAGGTTCCGGACGACACCTTCGGCCCCTCCGCGCAGTACATGACCTCGCTCGAACCGTTCATCACGGCCGAGGGGATGTCGCTCGACGACTGGAAGGCGCAGTTCGTACCCTGGTCGATCGACGCCGTCACCCAGAGCGGCGAGGTGAAGTACTACCCGTTCTACTCTGGCGCCAACGCCATCGCCTACCGCAAGGACCTGCTGGAGGACCCGGACGAGCAGGCGGCATTCGAGCAGGCGTTCGGCCACCCCATGCCGCTGCCGCCGCAGTCGATGCAAGACCTCATCGACATCGCCAAGCACTTCACGCGCGAGGGG
>DASSHC010000092.1:0-2592 GCA_035693105.1 Thermomicrobiaceae bacterium | reverse complement strand
CTTGTGCGTCTTGGCGTGCGGGCGCAGCCCGGCGTGCTTGCCCTGGAAGAAAGACGCCATGCACGCGATGTTGCGCTCCAGCGCGCCGGCGTCGATGACCAGCGCCGGCGTATCGACCTCCGCCAGCGGCCGGCCGACGATCTCACCCTCGAACATGGCTCGCTCCTTCTCGTTGCCGCCGCATACCGCCGGGCGGCCCCGCCTTTCACGTCCGTTCTGCTTGCGACGCGCGTTGGCCGGGGCCAGTATGCGATTGGCGCCGGGCGCGGTCAATTCCGGCTTGGGCACGCGGGAGGATCGGGTGAGCGGCGGTGGCGAGCGAGCACGTTCGGTGACACTCCACCTTGGATCTCTCGACTGCGCTCCGGATGACAGCGAGAGTGGGTGGCGAACGACGACGAATTGCCGCGTCCGGTAGGCGCCACCGTTTGACCGGTCATCCCGAGCGCGGAAGAGGATGTCGGCGCCAGTTCAGACGGCATAGGTGAACATCGTGGTGTGGGGGCTGTCCTCCTGGCCCCCCGTGGCACGGTAGAGCGCCATGGCGGCCTGGTTGGTGCGTTCGGTCAGCACCCAGACTTCGTCGGCTCCCACCTCTCGCGCCCATCGCTTGACCTCATGGATGAGGGCCGTGCCAACCCCCTGGCGCCGGTATGCCTCCACCACGCCGATCTCATACAGCAGCACCTCTGCCCCGCGCCGGTCGAACCGCTGCAGACGGTGGGCCGAGACAAAGCCGCACGGCTGATCGCTGCAGAAGGCAACGACCAGGAGGTTTTCGGGGTCGCGGAGGAACCGCTCCCCTTGCTCCGCGTCCCAGGTCTTGTCGTCGAAGACCGCGTTCAGGTGCTGGGCAAGCGCCCCGTCGACGTGTTGGAGACGTTGCAGCGTGAAAGGTGATGGTTCCGTTGCCATGATGCAGGGCATTGTATCCCTGTTCGAGATACCAGGCACGACAGGAAGCCACCTCTCGTGGCTTCCTCCTCGCTGTTTCGCCGGGCAATGTCCCGCATGGAGCCTCTCGCGCCGTCTAGTTCCCCGCTGCCGCGCCATCGGCGGCGACGCTGAGCGGGGCGGCGAGGGTGGGCGGCAGCTCGATCGGCTCCTCGGCCGGCCGCCACGGCTGGCCCGCGATCGCCCGGCGGTAGGCGGCCTCGTAGCCGTCGGCCATGGCGGCCGCGCTGAAGCGCTCCTCGACGCGGCGGCGGCAAGCGGCCCGGTCGATCTCGTCCACCTGCCCCTGCCCGATCGTGGCCACCATCTCGTCGAGCGAGTGGCAGATGAAGCCGCTCTCGCCGTGGACGAGCACCTCCTCGACGGAGCCGCCCGCCAGCGCGACAACCGGCGTGCCGCAGGCCAGCGCCTCGGCCATGGTCAGGCCGAACGGCTCCGGCCAGTTGATCGGGAAGAGGTAGGCGTAGGCTCCGGCCAACAGCTCCGCCTTGCCACGATCATCGACCTCGCCCAGGAATTCGACGCCGGGGCCGTCGAGCAGCGGCAGGAAGTGCTCGGCGGCCCACTCCCGGTCGGCGGGATCGATCTTGGCCGCCACCTTGAGCGGGATGCCGACGCGCCGCGCCACCTCGATCGCCTGGCACGGCCCCTTCTCGGGGCTGATGCGCCCGAGGAAGACCAGATAGCGATCGGAGCGAGCGGAGTTGGGCGTCAGCCGCGGCCGGACGTGGTCGACCCGGATGCCGTTGTAGACGGTGCCGAGCCACGTCAGCGGCAGGTCGCGCACCGGGCGGCGCTGGCTGTGGCTGATACTCACGAACTGGAGGTCCGGAAAGCAGGCCAGGACGCGGTGCTGCTCGGGGTAGTCGAGCCGGCCGTGCAGCGTGTGCACGACCGGCGTGGGGGAGTGGCGCGCGAAGGGGAAGCCGAGCACGTCCACGTGTGAGTGGATGACGTCGAACTGCCCGGCCTGCTCGAAGGCCTCGGCCAGCATGGCGACGTGCAGGGCGTTGCCGTCCTTGGCTCCCCCGAGCCGCAGGCCGGTCGGCACCATCGGCACCAGGCGGGCGCTGGTGATGGAATCGGCGGTGGCGAAGAGTGTCACCTGATGGCCGCGCGCGACCAGTTCCTCGGTCAAGACGGAAACGACCCGTTCCGTGCCGCCGTAGTAGGTCGGCGGCACCCCTTCCCAAAGGGGAGCAATCTGTGCGATGCGCATATTGTGCCTTTCCCAGGCTCGTGATTAGCAGCAGACAGCGCGGGGCGCGTCAGCGAGACATCGATGTCCTGCCGATTGCACGCTCCGCTGCGTGACCAGGCGCGCCATAAGCAACTGGACGTGGTCCTGATGGCGCTCCGCGGGTCGATGCATTACGACCAGCGAACGGTCACAATCGCACGAAATATGCCGCAGAGTCACGGCCGGGCAAGAGAAACCCCGGGCCACTCAGCCGGCGGCCCGGGGAGACAGCGCGGAACTAGCGCGAGACGCGGTAGTTGGGCGCCTCTTTGGTGATCATCACGTCGTGGGGGTGGCTCTCGCGCAGGCCGGCGGCGGTGATCTGGACGAAGCGCGCGTCGCGCTGCAGCTCCGGCACGGTGGCCGCGCCGCAGTAGCCCATCGCCGCGCGCAGGCCG
>DASSHC010000091.1:0-6738 GCA_035693105.1 Thermomicrobiaceae bacterium | reverse complement strand
CGGCGGCAGGGCCGCGCGCACCGCCTCGATACGCGCGAACTCGAACGCGCGCGAATCGGTTACGCCCACCTTCAGCTTGACGCAGCGGAATCCGGCCGCCACTGCCGCGCGGCACTCCTTCACCGCGTCGACCGGGAGCGCCGCGCCCACCGTCGCGTTCACCGGGACCGTCTCCACCCACTCTCGCGCCAGCAGCGCCGCGACGGGCTTGCTCACCGCCTGTCCCTCGGCGTCGAGCGCGGCGATGTCCAGCGCGCAGCGGGCGGCAGCCATGCCCGGTACGCCGCCGGGCAGGCCGCCGAGCACCGCCGGGAGTTGCCCCAGCGGCAACCCCTGGACGAGCGGCGCCAGCACACGCAAGGCGGCCTCGGCCGCCTTCACGTCCCCGCCGAAGCCTGGCAGCGGCGCGGCCTCGCCCAGCCCGGTCACGCCCTCGTCGGTCTCAAGCTGCAGCAGCAGCCCGTGCCGCTCCGTCAGGACTCCGTGCGCCGTCGCGAACGGCGCCACCAACGGGATGCGGTAGCGCCGCCAGGAGAGGGCGCGAATCCTCACAGCAAGAGGCCGAGGGCGAAGAGGATGCCGAAGAGGAGATGGAGCTGGCCGGTGAGCTGTAACACGCGGTTGAGTGAGCGGCCGGTCATGCCGCCGAGGACCGTGCTTGTCAAGCGCGCCGCCAACGGCAGCGTCAGCCAGGGAAGGAGGGCCCAGAGCGGCGCCAGATGAGCGACGATCAGCAGCGCCGGCACCACGTAGGCCACCACCGAGAAGAGGGCGTACTGCACGCGCGTCGGGTTCGGCCCCAGCCGCACGGCCAGCGTGTTCTTGCCCGCCGCGCGGTCGGTGGCTAAATCACGCAGGTTGTTGATCACCAGGATGTTAGTTACCAGCAGCCCGACCGGGATCGACGCCGCCAGCGCCAGCGTGCTCAGGTCGCCGGTCTGCAGATAGGCGCTGCCGGCGACCGCGATCACGCCGAAGAAGACGAAGACGAAGATGTCGCCCAGCCCATGGTAGCCGAGCGGCCAGGGACCTCCGGTGTAGGCGAGCCCGGCCAGGATCGAGGCCAGGCCAATGACCAGGATCGGCCAGCCACCGACCGCGACCAGGTAGAGGCCGATCAGCAGCGCCAGGCCGAAGGTGACAATCGTCGCCTTCCTGACCTGGGACGGCGTGGCGATGCCGCTGGCCGTGATGCGCGCTGGCCCGACCCGCGACTCGGTGTCGGCGCCCTTATGGAAATCGGACAGGTCGTTGGCGAAGTTGGTCCCGATCTGGATCAGGAGCGCGGCGATGAACGCCCCGAGAAAGGGGAGCAGGTGGAACGAGGCGTCGCGCACGCCCGCCGCCGTGCCGACCAGCACGGGCACCACCGCCGCCGGTAGCGTCGGCGGCCGCGCGGCATGCACCCAGGCCCGCCACGCGCTCGGCCGCGGCACCGTCACCCCCTGCTCCATCACCAATCCCTTATTCCTCCGCGTCTGTTACAGCGACCAGGCCGGCCCTCATCCCCCCACCCGCACGGAGTCTTCTCCCAGTACTGGGAGAAGGGGAGCAGCTACAGGAGGGCTGCTGGCTGCCCCCGACGTCCTCCCCTCTCCCAGCATTGACTCCGTCCGGAGAGGGGCCGGGGGTGAGGGCAAGTCTACGGAAAGCGCGGGTACTTCGAGAAGTCGGGCTTGCGCTTCTCCACGAACGCCTTGGAGCCTTCCTGCGCCTCGGGCGTCTGGTAGAAGAGGAGCGTGGCGTCGCCGGCCAACTGCTGAATGCCGGCCAGGCCGTCGGTGTCCGCGTTGAAGGCCGCCTTGAGCAGCCGGATCGCGGTCGGACTCTTGACCAGGATCTCGCGCGACCACTGGATCGCCTCATCCTCCAACTGCTCCAGCGGAACGACGGTGTTCACCAGCCCCATCTGGAAGGCTTCCTCCGCGCCGTACTGGCGGCAAAGGTACCAGATCTCACGCGCCCGCTTGTGACCCACGATGCGCGCCAGATAACCGGCGCCGTAGCCACCGTCGAAGCTGCCGACGCGCGGGCCGGCCTGGCCGAAAATGGCGTTGTCGGCCGCGATCGTCAGGTCGCAGATGACGTGCAGCACGTGGCCGCCGCCAACCGCGTAGCCGGCCACCACCGCGATCACCGGGACCGGCAGGTGGCGGATCTGCCGCTGCAGGTCGAGCACATTGAGCCGCGGCACGCGGTCCTTGCCCGCGTAGCCGCCCGCCTCGCGCCCGCGCTGGTCGCCGCCGGAGCAGAAGGCGCGCGTGCCCGCCCCGCGCAGCAGCACCACGCCAATGTCCAGCCGCTCGCGCACGTCGGCGAAGGCGTCGATCATCTCGGAGACAGTCTCGGGTCGGAAGGCGTTGAGCACCTCCGGCCGGTTGATGGTGATCTGGGCGATCCCCTCACCCTCGACCTGCTCGTAGAGAATATCCTCGTACTCGCCCAGCGGTACCCAGTTGACGGCCATCGTTCCTCCCTCGTGTAAGACCAAACGACTCTCAGGTGTTGATCGGCGCCAGCGGCGGCCAGACCCGGCGCCAGATGCCGGGATAATCGAGCACGATCCCGTCGCGGTCGACCGCCAGATCGACGCTGAAGCCGGTCTCCAGCCCCTCGTAGCGGTAGACCGCGCCGTCGGCGGTGGCGCGCAGCCAGGTGTAGCGCTGGCGCGCTGGCCGCGGGCGCAGCTCCGGAATCCCGACGTAGACCACGCTGATCTCGGCGGATTGTCCCTCTGCCAGTCCAAGCCGGCGCACCGGCAGCGTGTTGGTGAAGGGCGTCGCCGCGATGTCGACATCGTAGCAACCGTCCAGCTCGGGCAACGCCTGTCCGGCGTCGTCGACCCAGTGGCCCGCCCCGTCGGAGGCGAGCGAAAGGCGCGCCCCGGCGGGATAGGGCGCCTCGGCGTGCAGCCGCCGGGCGCGCCAGGCGGCGTCGGTCTCCAGCCGGAAGTGCAGCCGCAGCGGCCCGCCCTCGATCACGCGCACGATCTCGCTGTCGGCCACGCTCCCGTCAGGCCCCAGCGATAGATGCAAATGCTCGATCCCCACTTCACTCCAGGGCGTCCAGAGAATGTCGCGCTCCATCTCAGCGTCCCTCCAGCAGGCGCCGGTGCTCATCCGGCAGCAGCGCGAAGACGAGCGTGTCGCGCAGCCCGCCCTGCAGGTCGCGCATGTCGTTGTGCAGTGTTCCTTCGAGCCGGTAGCCGGCGCGCTCGGCTACGCGCCGGCTGCGCTCGTTGCGCGCGTCCATCCGGATCTCCACCCGGTTTGCCCCCAGGCCCTCGAAGGCCAGCCGCGTGAGCGCACGCGCGGTCTCGCCGACGTAGCCGCGGCCCTCAAATCGCGTGCGGCACCAGTAGCCGAGCTCGAAGCTGGGTACGTCCCAGCTCCGGCAGCGCAGCTCGGAGACACCCACGACGCTCTCGTCGTCCGCAAGCAGCAGGACGTAGGTAAGCGCGGTCCGCTGGATGAATGCCGCCGCCGCCCGGCGCGCCCACTCCTCCGTCTCGGCCACGCTCGGTAGCTTGACGGCGAAGGGAAGCCAGGGCCGCAGCCGCTGCCGCGATTCGCGAATCGCCGCGTTGAGCGCCGCTCCATCCCCCGCCCGTGGCGCGCGCAGCACCAGCCGCTCGGTCTCCAGCGAGTCGGGGATGTCGAGCAGGATCGGGGGAGCGGTCAACGGCAGCCCACTTCTACGCGAGTTATGAATTCGTACACCAAGCGCTCGAACACCTCCGGCTGCTCCAGATGCACGGCATGGCCCGCGTCGGGCACGATCGCCAGGCGGGCGCCGGGGATCGCATGCTCCAGTGCACCGGCCAGCGCAACGTACTTGTCGTCGAGCTCGCCCACCACCAGCAGCGTTGGCATTTGCAATTCGGCAAGCCGATCGACCACCGGCTCCATCGCCCCGGCGCCCGTGCCGCGCAGACTATTGGCGAGGCCGAGCGGGCTATTGCTCAGGCGCTGGGCACGATGGCGCTCGCGTGCGGCCGGCGGCAGGCGCTCCTGGCTGGCGAAGAGCGGCAGCCGCTCCCAGCGCGCGACGAAGGCCGGCAGGCCGTCGCGCTCGATCGAGTCAGCCAGCGCCTCGTCCGCGCGGGTCCGCGCCGCGCGTTCAGCCGAATCCGCGATCCCCGGCGAGGCGCTCTCCAGGATGAGCCGGCCGACGCGCTCGGGCGCGGCCAGCTCCAGGTGCAGCGCGACCCGCCCGCCGAGCGAGTAGCCGAGCACGGCCGGGCGGTCGAGGCCGAGCCGGTCGAAGAGCGCCACCAGGTCAGCCGCGCAATGCTCCATGCGGTAGCGCGCGGGGTCGGCGGGCGCGTCCGAGGCGCCGTGGCCGATCAGGTCGACGGCGATGGTCGTGAACGATGCTCCCCAGGAGCGCGCCAGGTCGCGCCAGGTCGCGGCGCTGCCGGTGAAGCCGTGCAGCAGCACCAGCGGCGGGCCGGAGCCGGACATCTCGACGTTGAGCGCGAGGCCGTTCACCGTGTGACGCACCGGGCCACCTCGTTTTCGGCCGCCGCTGCCGCCGCGTGCCAGACCGCCTGATGCAGCTCGACGTTGCGCGCGCGCTCGCTGCGCAGCTCGATCAGCTTCAGCCCCGGCGCCGCCAGCGCCCGCTCGGCCACCGGAGCGAAATCAGCCCAATCCTCGATCAAGCGATACGCCGCGCCGTAGAGCTGGGCCACCGGCTGGAAGTCGAGCCCGTGCGGCGTGCCGAACAGCGCCTCGAAGTGCTCGGGGTGGCGCGCCTGCGGCAAAAAAGAGAAGATGCCGCCGCCGTCGTTGTTGAGCAGCACGATGGTGGCGTCGAGCTGGTGCAGCTTGGCCGCCAGCAGCCCGTTCATGTCGTGGTAGAGCGCGATGTCGCCGATCGCCAGCAGCAGCGGTCCGTTGCTCGCGACCGAGGCGCCCAGCGCGCTGGAGACCACACCGTCGATGCCGTTGGCGCCGCGGTTGGCCAGGAAGCGGATCGCGCGTCGCGAGGCCGGGACGAAGCTGTCGAGATCGCGCACCGGCATGCTGCTGCTGGCGTAGAGCGTGCTCCCTTCCGGCAGCACCCGCGCCAGCTCGGCGAAGACGCGGCCCTCGAACGGCTCGTCCAAACGATCAATGAACGCCGCGATGGCATCACGGCTGGCACGGTCGAGTGCGCGCCAGATCGCCAGCCAGCCATAATCTTGTGAATGGGGCTCGTCGATCCACCGCAACAGCGCCTCACAGGTCGCCGCTGGGTCGGCCAGGATCGCATCCGATGCGAGCGAGGACGGGTCCTCCCAGCCGGCGCCGAGCAAGACCTGGCGCGCGCCGACGTGCTTCTCCAGGAACTGCAAGGTTGGCTTCGAGGTCGGGATCGCGCCGAAGCGCAGCACGAGGTCGGGACGCAGCGCCTCGGCCACGCGCGGCGAGCGCAGGAAGGCGTCGTAGCTATCGACGATCGCCTCCGGCTCGCGCGGGCCGCAGCGCAGCCCGGACAGCGGATCGGCCAGCACGGGGAAGCCCAGGCGTCGCGCCAGCCGGGCCAGCGGCTCAGCCAGCGCCGGGTCCGGCTGCGGCCCTGCGACAATCAGTCCGCGCTCCGCGCTCCGCAGCCGATCCGCCAGCCCCGCCAGCACGGCCTCGTCCGGCACCCGCCGCGCCCGCTCCACCCGCACCGGCGCGTCCCGCACGAACTCGTCGTGCGGCAATTGCTCTGGCGCGACCGGAATCAGCGGCTCGCGCAGCGGGAAGTTGAGGTGCACCGGACCGGCGGGCGACTCCAGCGCGCTGGTCGCGGCTCGGGCCGCCAGCGTGCGGGCGTAGCGCAGCAACTCGGGCGTCGCCTCGGGGAGCGGCACCTCGACCGACCACTTGACGTGGGCGCCGTAGAGCCGCACCTGGTCGATGGTCTGCGCCGCGCCGGCGTCGCGCAGCTCGGGCGGCCGGTCGGCGGTCATCACCACCAACGGCACCTGCCCATAGCGGGCCTCGATCACCGCCGGGAAGAAGTTGGCGGCGGCCGTGCCGGAGGTGCAGAGGAGTCCGACCGGTCGACCGCTTGCCTTGGCCAACCCCAGCGCGAAGAAGGCGGTCGAGCGCTCGTCGAGCTGCAGCCAGAGCTTGACGGCGGGATTCCGCGCCAGCATCAGCGCCAGCGGTGTCGAGCGCGAGCCCGGCGCCAGGCAGACATCGCGCACCCCAGCCCGCGCCAGCGCCTCGACGAAGGCGCCGAGGTAGACGAAAGCCGCCTCCTCGTACCTCACCGCGCACGTCCCGCCAGTGCAGACAGCATCGGGCGCAGCTTGATCGCCGACTCGGCATACTCCTGGTCCGGGTCGGAGTCGGCCACGATGCCGCAGCCGGCGAAGAGTGTGGCGCTCGCGCCCTCCACCAGCGCCGAGCGCAGCGCGACGGCGAACTCGCCCGCGCCGTGGCGGTCGAGCCAGCCCACCGGCGCGGCATACCAGCCGCGGTCGAGGCCCTCCTGCGCGCGGATGAAGCGCAGCGCCGGATCGCGCGGCCAGCCGCCGACCGCCGGAGTGGGATGCAGGCGCTCGACCGCGTCGAGCAGCGTGCGGCCCGGCTGCAAGCGGGCGCGCAGCGGGGTATGCAGGTGGTGGATGTTCGCCACGCTGAGCAGCTTCGGCTCGGCCGGCATCTCCAGCTCGCGGCAGATGCCGGCGAGGCCTTCAGCCAGCGCACGCACCACGATGGCGTGCTCACCACGGTCTTTGGCGCTCGCCAGCAGGCCGTT
>DASSHC010000090.1:0-15466 GCA_035693105.1 Thermomicrobiaceae bacterium | reverse complement strand
GTTGAAGACGCGGGCGCCGTCCATGTGGATCGGCACGCCGTGCTGCGTGGCCAGCCCGCGCAGCTCGCGCAGGTAAGCCAGTGAGAGGACCGCGCCGCCGCAGCGGTTTTGGGTGTTTTCGATGGCGATCACGCCGGTGCGGGGGAAACCCGAGCGCTTGACGCGGATGGCGTACTCGACGCGCCCCAGCGGCAGCTCGCCATTGGGCTCGTTGGGCACCACGTTGAAGGGGAGGCCGCCGAGCGCGGCCGCGCCGCCGTTCTCGAACCAGAGGATGTGCGACTCGTCGCCGAGGATGACCTCATCGCCGCGGCCGCAGTGGGTCAGCAGCGCGACCAGGTTGCCCATCGTGCCGCTCGGGACGTAGATGGCGGCCTCCTTGCCCAGCATCTGGGCCGCCAGCTCCTCCAGCCGCTTGACGGTGGGGTCGTCGCCGTACTGATCGTCGCCGACCTCGGCCTCGGCCATCGCCCGGCGCATGGCCGGTGTCGGCTTGGTCACGGTATCGCTGCGGAGGTCGATCATCACGCCCTGACTCCCCACGTTCATCGTCACTTGCCCCATGCATCCTGCCGGATTCTAACCCAGGCTGGAGCAGGCTCACCAATCCCTGGCATCACGCTCTGTCTTAGACGGTCCTCATGGAGGCGTGGCAGTCGTTCGATCGGAGAGATCCTTCGCTACGGCCCGGGATGGCAGGGGGCGGTCATCCTGCCGGACCTGCCGACGCCTGCGCCTCGAGCATTGCCCCCGAGGACTGCGTCGCATTTCCGACTACGCACTAGCTCAGGGATTGCGGCAGATCCGGATCCGGCGATGGTCCCAACGGTTCTCAGCGCCCTCAATGCTTGTCCGTGCGCCGGTACTACGGTCTGTCGTATAATCCGGCTCGACGTACTACTCGTGAGGCGATAGTCGAGCGGAGACGGGCGAACTCGATGACAAACAACGACGAGAGCAGCGTCAGCGCTGCCGCTGAGTCGCGGACCGACCGCGCGCTACGGGCGTACTTGCGCGCGGTGATTCTGGCCGAGCCGGTGCAACTGGCATTGCTTCAGCGGCACGGGGTTCGCCTGTTCGATCTGCGCGCGCTGCGGATCTTGCTCGATCTTGGCGAAGTGCCGACCAGCCGGCTGGCCGAGGTATTGGAGATTCCGCGCTCAACGGCGACCGGGCTGATTGACCGCCTTGAGGAGCGCCGGTTCATCAAGCGGGTGGCCAGCCGGACCGACCGGCGCGTCATCCTGATCCGCGTCACCGAGCAGGGCCGGCTCGCGCTGGAGAATCGAGAGATCCTGGAGGAGAGCCTCGCCGGGCGCGCCATCGCGGCGCTGCCGCCGGATCAGCAAGAGGCGCTCGCCGTCCTGCTGGAGCGTCTGATCGCGGAGGCGCGAGCGCAAAATCGGGCCGCGCTGGAGCCGACGATACCCGTTGGGATCGAATAACGGGGCAAAGCGGCGTGGCCCGATACGCAAGGACGGCAACCTTGCGCCAGATTTCAGACGAAGGGGCGGACGTGATCGCCGGCCCGAGCATTGGGGGACCACGATGAGCAGCGTTGCTTCCGCCGACGGACGGCGCCAGCCGGGCGCTGGTGGTGCGCCGCACCACGACCGCTACAAGTGGGTCGCGCTGTCCAATACGACGCTCGGCATCCTGATGGCCACGATTAATTCGTCGATCATCCTGATCGCGTTGCCCGACATCTTTCGCGGCATCAACCTCAACCCACTGGTCCCTTCGAACACCAGCTACCTCCTCTGGATGCTGATGAGCTACATGGTGGCCACGGCGGTGCTGGTCGTCACGCTCGGCCGGATCGGCGACATGTATGGCCGCGTTCGGATGTACAACCTTGGGTTCGCCATCTTCACCGTCTTTTCGATCTTGCTGTCGATCGTCTGGATGCAGGGCGGGGCGGCCGCGCTGTACCTCATCATCATGCGTATCGGGCAGGGCGTCGGCGGCGCCTTCCTGACCGCCAACTCCAGCGCCATTCTCACCGACGTCTTCCCGGAGACCGAGCGCGGCCTGGCGCTCGGCATCAACAGCGTCGCCGCGATCGCGGGCTCTTTTATCGGTCTGATCATGGGCGGCCTCCTCGGCCCGGTCGACTGGCGCCTCGTCTTCCTGGTCTCGGTGCCGATCGGTCTCTTTGGGACCGTCTGGGCCTACCTCAAGCTGGAGGAGCGGGGAATCCGCAAGCCGGCCTCGATCGATTGGTGGGGCAACCTTACCTTCGCCCTCGGCCTGGTTGCGGTCCTCTACGGCATCACCTACGGCATCATGCCCTACGGCGGTCACTCGATGGGCTGGACGGCCCCTAAGGTGCTGAGCACCCTGATCGGCGGCGTCATCCTCCTGGTGATCTTCGGCTGGATCGAGTCGCGCGTGGCGCACCCAATGTTCCGCATGTCGCTCTTCCGCATTCGCGCCTTCGCGGCGGGAAACGTTGCCAGCCTGCTCGCCTCGCTCGGTCGCGGCGGGATGATGTTCATCCTGATCATCTGGTTGCAGGGCATCTGGCTCCCCCAGCACGGGTACAGCTTCGAATCGACGCCCCTGTGGGCCGGCATCTACATGCTGCCGCTGACGGTCGGGTTCCTGCTGGCCGGTCCGGTCTCCGGCATCCTGTCCGATCGGATGGGCGCGCGGCCGTTCGCGACCGGGGGCATGCTGGTGGCGGCGCTGAGCTTCGTCCTCCTGGAAGTGCTGCCGATCAATTTCGACTACATCTGGTTCGCCCTGCTCCTGCTCCTCAACGGGCTGGCGATGGGAGCCTTCTCGGCGCCCAACCGGGCCGGCATCATGAACAGCCTGCCGCCCGACCAACGCGGCGCCGGAGCCGGGATGGTGGCGACCTTCCAGAACTCGGCCATGGTCCTCTCGATCGGCATCTTCTTCAGCCTGATCATCATCGGGCTGACCGCGACCCTGCCGAGCGCCCTCTTCAACGGCCTCACTGCCCAGGGAGTGCCCACGGACGTTGCGACTCAGATTTCCCAGCTCCCGCCGGTGAGTAGCCTGTTCGCCGCCTTCCTGGGCTACAACCCGATGCAGAACTTGCTCGGCCCGCAAGTACTCGGGCATTTGCCTGCCTCCCAGGCCGCCTATTTGACGGGGCGCAGCTTCTTCCCGCAACTGATCACGCCGCCGTTCGCCACGGGCCTGCACGAAGCGTTCGACTTCGCGGCGGCGATCTGCGTGGTCGCGGCCGTCGCCTCCTGGCTGCGGGGCGGCAAGTACTTCTACCGGGCGGAAGAGGAGACGCTGGCGGCCGAGATCGGGTCGATAGCCGGCCAGGGGCCGTCACCGGCGATCGCGGCCGGACAGCCGGTGCCGCAGCCGCTCGACGTCACGGCGCCGCGGCGCGCCGAGCAGCCGGCCGACAACCGGTAGCCTGAAATCCGGCGACGCGCGGCGGGCCAATCGGCCGAGAAATTCGGCGCGAAATTGGGGTTGACAACAGCGGGGCGGGTGGGTATACTACATGTTTGCGGACGGGTGGCCGGTGTCGTACGCGGATGTACATGCAGAGAAGTAAGGGGCTTCCGAACACGAGTCAGATTCGGGTAGGGCAGGTTTTGCTCTCCCGCTTTTTCCGTGTCTTTCGATTTTCCAGCCGGCGCCGCGTGTTGGCGCGACCATCCTAGTAGCACCGAGCGGCTGCCGCGGCGCGAGCCGTGGAGCCGCCGCGCGTTTCCCCAGCCCAGCAGAATAAGGAGCAGCGAATGGCCGTATCCCTTCGTGACCAGCGCACTGCCGAAGCCAGCCAGCGCCAGGTCCTCTCAAATCTTGGCATCAACCGGGTCTCGTTCGCTCGCATCCCGACCGTACTCGAGATTCCCAACCTGGTGCGACTGCAGATCGAGTCCTTCGATTGGTTCAAGACCGAGGGCATGCGCGAGCTCCTCGAAGAGATCTCGCCGATCGTCGACTACAACGGCAAGATGGAACTGCACTTCCTCGAGCACCGTTTCGACGAGCCCCGGGCCGGCGAGGAGGTCTGCCGCGAGCGTGACATGACCTATGCGGCGCCGCTGCGCATCCGGGTCCGCCTGGTGATCCGCGATACCGGCGAGATCAAAGAGAGCGATGTCTTCCTGGGCGACTTCCCGGTCATGACGCCCGACGGTACGTTCCTCATTAACGGTGCCGAGCGCGTCGTGGTTTCGCAGTTGGTGCGCTCGCCGGGAGCCTACTTCGAGTTGACCGAGGACGCCACCACGGGGCGCCTACTCTGCCAGACCAAGCTGATCCCCAGCCGGGGCGCCTGGCTGGAGTTCGAGACGTCCAACCGGAACGTGCTCTCGGTCAAGGTGGACCGCAAGCGCAAACTGCCGGCGACGATCCTGCTGCGCGCCATCGGCTACGCCGACAACGACGAGATCCGCGCGCTCTTCGAGGATGTCGAGGATCCGGAGTACCACTACATCGAGAGCACGCTGGAGCGCGACCCGACGCGGACCGTCGAAGAGGCTCAGGTGGAGCTCTATCGCCGCCTGCGCCCCGGTGACCCGCCGACCAAGGAGAACGCGGCGGCGCTGCTGGAGGGACTCTTCTTCAACCCGAGGCGCTACGACCTGGCGCGCGTCGGACGCTACAAGCTGAACAAGCGGCTGGGGCTGGATATCAGCTCCGACACGCGCGTGCTGACCAAGCAGGACCTGATCGAAGTCATCCGCACCATGATCCTGGTCAATAAGGGCGAGGATCATCCGGACGACATCGACCACCTCGGCAACCGCCGCATCCGTTCGGTGGGTGAGCTGATCCAGATGCACGTGCGCACCGGACTGCAGCGGCTCGAGCGCGGCATTCGCGAGCGCATGACGATCCAGGACATCGAGACGGTCACGCCGAACGGCCTGATCAGCACCACGCGTCCGGTGATGGCCTCGGTGCGCGAATTCTTTGGCGGCAGCCAGCTTTCGCAGTTCATGGACCAGACCAACCCGCTGGCCGAGCTGAACCACAAGCGGCGTCTCTCGGCGATGGGGCCGGGCGGCCTGAGCCGCGATCGCGCGGGCATGGACGTGCGCGACGTGCACCACTCGCACTACGGCCGCATCTGCCCGATCGAGACGCCGGAAGGCCCGAACATCGGCCTCATGGGGTCGCTGGCCACGTACGGAAAGATCAATACCTACGGCTTCATCGAGACGCCGTACCGGCGCGTCTACTCGGTGGTCGACGCGCGGCTCAAGCCGGGGCTGCTGGTGGGCCAGATGTCACGCGAGGACGTCAAGAATCCGGCGAGCGGCGAGACGATCGTGCCGGCGGGCGTCCTGCTGGACGAGGCCGCGATCAAGGCGCTGCTCGATGCCGGCGTGACGCTCATTCGCGTGGTGCCGTTCGTCAGCGAGGAGATCGAGTTCCTGCCGGCCGACCGTGAGGAGCAGTTCACCATCGCGCAGGCGAACACGCCGCTCGACGAGGGCTCGCGCTTCACGGTGGATCGCGTGGCGGCGCGCCGCGGCGAGGGCTTCGTCAGCGAGCCGCCGGAGCGCATCGACTATATGGATGTCTCGCCGAAGCAGATGGTGTCGGTGGCGGCGGCGCTGATCCCCTTCCTGGAGCACGACGACGCCAACCGCGCCCTGATGGGCGCCAACATGCAGCGCCAGGCTGTGCCGCTGCTGCGTCCGGCCGCGCCGGTGGTCGGCACCGGCGTCGAGTACCTGGCGGCGCGCGACTCGGGACAGGTCGTGGTGTCCCAGCAGGGCGGCACGGTCGCCTCGGTGACGGCGCGCTCGATCACGGTGCAGCAGGACGATGGCAGCGAGCGGGTCTACATGCTGCAGAAATTCATCCGTTCGAACCAGGATACCTGTATCAACCAGCGGCCGATCGTGTCGCGCGGGCAGCGGGTCGAACCGAACACGATCATCGCCGATAGCTCCAGCACCGAGAATGGTGAGCTCGCGCTGGGCCAGAACGTGCTGGTGGCGTTCATGTCGTGGGAGGGCGGTAACTACGAGGACGCCATTCTCCTCTCGGAGCGGCTGGTACGCGACGACGTCTACACCTCGATCCACATCGAGAAGTACGAGACCGAGGCGCGCGATACCAAGCTGGGGCCGGAGGAGATCACCCGCGATATCCCGAACGTGGGCGAGGACTCGCTCGCGAATCTCGACGAGAACGGCATCATTCGCATCGGGGCCGAGGTGCGGCCCAATGACATTTTGGTCGGCAAAGTCACGCCGCGCGGCGAGACGGAGCTGTCGGCCGAGGAGCGGCTGCTGCGCGCGATCTTCGGGGAGAAGGCGCGCGAGGTGAAGGACACCAGCCTGCGCGTGCCGCACGGCGTTCACGGCAAGGTGATCGACGTCAAGCGCTTCAAGCGCGAGGAGGGGAGCGATCACGAGCTGCCGGCCGGCGTCAACGAGATGGTGCGCATCAGCATCGCCCAGAAGCGCAAGATCTCCGAGGGCGACAAGATGGCCGGGCGCCACGGCAACAAGGGCGTTATCTCGCGCATCCTTCCGATCGAGGACATGCCCTACCTGCCGGATGGGACACCGGTGGACATCATCCTCAACCCGATCGGGGTGCCGTCGCGCATGAACATCGGCCAGGTGCTGGAGACACACCTGGGCTGGGCAGGTGAGGCGCTCGGTCTCAGGTTCGCCTCGCCGGTCTTCGATGGGGCGCACGAGAACGAGATTCGCGCGCTGCTCGAGGAGGCCCAGCTACCACTCGACGGCAAGGTCGAGCTGTACGACGGCCGCACCGGAGAGAAGTTCGACCGCCCCGTGACGGTGGGCATCATTTACATGCTCAAGCTCGCCCATCTGGTGGAGGACAAGATCCACGCCCGCTCGACCGGCCCGTACTCGCTGGTGACACAGCAGCCGCTGGGCGGCAAGGCTCAGTTCGGCGGGCAGCGGTTCGGCGAGATGGAGGTCTGGGCGCTGGAGGCCTACGGCGCGGCGCACACGCTGCAGGAGATGCTGACGGTCAAGTCGGACGACACCGTGGGCCGGGTCAAGACGTATGAGGCGATCGTCAAGGGCGAGCCGATCGTCGAGGCCGGCGTGCCGGAGTCGTTCAAGGTGCTGGTCAAGGAGCTACGCAGCCTCGGTCTGTCGATCGAGGTGATCAACGAGGAGGACCAGACCATCGAGTTCACGGAAGATACGTCGAGGGATCTGTTGACCAATCTCGACCGCATCAACCTCAGCGGGTTTGAGCGGACCGAGGATTAGTGGGGCGGGTGAAAGATGGCGATCAATACATTGCGTAACCGCGATTCCCAGCGAGGGGCCCTCGACGTCAACAACTTCGACGCCATTCGCATCAGCCTGGCATCGCCGGAGGGGATCAGGAGCTGGTCGTACGGCGAGGTCACCAAGCCGGAGACGATCAATTACCGCACGCTGAAGCCGGAGCACGGCGGCCTGTTCTGCGAGCGCATCTTCGGGCCGACCAAAGACTTCGAGTGCTACTGCGGTAAATACAAGCGCGTGCGCCACGCCGGCACCATCTGCGACAAGTGCGGCGTTGAGGTGACGCGGGCCAAGGTTCGCCGCGAGCGGATGGGACACATCGAGCTGGCGGCGCCGGTGGCGCACATCTGGTACGTCAAGGGCACGCCGAGCCGGTTGGGTCTCTTGCTCGACATCTCGCCGCGCAACCTGGAGCGCGTACTCTACTTCGCGTCGTACCTCGTCACGTCGATCGACGAATCCAAGCGCGAGGAGCTGGTTCGCAACATCCACGAGGACCTGGATGACGCGCTGGAGGAGCTGGATCGCGACCTGGAGTCGCGCCGGGGCGAATTGACCAGCGGCACGACCTCCGAGGTCGAGAATCTCGAGCAGAGCGCCGAGAGCCTGAGCCAGTCGGTCGAGCAGCGCACCACGGAGCAGCGCCAGGCGCTCAAGGACGAGGCGGATGCGATTCGGGCGCGCCTGCAGGCGGAGCTGAACCAGGAGGCCACGGAGGACATCGTCTTCCACGGTCGACTGATCGTGCGTCAGGGCGAGGCGATTAACGAGGATCGCATCCGGACGCTCAACGAAGCCGTGCAGGCGGAGAACGAGGACCTGGACCGCCAGGCCGAGCACGAGATCACGAGCGGGCGCGCGCTGGCCGAGGCCGAGCGCGACCAGCTGCAATTTCAGACCGACGAGCAGGTTCGCCGGCTGGAGGCGGAGATCGACCAGCAGCGCAATGAGCTGCGGGCCGAGGCCGACAACCTGATCAAGCAGATCAATGAGTTGAAGCCGCTGCAGGTGCTGACCGAAACGCAGTACCGCGAGATCGCCGAGATCGCGCCGGGCATCTTCCTGGCCAGCATGGGCGCCGAGGCGGTCTACGACGTGGTGGCTCGCATTGACCTGGACGAGATGGCCGGCAAGCTGCGCGAGGACATTCGCGAGATGAGCGGCCAGAAGCGCAAGAAGGCGACCAAGCGGCTGCGCGTGGTTGACGCGCTGCGTAAGAGCGGCAACCGGCCGGAGTGGATGATCTTCACCGCGCTGCCGGTGATCCCGCCTGACCTGCGCCCGATGGTGCAGCTCGACGGTGGCCGCTTCGCGACCTCCGACTTGAACGACCTCTACCGGCGCGTGATCAACCGCAACAACCGCCTCAAGCGGCTGCTGGAGCTGGGCGCACCGGATATCATCGTGCGCAACGAGAAGCGCATGCTGCAGGAGGCGGTCGACGCGCTGATCGACAACGGGCGGCGCGGCCGGGTCGTCTCCGGCAGCGGCAAGCACAAGCTGAAGAGCCTGTCGGACATGCTCAAGGGCAAGCAGGGCCGCTTCCGCCAGAACTTGCTCGGCAAGCGTGTCGACTACTCGGGCCGCTCGGTGATCGTGGTCGGACCGGACCTCAAGCTGCACGAGTGCGGCCTGCCCAAGCGCATGGCGCTGGAGCTGTTCAAGCCCTTCGTGATGCAGAAGCTGGTGGCGGCCGGGCACGCGCACAACATCAAGGCCGCCAAGCGGCTGGTCGAGCGCGTTGACCCGCACGTCTGGGACGTGCTCGAGGAGGTTATCGAGCACTACCTGGTGCTGCTCAACCGCGCGCCGACGCTGCACCGGCTCGGCATCCAGGCCTTCGAGGTCAAGCTGATCGAGGGCTCGGCGATCCAGCTCCATCCGCTGGTCTGCTCGGCCTTCAACGCCGATTTCGACGGCGATCAGATGGCGGTCCACGTGCCGCTGTCGGCGGCCGCGCAGTTCGAGGCGCGCGAGCGCATGCTCTCGACGCGCAACCTGCTCGACCCGTCCGACGGCGACCCGGTGATCGCGCCGACGCTCGACATCGTGCTCGGCTGCTACTACATGACGCTGCCGCGGCCGGGTGCGCTGGGAGAGGGCAAGGCGTTCTCCAACGCCAACGAGGTGATCCTGGCCTACCAGTCGGGCGTGGTCGACATCAACGCCACCATCCGAGTGCGGCAGGAGCAGGACGGCCAGGGACCGCAAGTCATCGAGACCACGGTCGGGCGGGTGATTCTCAACCAGGAGATCCCCGACCAACTCGGCTACTGGAACGAGACGATGGACCGCAAGGCGCTGCGCCGGCTGATCGCGGCCTGCTATCGCGATCTCGGTCCCGAGGCGACGGCAGAGATGGCCGACCGGCTGAAGACGCTCGGCTTCACCTACGCCACGCGCGGCGGTTTGACTATCAGCCTGTCGGACGTCGAGATCCCGCAGAACAAGCCGGAGATCATCGCGGCGGCCGACGAGCGGGTGGGCGAGGTCGAGCGCCAGTACCGCCGCGGTCTGATTACCGACGGCGAGCGCTATCGTGAGGTGATCGCCATCTGGAACGAGGCGCGCGACGACCTCTCCAAGGCGGTCGATGAGGCCATGGACCCGATGAACTCGCTCTATATGATGAGTACCTCGGGGGCCAAAGGTAACATCAACCAGATCAGTCAGATGGCCGGGATGCGCGGGCTGATGCTCGACCCGCGCGGGCAGGTCATCGAGCTGCCGATCCGCTCGAACTTCCGCGAGGGCCTGTCGGTGCTGGAGTACTTCATCTCCACCCACGGTGCGCGCAAGGGTTTGGCGGACACGGCGCTGCGCACCGCGGACTCCGGCTACCTGACCCGGCGGCTGGTGGATGTGGCGCAGGACGTGATCATCACGATGCAAGACTGCGGCACGGAGGACGGACTGTGGGTCGCTCCGGCCGAAATGGGCGATACCGAGTCCTTCGAGGCGCGGGTCATCGGCCGCGTGCTGAACGCGCCGGTGATCGACTCCGAGACCGGCGAGATCCTGGTCGACCGTGGCGTCGAGCTGGACGAGAACCTCGTCGGCCAGATCCTGGAGCGGGGCATTGCGCGCGTCTTCGTGCGCACGGCCATGCACTGCCAGGCCGAACACGGTGTCTGCCAGCGCTGCTACGGGCGCAACCTGGCCAGCGGCCGGCTGGTCGAGCCGGGCGAGGCGGTGGGTATCATCGCCGCGCAGAGCATCGGCGAGCCGGGTACGCAGTTGACCATGCGGACCTTCCACACCGGCGGTGTGGCCGGTGAGGACATCACCACCGGCCTGCCGCGCGTCGAGGAGCTCTTCGAGGCGCGCGAGCCGAAGGGCAAGGCGGTCCTGGCGCAAAACGCCGGTGTTGCGCGCCTCATCGAGGACGAGCAGGGGCGCCGTATCGTGATCACGAGCGAAGAGATCGTGACCGACACGCTGGAGATGCCGTCCAACTACGTCATGGTGATCGGCGACGGCGACAACGTGACGGTCGGCCAGACGCTCGCCGAGGCGCCGGAGGGCCGGGAGGGCCAGCCAGTGGTCGCGACGATGGACGGCCAGGTCTTCTTCGAGGGCGGGCAGTTCATCATCCGCCACGAGAATCACGACGTGCGCGACTACGTCATCTCGGCCGGTGCGCACATCCGGATCGCCGACGGCGACGTCGTCGAGACGGGCACGCAGCTGACCGACGGCAACCTCGATCCCCAGGAGATCCTGGAGACGCTGGGTCCGGACTCGGTACGCAGCTACATCGTGGACGATGTGCAGAAGGTGTACAAGTCGCAGGGCGTGGTTACCAACGACAAGCACATCGAGGTCATCGTGCGGCAGATGCTGCGCAAGGTGGCGGTGGAGCACCCGGGCGATACCGACCTGCTGGTCGGCGAGCTGGTGGACCGCTTCACGTTCAACCGGGTGAACCAGAATGTGATCGTACAAGGCGGCGAGCCGGCCACCGCCAACCAGGTGTTGCTGGGCATCACCAAGGCGTCGCTGGCGACCGACAGCTTCCTCTCGGCGGCCTCCTTCCAGGAGACGACGCGGGTGCTGACGGAGGCGGCCATCCACGGTAAGATCGACTACCTGCGCGGCTTGAAGGAGAACGTGATCATCGGCAAGCTGATTCCGGCCGGCTCGGGCTTCAATGCCCGGTTGCAGGCCGGCGGCCTGAACCTGAGCGCGCTCGACGAGGTCATGTTGGGTTCGATGACCGATGAGCGCGAGCAGGCCGAGCGGCAGCAGATGGAGGAGCTGGTCGAGCTGATGACCGGCGAGCAGCCGGCGCTCGCGGAGCGCCTGGCCGCGCAGGAGGCTTCTGATGTGCCGGTAATGCCGCCGGCCAGCCTGGCCGCCGGGGCGCTCGACAATGACGAGGAAGATGACGAGTCGGTCGAGGACGAGACCGACGAGCCAGAGGACGCATAGGGCGTAGCGCGACTTTTTCCTTGACAGGTCGGGTCGCAGACGATACACTAGGTGCTTGTGGCCGTCCACGGACGGCCACAAGAGTGAGGAAGACCTTCCTTAAAAGGCGCCCGGCACCGCAGCTGCGTTCGTTGCAGAGCACGGTCCGATTTTTGCTGGTCGTCTTAGAAGGAGAGACGTACGTGCCGACGATCAATCAGTTGGTCCGCAAAGGGCGGAAGCGGGTCACCAAGAAGACCAAGGCACCGGCGCTGCGCTTTACCAATAACGCGCTTGGCCGGCATGCGGGTCGTCTGCGCCGGGATAAGGGATCGCCGCAGAAGCGCGGCGTTTGCACCCAGGTGCGCACCATGACCCCCAAGAAGCCCAACTCGGCGCTGCGCAAGATCGCTCGTGTGCGGTTGACGAACGGTTTGGAAGTCACCGCATACATTCCGGGCGAGGGCCACAACCTGCAAGAGCACTCGGTAGTGCTTATTCGGGGTGGCCGCGTCAGGGATCTTCCGGGTGTGCGCTATCACATCATCCGGGGCGCCCTCGACGCGCGCGGTGTTGAGAACCGCCGGCAAGGGCGGTCGAAGTACGGGACCAAAAGGCCGAAGAGTTAGCGGATTCGGACGACGGGTGGCTCGCTCACCAATGAGCCGCCCCAGAGAGCCCGGCCCCTCGTAGAGCTGAGCCCGTCCTCGCAACCCCTCTTCGCAGATCGTACGGTACGGAAAGCGGCCTCACGACGTTTACGTTCGTGCTGACCGCTTTTTCGTGTCGTGGAATCGGTGACCGCGCGTCGCCGCTGCGAAGAGCCGTGGGGACGGGCCCCGTGCCGGCGGCCGGAGTGCATGGACGGGCGCGCGGGTGCGCGTGGAAAGTGGTACAGGGAGGCTAGAGAGCAATGCCGAGGCGAGCGAAGGTCGAGCGGCGCGTTCCGCCGCCGGATGCCCGGTACGGGAGCGAGCTGGTGGCCCGCTTCATCAATAAAGTCATGCAGCGTGGCAAGAAGGGCGTTGCCGAGCGCATCGTCTACGACGCGCTGGCGACGATACAGGAGCGGACCGGCCGGGACGCGGTGGAGGTCTTTCAGCAGGCGATCCACAACGCTACACCGATCGTCGAGGTCAAGCCGCGGCGCGTCGGCGGCGCGACGTATCAGGTGCCGGTGCAGATCGAGCCCAACCGGCGCCTCTCCCTGGCGATTCGCTGGCTCCTCGGCTCCGCGCGGTCGCGCAACGGCCACAGCATGGCGGAGAAACTCGCGGCGGAACTGATGGACGCGGCCAACAACACTGGCGCGACCATCAAGCGGCGCGAGGACACGCACCGCATGGCCGAGGCCAACCGGGCATTCTCGCATTATCGATGGTAATCGCGCAGTCCTGGCTTTGGCGCTGGGACATTGAGGAATCACGACGACCATGAGCAGCACTGCAACCCAGCGTATTGAAGACCAAGCCACGGCGCTTCAACGCACCAGGAATATCGGCATCATCGCGCACATCGACGCCGGCAAGACGACGACGACCGAGCGTATCCTTTTTTACACCGGACGTATTCACCGTCCCGGTGAAGTCCACGAAGGCGCCGCGACGATGGACTGGATGGTCCAGGAGCGCGAGCGCGGTATCACCATTACCTCGGCGGCCACGACCTGCTACTGGCGCGACCACCGCATCAACATCATCGACACCCCCGGCCATGTCGACTTCACCGTCGAGGTCGAGCGCTCACTGCGCGTGCTCGACGGCGGTGTGGTCGTCTTTGACGCCGTGGCGGGCGTCGAGCCGCAGTCGGAGACGGTCTGGCGCCAGGCTGACAAGTACCGCGTGCCGCGCTTCTGCTTCATCAATAAGATGGACCGGACCGGCGCCAACTTTTGGCGCTGCGTCGAGATGATCGTCGATCGTCTCAAGGCCAGGCCGGCGGTCACGCAGCTCCCAATCGGGAGCGAGGCAAGCTTTCTCGGCATCGTCGACCTGCTGCAGATGAAGGCGTTCATCTACCATGATGAGCTTGGCCAGAACATCGAAGAGGTCGAGATTCCGGCCGAGATGGTGGACGAGGCGACGGCGCGCCGCCACGAGCTGGTGGAGCTAATCGCCGAGACCAGCGAAGACCTGATGATGCGCTACCTCGAAGACGAGGAGCTGAGCGAGTCCGAGCTGCGGGCCGGTCTGCGGACCGCCACCATCGCGGGCGAGCTGGTACCGGTGCTCTGCGGCACGGCCCTCAAGAACAAGGGCGTGCAGTTGATGCTGAACGCCATCATCGACTACCTCCCCTCGCCACTCGACGTGCCGCCGATTCGCGGCCTGAACCCCAAGACGGGCGAAGAAGAAGAGCGGCACACCGACCCCGAGGCGCCCTTCTCGGCGCTGGCCTTCAAGATCATGTCCGACCCGCACGTTGGGCGTCTGGCCTACATCCGGGTCTATTCCGGCACGCTGGCCAGCGGCTCCTACGCGCTCAACTCGACCAAGGATCAGCGCGAGCGCATCGGCCGGCTGCTGCGCATGCACGCCAACCACCGTGAAGAGGTGCCCGAGGTCAGCGCGGGCGACATCTGCGCCGTGATCGGGCTCAAGAGCACGTTCACCGGCGACACGCTCTGCGACGGCGATCACCCGATTCTGCTGGAGGCGATCACCTTCCCCGAGCCGGTGATCTCGGTCGCGGTCGAGCCGAAGACGCGCACGGACCAGGACAAGATGGGCATGGCCCTGGTGCGGCTGGCCGAAGAAGACCCCACCTTTCAAATGTACACCGACCAGGACAGCGGGCAGACGATCATCAAGGGGATGGGCGAGCTGCACCTGGACGTGATCATCGACCGCATGAAGCGGGAGTTCAAGGTCGAGGCCAACGTCGGCAAGCCCCAGGTTGCCTACAAGGAGACGATCACGCGCCCGGTGCGTATCGAAGGCCGCTTCGTGCGCCAGACTGGTGGCCACGGTCAGTACGGCCACGTCTGGCTGGAGCTGGAGCCGCTCGAGCGCGGCGGCGGGTTCGTCTTTGAGGACCGCATCGTCGGCGGCTCGGTGCCGCGCGAGTATATCCCGGCGGTCGAGCAGGGCGTGCGTGAGGCGATGGAGGGCGGCGGCGAAACGGGCAACCCGATCGTCGACCTCAAGGTATCGCTGGTCGACGGCTCGTTTCACGAGGTCGACTCGTCGGAGATGGCCTTCAAGATCGCCGGATCGATGGCGCTGAAGGATGGTGTGCGGCGCGGCGCGTCCGTCGTGCTGGAGCCGTACATGAAGGTCGAGGTCACCATCCCGGAAGAGTTCCTGGGCGAGGTGATCGGCGACCTGAATTCGCGGCGCGGCCGGATCGAGGGGATGGAGATTCGGGCAGGCGCCCAGGTGGTGCGCGCCTTTGTACCCCTGGCCTCGATGTTCGGCTACGCCACCGACCTGCGTTCGATGACGCAGGGACGCGCGACCTATTCGATGGAGTTTGATCATTACGAGCCGCTGCCCGAGAGTCTGGCGGCGGAGATGCGGGCCAAGGCCCAGCGCGGTTAGCGCGAGGACGCGAGCGGATGCCGGCGGCATGAGGACGCCGCCGGTTGTCGGAGGGAAAGAGCGTGGCGAAGCAGAAATACGAGCGGAGCAAGCCGCACATCAACATCGGGACGATCGGGCACGTGGACCACGGCAAGACGACCTTGACGGCGGCGATCACCAAGACGCTGGCGTTGTCGGGGGCGTCGAAGTACCGCTCGTTCGACAGCATCGACAACGCGCCGGAGGAGCGCGAGCGGGGGATCACGATCGCGATCGCGCACGTAGAGTACGAGACGGCGCAGC
>DASSHC010000089.1:0-18583 GCA_035693105.1 Thermomicrobiaceae bacterium | reverse complement strand
CTCTGTAGGCTGCCACTTGGGCTTCTTCACCCTGTCCGTTGGGTTACTGACGAGGATGTCTAGCTCAACCGCGTACTTGAGGCTGGTCTTGAGGTAGCCGTGCGCCAGGTAGACCCGGCATGCACCGACGTTCTTGCTCTGGAGTTGGGCGAACACCTTCGTTAGGGTGAGTGGCGTCAGCTTGTCGAGCCGCTGGTCTCTGGCAAGATCGAGAACATAGCGCAGTGTCTCGTGGTAGGTGCGAACCGTGGAGGGGCGCAAGGTAGACTCCCGCAGCGCCAGCCACTGTTCAACCCAATCTGACAGGCGCAGACCAGAGGGTAGACGCAGCGTGCCCGTTATCTCGCTGGCGTGCAACTCCTTGAGTTTGCCGAGAACTTCATCCTCACTCGTCGCGTAGCGGTAGACCTTCTTATCGCCTACGCGCACTTGAGCGACCCAGCGCCCATCCTTGCGCTGGTAGACACTGCCCTCGTGGTCAGCACGACTCTTTCACATGGAGCACTCCTCTCCATGCCTCGGAGCGGTGACAGCCATGACAGTCAGGTTGACAGCCGCTGACAGTCGATTTGACAGCAGCGATGCGTGGGGTGGGGCAGACGAGTGGACACGGTGCTCCTGCATACCGTGCCGAAATCGTTGATTGGACGCGGAATTTCAGGTGGCGAGGGCGCATGGGAGTCGAACCCACCGGCGAGGCTCGTCACCCCGCCCAACGGTTTTGAAGACCGCGCGAGCCACCGGGCCCGATGCACCCCCAGGTCACTAACCGCTCAAGTATACCCGGCTGGCTCAGTGCCGTCGGCGGTAGGCTTGCTCGACCACCTGGTCGATGTCATCGTTGGTGAAGAGGTAGGTCGCGGGGTACGGGTGCATCGCGCCGCTGGCCTGGTTGCGCTCGGCGATCTGACCCTTGACCAAAAAGCCCTCGGGTGTCTCGACCAGCACGATCTGGGTGAACTGGTGCTGGTCCAGGTACCCGCCCAGCGAGCGCAGCGCCTCCTCGTAGCGGCCGCGTACCTTGCCGGTGTAGTCGAGCATCGCCATCCTCTCCTCTCCGCGATCACGCCAGCCTCTGGGCCCGATTGTTCCACGCGCTGCTCGAGCCGCCAGCCGGGACCGACTGGCCATTGGTCCCAAGAGAGAGCGGCGAGTACAATTGGTGAGTTACGCGGGCGAATGGCTTGAGTTCACGGCGAGGTTTGCGTGCTACCAGCTTGCCTGGACGAGCTCGAACGAGTTCAACTGGAACTGGAACTGGCGCGGGTCACGACGACCACGACCCAGCTGCGACAATTGTTGGCGGAGGAGGAGGCGGAGCAGCAGGGGCTGCGCCGCCGCATCGACGACACCCTCGGTGCCTTGCAGGCCGAGACCGAGCGCCTGCGCGCCGAGTGCGAGCGGCTGGAGGCGCGATTGGAGCGCCTGGCCTTCCACAATCGCTCGATCCCGGACGACGAGTTGGATCGCGAAGAGGAGCGCGTGCGCGCTGAGGAGGCCGCCTGGTGGGCCGAGTGGCGGCATCGCCGGGCCAGCGAGCGCGAGGTGCGCGGCGAGGTCGTCCACCGCAAGAACGACGACGACATCAGCATCCGGCAGCTCTACCGCGCGCTTGCCCGTCTGGTGCATCCCGATCTGGCCCGTGACAGTCGCGACCGCGCCCGCCGCGAGACGCTGATGCGCATCGCCAACGCGGCGCGCGACAGCGGCGACGTGGAGCAACTGCGCCGGTTGCTGGCGATCTGGGGCCGGAACGACGAGGCCGAGCGGCCGCGCGAGCTGGATGCGCTCCAGGCGCGCATCGCGCAGTCGCGCGTCGAAGTGGGCGAGCTGCGCCGCCAGTTGGCCCAACTGCGCCAGAGCTCGATCGGTCTGCTCTTGCGGCGCAGCGAGGGCGACATCCGCCAGTACCTGCGCAACGAAGAGGTCCGGTTGCGCCGTGAGCTGGCGATGCAGCGCCTGCGCCGTCGCCGAGGCTTGCGCCAGTTGGAAGACCGCCGTCGCGAGCTGAGCGTGCAGCGCGGGGATTGACCCCCCACCCCCAACCCTTAACCGAAGTAGCGGTAGAGCAGCGCGCCGGCCCGCTCGCTGATCGGATCCGGCACGGACGGATCGGTGAAGAGCCCGGTGAGCCGGCCGAGGAGGGCGCCGACCTCCTGCTCGGCCTCGGTCGCCGGCCGTGCCGAAGCGTGATGGAGGAACGAGATCGTCCCTTCCCGCGAGGCGAACTTGCGCTTGTAGCGCACCAGCCCGTCTTGATCCCAGTCGCTGAGACCCAAGTCGATCCGCCGCAGGCCGCGCTCCTTGGCGTGGCGGATCCCCTCCCAGATCAGCAGATCGGTCGGACGCAGCTCCAGCCGTGAGAGCGACGAGGCGCTGAACTTATAGTAGAGCGTCTCACCCCATGCGAGGTAGAGCACCCCGCCCACCGCCTCGCCGTCCATCTCCGCCAACATCAGCGCGAAGCGGCCCGAGTCGACGAACTGCTCGCGGATCGCCTGGAAAAAGCGGAAGGGCTGGGCGAGCAGCCCGTACTTGTACTTGCGGATGCCCAGGTGCAGCGCAAAGAAGGCACGCAGGTCGTCCTCGCCCTGCGCAAGCCGCACCGTCAGGCCGGAGCGCTCCGCCTTGCGGATCGCCCGCCGGGCCGCGGGATCGATCGCCATCCACAGATCGTCGAGTGACCGGTCGAGGTCGAGGCCGTGCCAGTGGGCGCGCTTGATCAGCGGAAAACGCGCGTCGTCCAGCGGCACGGCATTGTGCAGGCAGCGCAGCGACACCGGCAGTCCGAGCGCCAGCAGGCCGTCGGCCAGCGCCTGCCACTGCTCACTCGTCGAGACCAGCGGGTCGCAGTAGTCGGAGAAGGGGAGCGAGGCGACGCGCTCGCCGCGCGGGTCGGACAGGACGCAGTAGGGCAGGCCGGCTTCCGGTTCGCCGGAGTCGTCCAGCAGGACCAGCGATTCGACCGCGAGTCCATAAGTGGCGGGGAGAACGCGCAGCCACTCCGGCGAGTGGAAGAGGCCGGCGGGGTGGCGCTGCAGCAGCCGCTGCCACACGGGGTCAGTGGTCGGGTCGACCCGCACACGCGTGATCGTGTTCGTCACTAGTCCTCCTCCATGCCGCGATCGGCCGGTGCCTCGCCGTCGAGTATTGGTGGCGCCGAGCGCGCCCTCAATGACCGGATGGTCCCGTTGGCGTCCCTTGCCGAATCGGCCGAAGACTGGCACGCTCGGCGCGAGGAGATTCGCGCGTGGTGGGTGGAGGTATTCGTGGCGCTGCGCTTTGGCCGAGGTCCGTCTTTTCGCGAGGTTCGGGGGAACCTCTTCAATCCGGCCCTTCCGGGCGGCAACCTGATCGCGGCGGTGCTCGACCGCGACCTGATGGCCTGGAGCGACCGGGGCGGCGCCAGCCGGGTGCTCGGCGACCGCTGGTCGGAGGAGTGCAGCAGGGCGCTCGACGGCTGGCTCGAGACGGAGCGGCCGGTGCCCGGCGGGGCGCCGTTCGTGCTCAAGGCGGTAGCCCGACTCGACGAGGACCCGCGCATCGCCATCCAGGCCGGTCAGCACAAGCTGACCAACCCCGATTTCGTGCTCTACGGTTACCAGGGCGGGCGGCCGGTGCTGCAAGCGGCGGACGCCAAGTTCGCGGTCGATACCATCAAGCCGGCGCAGGTGAGCGCCGACTCGCTGGCAGCGCTGCTGGCGATCGAGGAGGGCCTGGCACGGCAGGCGATCGAGCGCACGCTGGAGGCGCCGCTCGGGGAGGATATCGAACTCGTGCGCGGCGTCTTCATCAGCCCGCGCGGCCCGTTGACCGACTACTTCCTGCCGCGCGTGGCCGACGGGCCGCGCGCCCGGGTGGACGGACACGAAGTCGTGCTGATCCCGGTCGCGATCGCCAGGATGTTCGGCACGCTGCCGGTTACGCCCGATATCGGCTTGCTGGCGCGCATCGACCGGCTGCCGGAGACGCCGCGCGAGAATCTGTTGGCGGCGATCTACTACTTCCGCTGCGCCAGCGCCTGCGGCTGGATGTGGGTGGAGGAGCGCACGCCGCTCTTGAGCCTGAATCCGCCGCCGGAGTTAGTCACCGCGCAACTGGTGACAGAGACGGAGGAGCGCGCGGCGGACGTCGAGAGCGCCTACGGCTTGTTGGAGCGGTGGTACGAGGACGTCGAGCAGGTGCGCGAGGCGCGGCGGGCGGTGGCCGAGGTCGCCAGTGTGCCGGTATCGATGAAGGAGATCCGGCAGTTGGTCGAGACCGCACGCGGTGAGGAGGACCGGCGGCTGGTGCGCCACACGCGCGCCGCACTGGAGCGCTTGTTTCAGCAGCGATTGGTCGATTTGGTGGGCGAGGTGCCGGCCGAGCCGGCCGAGCCGCTCCCCGAGGTGCTGGGCCGGATCGCGGACGCCACGCGCACGTTGCGCCCGGAACTGCGCCGCGAGGCGGAGGCGTTCGTGGCGCGGGAACCGGCGTGAGCTTTGTCCAGCGAGGACGTTGGGCGCCGGGTGAGGGCGGATCCTCCGACAAGCTCAGGATGACAAGGGGAAGGAATGAGTCGTACGACCAACACACGTCGTCGTCGTACGCCCCATACTACCCCGGTCATCCCGAGCGCAGTCGAGGGATCCTTCGTGGCGCGAGGCACCCATGCTCATTGCTGAGGATCGGCCCGATACGGGGAAGAACAACGGCGGCCTTCGAGAGACGGTCTCACGCTGTCTCGCGAGAGCCTATTAGGCGTGCAAGATCTCGGTGTGGACGTCGATCAGGAAGCCGTCGCGGAGGTCGTCTTCGACGAAGCGGAGGATCGTGCTGAGCATCTGGTCGGCGTGCGCCGCCGAATTGGAGACGACCGCCAGTCCCACGACCGCGCTCTGCCAGGCGTCGAGCTGATCGACCTCGGCCACGGCGACGTTGAAGCGGTTCTGCAGGCGCTGGGTCAGCGATTTCACCACGCGTCGTTTGTCCTTGAGCGACTGAGCGCCCGGTATTTGGATGCTGAGGTGCGCGATGCCGATCACCATCGTCAGACCACGTTGTGTTCCTGGGCCAACCGGCCCTCGCGGAAGCGCGCGGGCGCGAAGGGCGTGATGTCGGCCGTGGTTGCCCGGCCGTCGAGGAGCAGCTCGGCCATGCAGGCGCCGATCGCCGGGCCCTGCATGAAGCCGTGGCCGCTGAAGCCGGCCGCGACGACCAGACCGAACACCTCGTCGAGATAGCCCAGCACGGGGTTGTCGTCCGGCGTGATCTCATAGAGTCCCGCCCAACCGGTCTTGACCCGCGCCTCCTCGAAAACCGGGGCGCGCTTCGCCAGTTCCTCGACGCAGCGCAGCAGCCATTCGTCGTCTACCGTGCGCTGGAAGCTGCTCGGCTCCTCCGAATTCGACATGCCGAAGAGGAAGCCCGGGCCCTCGGGGTGGAAGTAGAGCGAGGTCTGGAAATCGATCGTCATCGGGACGGTGGAGGGAACCGCCGGGAACGGCTCGGTGACGAAGCTCATGCGGCGGTAGGGGTCGACCGGGATCTCGACGCCGGCCATGTGGCCGACCTCGCGCGTGCGCGCACCGGCGCAGATGACCACTAGCGGCGCGGCGATGGCGCCGCCCGCAGTCTCCACGCCGCTGACGCGGCCGTCTTGTACGGTGATACCCGTGACAGGAGTGTGCTGCCGGATCTCGACTCCCAGCCGGCGCGCGGCCGAGGCGAAGCCCATGGTGGCGGTGAAAGGATCGGCCCAGCCGTCGCGCGGGCAGAAGGTGCCGCCGAGCACATCCTCGAGCACGACCGCTGGATTGAGCTGGTGGATCTCCTCCGGCGAGACCCAGCGGGCCGGCACGCCGAGCGACTGTTGCAGCAGCAGGTTCTTGCGGAACTCAGCCACCTCGGCCGCGGAGCGCAGCAGGAAGAGGTAGCCCTGCTGGCGCAGGCCGATGTCGACCCCGAAGCGCTCCTCGAAGCGCTCCCAGACCTCGAGGCTGCGCTGGGCCAGCACGATGTTAGTGGGAGTCGAGAACTGGAGCCGGATGCCGCCGGCGGCGTCGGAGGTCGAGCCGCGCGCGATCTGGTCGCGCTCGAGCACCACGATGTCACGAACCCCGCGCGCGGCCAAGTGATAGGCGACGCTGCAGCCCATGATCCCGGCGCCGATGACGACGACCTCGGCGGTTTGCTCCACCTGCTGCACCTCTCCAGAGAGGGCGGCCCGCCTGAGCCGGGGCCACCTGCGCCTAGTGTAGCACGGCGTTTTCCCGGCCCATCCCCGTGGTAAGCTGCCCCCGCTGGACTGCAATGATGAAGGAGAGAGACATGGCGCAGGGGGAACGCTTCAAGCTCTTTATCAGCTCTCCGTTCGAGCCGGAGTACGTCGAACGCATCCGGCAGGTGGCGCCGGAGCGGGTGGAGGTCGTCTACGAGCCGGACCTGCTGCCGGCGACACGCTACGTGGCCGACCACGACGGTGTGCCCGAGTTCACGCGCACGCCGGAGCAGGAGGCGCGCTACCGGAAACACCTGCGCGAGGCCGACTTCCTGCTTGATTTCCCCAAGCGGCTGCCGTCCGACGGCACCACGATGCGCGACCTCATCCCGAGCGCTCGCTGGGTGCAAACGACCAGCGCGGGGGTGGGCCAGCAGGTGGCGCGGCTTGGCCTGCAGAACTCCGATATCCTCGTGACCACCTCCAGCGGCATCCACGCCGGGCCGCTGGCCGAGTTCGTCTTCCTGACGCTGCTGGCTCACGTCAAGGAGCTGGAACGGCTGGAGCGGGACAAGACCGGGCGGCGCTGGGAGCGCTTCTGCTCCGACGAGCTGGCGGGGAAGACGCTGGCGATCGTCGGTCCGGGCAAGATCGGGCGTCAGGTGGCGCGCGTCGGCCGTGCCTTCGATATGCGGGTCGTCGCCATGGGGCGCGGGGGCGGGCAGGAGCGCGCGACGGAGCTGGGGGTGGATCAAGTCTTCCCGCGCGAACACCTGCACCAGATGCTGGGACAGGCGGACGCGGTGGTGATCAGCGTGCCGCACACGCCGGAGACCGAGGGGATGATCGACGCGGCGGCGTTCGCGGCGATGAAGCCGGGTGTCGTGTTCGTCAACATCGGGCGCGGCGTCGCGGTCGACGAATCCGCCCTGATCGAGGGCCTCCGCTCCGGCCGCATCGCCTTCGCCGGGCTCGACGTCTTCGCGCAGGAGCCACTGCCGGCAGACTCGCCGCTGTGGGAGTTGCCGAACGTCCTGTTCAACCCGCACTCGGCCAGCACGGCCTTCAGCGAGAATGCGCGGATCACCGAGATCCTCTGCCACAATCTGCGCTGCATGCTGGAGGGCCGCGAGGGAGAGATGCGCAACCTGCTCGACAAGCAGCGGATGTATTAGACGGGACGGCTGGCTGAAGATCAGAAGGTGTGGCTGTCGAGGACGGATCCTTCGACTTCGCTCAGGATGACAAAGTCAAGGGTGTGGCGGACGACGAGGAATTGCCTCGCCCGGTAGGTCTCAAAATATACTCTGTCTTCCCGAGCGCAGTCGAGGGATCCGTCTTACGCCGTGCAAACTGCTGTATGCCGGCGTTTCGCTTCAAGCGGCCACGAGTTCGTGGCGGTCGTCGGCGGGCGCGGCGCTGGGGGAGCGGCCGCGGAAGTAGAGAACGAAGCCGAGGGTGCTGGCCACGATGGTGATACCGAAGGCGACGAAGGTGGGCACGTAGCCGACGCTGACGATCACTTCCCCGGCCACGAAGCTGGCCAGCGCGTAGCCGAGGTTCCAGGCGCCGCTGCGGAAACTGAAGGCGTTGGCGCGCGCCTCCGGCGGCAGGATCTCGGCGATGTAGGTCGAGTCGATCGGCCAGCCCATGTTGCCCGAGGTTGCGCGCACGCTCATCGCCAGGGCCGCCATGCCGACAGTTGGGCTGAGCGCCAGTAGGAAGAAGAAGGGCGCCGGCGAGATGCGCACCAGCAGGACGGCGGGCAGTGTGCCGAGCTTGCGGGCCGCGAGCGGCGCCGCTAGGCCGACCACGGCGGCAACCGCGCTGGCGAGCGAGAAGATGGTGCCGATCTCGCCGGGGCGCGCGCCCACCGACGAGAGGAAGACGTTGTAGAACGGCACCACCGCCCCGGCGCCCAAGCTCAGGCAGAGCCCCACGGCCACGAAGACGACGAGGTCGCGGCGCACCTGGCGCCGCTTGTCGCGGGTCAGCGGGGGTAGGGCCGCGGTCGGGCCGAGGAAGCGCGAACCGCGGTCGCGCGCGGCGCGCATCAGCCACATCGGCGGCAGGCCGAGCGCCGCCAGGGCGATGCCGAGGATGAGCGTGCCGCGAAAGGCCAGGGTGCTGTCGAGCGCCACGCCGCCGAGCAGGCCGAAGAGCCGCGGCGACCAGCCGCCGATCAGGCTGCCCAGCATCATCGAGAGTGAGGTCAGCGAGAAGCAGAGCGCCGCGACCGAGGAGCGCGACTCGGCAGGCGTCCACTCGATGATGAACGGCATGGTCGGGACGGTCACGAAGGCGGTGGCGGCGCCGTTGAGGGCGCCGAGCACCAGGATAGCGGCCGGGTTGCCGGTCAGGGCGACGCCGACGGAGGTGACCAGGTAGAAGAGCGAGCCGTAGGTGATGCAGCGCCAAGTGCCGACGCGATTGATCAGAAAGCCGATGCCGAGCGCCACCACTCCCATGGCCACGGTCTGCACGGCGTTGAAGAGGCCGATGAAGTCCGGCCGGAAGCCGATGCGTTCCAGATAGAGGTTAAAGATCAGCACGTAGACACCGATGCCGAGGTTCACCAGCAGGGTGTAGCTGAGGTACAGCTTGATCTCGCGCGGGTAGCTCAGCGCCTGCTGCAGAAAGCGCGGCACGATATCTCCTGTCTCCCGGCACTCCACGTGCAACGGGAGTCGCGGGGGTAAAACGCAGGACGAAGTATACCGGCGCGGACGCCCTGGACGAAGGGAGCAGGCGGTGACCGATCGTCCCAACCCGGCCAGCGTGTTGGAGCTGGCCGGCCGCTTGGCGACGCTGCTGGCGGCGCGCCCGGCCGGCCTGATTACCGATATCGATGGGACGATTAGCCGGATCGCCGCGCGACCGGAGGCAGCGGTGGTCGAGCCGGAGGCGATCGCCGCGCTGGCAGAGCTCTCCCGGCAGCTCGAGCTGGTCGCCGCCATCACCGGGCGGAGCGCCGAGGAGGCGGCGCGAATGCTGGCCGTGCCGGGGGTCGTCGTCGTCGGCAATCACGGCTTGGAGCGGCTGGACCTCTCCGGCCTGAGCGTGGCGGACGCGGCGCGCCCGCACATGGAAGCGATCGCGGCAGTGATGCGCGAGCTGGCGGACCAGCCCCCGGCGCTCGGGCTGGTGTTCGAGCCCAAGGGCGCGAGCGGCTCGATCCACTTCCGCGGTGCGACGGACCCCGGGGCAGCCCGCGCCGCCATCCTGCGCCGGCTGGAGCCACTGGCCGCGCGCCACGGTCTGCGCGTCACGGAGGGACGCATGGTGCTGGAATTGCGTCCACCGGTAGCTATCGACAAGGGGAGCGCCCTGCGCGACCTGGTGGCGCTCTTCCAACTGCGCTCGGTGGTCATGCTGGGGGACGACGTCACCGACGTGGATGCGATGCGAGCATTGAGCCGGCTGCGCGACGCGGGAGGACTCGCCGGCTGTTCGGTGGGCGTGCTGGCTGCCGAGACCCCAGCGGAATTGCTGGCAGCGGCAGACGTTGTGATAGATGGGGTAGAGAGTACGGTCGCCTTGCTGCGCGAGTTGGCGCAGGCGGGCCGCCATGAGGAGGAGCGTGCCTGAGACCGGTCGCCAGGACTGGTAGCCGCCCCAAAGCCGAATGATGTCCGTCCATTGTGTACGTACACCAATCGGCGGCCAATGTATCAACCAGGCGCCCGACACGGGCTCAACTGATTTCAGGCACAATTCGGGCATCTCCGCGCGGCGGGATCAGCAGACGGGAGCTGTAGGGTGAACGATAAGGACCGGGGCAAGACTCCCGCGATGGATGTCCGGACAATGCGGACGGATAATGATGAGCTGGGCACGTGCCGGCAGTGCGGCGCGGCGCACCGCGGCGATGAACAGTATCGTCGCTACCGGGTGTGCTCCAACTGTGGCTATCACGATACGCTCGGCGCCCCGCAGCGCATCGAGCTGTTGGTCGACGCCGGATCGTTCGAGGAATTCAACCGGCACCTGGTCTCGGTCGACCCGTTGATTTTCGCCGACCGGCTGCCCTATCCCACGCGTGTGCTGCGAGCGCGCGAGCACACCGGGCTGACCGAGGCGGCGGTGACCGGCACGGCGCGGATCGCCGGCCACGAGGTCATCCTGGCCGTGCTGGACTTCCGCTTCCTGGGCGGCAGCATGGGCTCGGTGGTGGGCGAGAAGCTGACCAGCGCCTTCGAGCGCGCGGCCGAGAAGAAGCTGCCGATCATCACCATCGCCGCCTCGGGCGGGGCGCGCATGCAGGAGGGGATGCTCAGTCTGGTGCAGTTGGCCAAGACCGCGGCCGCGGCCAAGCGCGTCCACGACGACCACGTCCTCTACATCTCGGTGCTGACCAACCCGACCACCGGCGGCATCTTCGCCAGCTTCGCCAGCCAGGGAGACATTACGCTGGCCGAGCCGCACGCGCTGATCGGCTTCGCCGGGCCGCGCGTGATCCGCCAAACCTCGGGGCGCGAAGAGATCGACTCGCACAGCGCCGAGTTCCTCTTCCGGCACGGCTTTGTCGACAAGATCGTCGAGCGGATGCAACTGCGCGATACGCTGGCGACCATTCTTCAACTGGTCGACGCGCACGCGCCGCTGGAGCGCGAGGAGCGTCCGGCCGAGACGCCGGAGCGCGCTCCGATCAACGCCTGGGAGATCGTCCAGATCGCCCGCCGCGCCGATCGGCCCACCGCGCTCGACTACATTCATCGCACCAGCCCGCAGTTCGTCGAGTTGCACGGCGACCGCATCTACGGCGACGACCCGGCGATCGTCGGCGGCATCGGTGAGATCGACGGCCGGGGGGTCATCTTCATCGGCACCGAGCGCGGGCACGGTGAAGCGGCCCGGCGCGGCGGGCAGGCGCTGCCGGAGGGCTACCGCAAGGCCAAGCGGCTGATGGAGCTGGCGCAGCGGCTGGAGTTGCCGGTGATCACCCTGATCGACACACCCGGCGCGTATTTGGGTGAGGGAGCCGAGGAGCGGGGCCTGGCGATCGCGCTCAGCGAATGCCTGGCGACCATGAGCGTGATCGGCGTGCCGACCGTGGCGACGATCATCGGCGAAGGCGGCAGCGGTGGCGCGCTGGCGCTGGGGGTGGGAGATCGCGTGCTGATGCAGGAGCGCGCCATCTACAGTGTGATCGCGCCAGAGGGCGCGGCCGCGATCCTCTACCGCGACGCGGCCCGGGCGCCCGAGGTCGCCGAGTCGCTCAAGCTGACCGCGGCCGATCTGCTCAAGCTGAGCGTGATCGATGCCGTGGTGCCGGAGCCGGAAGGTGGCGCCCACGCCAACCCGGAGCTGGCGACGGGGCTGCTGAAGGCCTCGATCGTGGACGCGCTGGCCGAGCTGGTCGAGCAGTCGCCAGGCAAGCTGGTTCGCGAGCGCTACCGCAAGTTCCGCCGCATGGGGCAGACCAATACGCTGATGCGCGAGCTGATCGCGGCGGAGGTGAGTGAGTGGAGCGCCCGGCTGCGCGGCACGCTGGAGACGCTGCGCGACTACCTGCCGTTCACCGACGCCGAGCCGGAGGCGGCCGTCGTGTTGCCGGGCAAGGTGGAAGGCGAGCCCACCGGCGGGGACGACCGCTGACGCTGCCCCGCACCCTCCTGCGGTGTGCGTTCTGAATCGCGGTACTGCGCATTGAGTATGTTGCGTGCCAAGTGAGGACGGATCCTTCGACCGCGCTCAGGATGACAGGGTTAAGGATGTGGCATACAACCAAGACACGTCGTAGTCGTGCGCCACGAAATTTTCCCCTGTAATCCGGCGATGGTCGAGGAGCCCACCCTCACCCGGCACCGATGGACGGTCAATAGGCCGTCTTGGTGCGCAAGTGGGGGAAGAGGATCACCTCGCGGATATTGGTCTGGTCGGTCAACAGCATCGTCAGCCGGTCGATGCCCAGGCCGAAGCCGCCGGTCGGCGGCATGGCGAAGAAGAGGGCGTTGATGAAGTCCTCGTCGATCGGCATCGCCTCCAGGTCGCCGGCCTCACGGTCCCGCACCTGCTGCCGGAAGCGCTCGAGCTGATCGAATGGGTCGTTCAGCTCGGTGAAGGCGTTGCCGCACTCCAGCGTGCCGATGAAGATCTGGAAGCGCTCGGCGATCTCCGGGTTCTCCGGGCTGCGCTTGGCCAGCGGCGAGAGTTGCACCGGGTAGTCGTAGAGGATCGTCGGCTGGATCAGCGTGGGGATGACGAAGGTCTTCAGCAGCTCGTCGACGATGCGCGCCCAGACGGTGTCCGGCGCGATCTCGGCTCCCAGCGCGCGCGCGCGCTCGTACAGCTCACGCTGATCGGTGACGGCGAGGAAGTCGATGCCGGCGGCGTCGATCAGTGCCTGGCGCAGCGTGATCCGCCGCCAGGGGGGTGCCAGGTCGATCTCCTGTCCGTTGTAGACGATCTGTTCGCTACCGAGCGCCCGCAGCGCGACGAAGGGGATCATCTGCTCGACGAGATCCATGACGTCGCGGTAGTCGGCATAGGCCACGTAGAACTCGAGCATGGTGAACTCGGGTGAGTGCCGCGCGTCGACACCCTCGTTGCGGAAGTCCTTGGCGATCTCGTAGACGCGATCGTAGCCGCCGACGATCAAACGCTTGAGGTAGAGCTCGTCGGCGATGCGCAGGTACATCGTCTGGTCGAGCGAGCGGTAGTGGGTGGTGAAGGGCTGGGCCGCCGCGCCACCATAGAGCGGCTGCAGGACCGGCGTCTCCACCTCCAGAAAGCCGCGCTCGTCCAGGAAGGCGCGGATGGCGCTGATGCTGTGCGCGCGCACTTCGAAGATGCGCCGGACCTCGTCGTTCGAGATGAGATCGGCATAGCGCTGCCTGTAGCGCGTCTCGACGTCGCTCAGACCGTGCCACTTCTCCGGCGGCGGGTTGATCGCCTTGCTGAGCAACTGAAAGGATGTGACCTGGAGGGTGAGCTCGCCGGTGCGGGTGCGCATCAGATGCCCGGTGGCTTCGACGAAGTCGCCCTGGTCGATGAAGCGCCGGAAGCGCTCGAACTCTTCGTCAGAGACGATGCCGCGCCGCAGGTAGAGCTGCAGGGTGCCGCTACCGTCGCGAATGTGGGTGAAGATCGACTTACCCATGTTGCGCGGCGAGATAACGCGCCCGGCGACGGTGATCGCCTCGGTGTCCGGCGAGTCGCCTAGATCGGCCGCGACCTCCTGGTAGCGCTCCCGCGCCGCCTCGGCCGTGTGCGTGCGCCCGGTGCGCGCAGGATAGGATTCGATGCCGGCAGCCCGCAATTCCTCCACCTTGCGCAGCCGTTGCGCCTGCTGCTCGTTCAATTCGTCTAATTCGTCCATGCAAACCTCCCGGTCTCGCGGCTCAACAAAAAGGCCGCGGACGATGCATCTCGCCCGCGGCCGCTGCCCTCAATCGTCTCGTGCGGTTACTCGACCTGCTGAACCCGGTAGGTCGTGTCGCCGCCGGGGGCGCTGACCGTGACGGTCTCGCCCTCGCGTTTACCCACCAGCGCCGCGCCGACCGGGGAGTCGGTCGAGATCTTGGCGTTCATGGTGTTGGCTTCAGCCGGGCTGACCAGCGTCCAGCGCTCAGTGTGGCCGTCCTCGTCGACCAGCGTGACCTGTGAGCCGAGCTTGATCACGCCGTCGATGGGCGTCTTGTGGATCACCTGGGCGCGGCGGAGCAGATGCTCGATCTCGCGGATGCGCGCCTCGACGATCATCAATTCCTCTTTGGTGTCCTCGTACTCGCTGTTGTCTGATACGTCGCCGTCGAGCGTCAGTTCCTGAACGCGCCGTGTAACGTCGGGCAGCTTGACCGAGCGCAGCATCTGCAGCTCGTTCTCCAGCTCGTCCTTGCCTTCGGCCGTGAGTACGACCGCGCGCTCTGCGGGCATGACTACCCTTCTTCCTTACTCACCGCGAACCGCGCCATCCACGTGAGCCAACGAGATCCCCCAGGATACATCGAGAGCCGAGGACATCGATGCCCTCGGCCACCTGGGTAACCGGCTTGTCGTCGTGCTCAGACAGACTATGACCGCGGAACCACATCACCCGCGCCGTGCGTGCGCGCTCGGCGTTGCTGCCGGGTGGGGGTGGGTGAGAAGGGACTTGAACCCCTGACCTCGCGGATGTGAACCGCGCGCTCTAACCAGCTGAGCTACTCACCCGCTCGCGCCCATAGTATACCATGCAGGCTCCAATATGACGATGATGTGCCTGGCGCGTGGCTGCTAGACGCACTCCGCCACGCACTCGACTTCGACACGCGCGCCGGCCGGCAGCCGCGCGACCTCGACAGTGCTGCGGGCAGGCGGCTGGTTGGTGAAATATTGGCCGTAGACCTGGTTGAAGCGCTGGAAATCGTCGAGATTGGCTAGGAAGCAGGTGGTCTTGACGACCTTGTCGAGCGACGAGCCGGCGGCTTCGAGGATGGCCTTGAGGTTCTGCATCACGCGCTCGGTCTGCTGCTCGATATCGCCCTCGACAAGCTTGCCCGACGAGGGATCGAGCGGGATCTGCCCCGCAGTGAACAGGAGATTGCCGAGGCGAATCGCCTGGGAATACGGGCCGATGGCCTGCGGCGCCTGCTGCGTCGCCACCACGCTCTTTGGCATTTGGACTCCTCTCTGCCATTGCCGACCGGCCATTCGCGGCCGTCGCGGCATTGTCGCACGCCCGCGCCTGGGAGCCAATCGGCGCGCCGCTCGTGATATCCTCGACGCTTCCGGCTCATCGATGAGCTGACAAAGCCATGAGCCAATCCGAGGAATTGCCGCATGCCGCACCTCAGTTGCTCGATCGTGATCGCGACCTACAACGGCTGGGAACTGCTGGAGCCTTGCCTGCGCTCGCTCCAGGCGCAGACGCGCCCTCCGGAGCAGATGCTGGTGGTCGACAATGGCAGCCAGGACGGCACGCCCGGCAAGCTTGCGCGCGCATTCCCGGCAGTGGACCTCCTCTCCTTGGACCGCAACCTCGGCTTCGCCGTCGCCAACAATCGCGGCATCGTCCACAGCGACGGCCAGGTGGTCGTGCTACTGAACAACGACACGGTGGCCGAGCCGGAGTTCCTGGCGCGGCTGCTGGCGCCGCTGGAGGAGGACATCGCGCTGGGCGCGGTCGCGGCCACGATGGTCTTCGCCAACGCGCCGTCCGTCGTCGCCTCGGCGGGGATCGAGGTCTACCGTAACGGGTTGGCGCTCGATCGGGCGCTGGGGAGCGATCTCGCCGCCTTGCGTGAGCAAGAGGTCTTCGCACCGTCGGCGGGCGCGGCGGCCTACCGGCGCGCGGCGCTGGAGGACGTTGGACTCTTCTCGGAGAGCTTCTTCATGTATCTGGAGGACGTCGACCTGGCCTGGCGCTTGCGGCTGCGCGGCTGGCGCACCTGGCAGGCGGCAGGCGCCGTGGTGCGCCACGCCTACTCGGCCTCGGCGGTCGAGGGCTCGGCCTTCAAGCGGCGCCTGCTGGCGCGCAACCGCGTCTGGCTGCTGGCGCGCTGCGCGCCCCGCCGCATGCTCGCACGCCACGGTTGGCGCGTGCTGCGCTACGACCTGCTGGCGCTGGGCTACAGCCTGGCCACGCGCGATTGGGCCGCGGCCACGGGGCGCGCGGCGGCACTGGGTGGACTACCGGCGCGCTGGCGTGAGCGGCGAACGATTCAGACACATGCGACAGCGAAATGGCCCGAGATCGAGCGCTGGCTGCGGCCCGAGCCGGCGCCGCGCGAGGTTCTCCGGCTGCGCCACCTGGCCGCGCGCTATGCGGTAGGATAGGGTGCAGGGAAGGGTCAGGAGCAATGGGGGCTTTCGGGTTGGGCCGTGGTCTCCCATACTAGGTTCAAAGACCGGCTCCGACGAATGAAGGGTTGGGAACCGCGTGGCCGGCCGGGTCCTCGACGACCACACGTCCACATTCTGGATCAACACGCGTCCTACGCCCCACCTGGCGATCACGCGGGCGGTGCTCGGCGCCATGGCTGCCCTGGCGGCCGTCGTCGTACTCCTGGCGACCGTGCTGCTGGTGCAGGGCTGGCGCTACCGTGACCGCATCGATCCTGGCGTGCAGGCCGGCGGCATCGCGCTCGGCGGGCTCAGCCAGGAGCGCGCGTCGGCATTGCTGGCCGTGCGCCTGCCGGATGACGCGCCTCAACAGCTCGTCTTGACCTCCAGCGGCAAATCGTGGGCGGTGCCGTCAGCGCGCTTGAACGTACGCTACGATGCCGAGCGGACCGCGGCGCAGGCGTTCGCGCTAGGGCATGCCGGCAATCTCTGGTCCGACTCGGCGGATCTCCTCTCAGCCTGGCTGGGCGGAAGCCGCGTGCCGGTCGCCTTCTCCGTCGACCAGCAGGCTTCGCTCGACGCGCTGCGGGCGTTGGCGCCGGAGGTCGCGCGCCGCCCGGTGGACGCCTCCTACGTCTTCGACTCCAGCGGCAAACTCACCATCGATCCGGGCTCGACCGGGATCGGCATCGACACCGCCGCGACGTATGGTGCGATGGAGCGCTCGGTGGCCGCCCTCTCGACGGCGCCGGTCGCGATCGAGACAGTCACCCTCCCGCAGAAGGTTGAGGCCGGTGATCTGAAGCGGGGGCTCGATGCGGCGACCGCGCTCGTCGGGCAGCCGGTGTCGATCAGCTTCGGCAGTGACCGTTGGGAGATCGCGCCGGCCGCGCTGCGCACCATGCTGGAGCCGGGTGCGACGAGCCAGGCCGCGCCCACCCTCTCGCGCGAGCGGCTCACGGCCTACCTCGGTCAGCTCGACGGCGCGATCAAGCGCGCGGGCGTCGACGCGGGGGTGAATTGGGACGGCAAGGCCTTCGCGGTCGTGCCGGGCCAGGACGCGCAGGCGTTCGACCCGGCGGCCACCGCGGGCGCGATCCTCTCGGCCCTGGGCCAGGGACAGCACCGCGTCGAGGCGGTCACGCAGTCGCACCCACCAGCTATCACCGATGCCGATGCCCGAGCGGCGGCTGAGCAGGCGCGGCAGCTCGTGGCGAAGCCGTTCACCGTCACCTGGGACTCGGGGAGCCTGCCACTGCCGGCCGACGTGATCGGACAGTCGATCGGCTTCCAGGCCCATCCCAACCAATCCCCGAAGCTGGCCCTGACGATCGATCCTGTCGAGTTGACGCAAGCGCTGGGCGGAATCAAGGACAAGATCGAGAAGCCGGCCAAAGACGCGCAGTTCCGCTACCTCGACGGCGCGGTCAAAGTGGTGGCGCCCGAGCAGGCGGGCGTGACGCTCGATTTGGAAAAGTCCGCCGCGGCGGTGCGCGACGCGCTCCTGAAGGGGAGCGAGAGCGTGGCGATTGTCACCCAGCCGGTCGAGCCAAAGTACACCGCGGCGATGGCGAGCAGCATCGCGATCAAGGACAAGCTCGGCTCGGGGCAGACCTCATACGCCGGCTCGATCGCCAACCGGGCCTACAACGTGGAGCTGGCGGTGTCGCGGGTCAACGGGGCGCTGGTGCCGCCGGGCGCGACCTTCTCCTTCACCGGCACGATCGGCGCGGTCGATCTGAACAACGGTTACAAGCTGGGCTACGGCATCGCGACCACCAACGGCAACGTGACGACCGTGCCGTCGGTGGGTGGGGGCATCTGTCAGGTGGCGACGACGCTCTTCCACGCCGCCTGGTGGGCCGGCATGCCGATCGTCGATCGCAGTTGGCACCTCTATTGGATCCCGAACTACGGCGTCTCGCCGAGCGGCGTCACCGGGCTGGACGCCACGGTCGACACCGACGCCGGGCTCGACTTCAAGTTCAAGAACACGACCGGCAACTGGCTGGCGGTGGTCGCCAGCGCCGATGGGAGCTGGGTACGCTTCTCGCTCTGGGGCATCGACCCGCACTGGAAAGTGCAGTCGGACGATCCGGTGATCACCGACGTGGTCAAGGCCGACACGACCATGAAATACGAGAAAGGCGATTCCCTGCCGAAGGGGCAGTCGATCCTGCTGGAGCACGCCGAGGACGGCTTCGACGTGACCCTGCACCGTCAGGTGTTCAGCGGCGACAAGCGGATCGACGACCTGACGCTCAAGAGCCACTATGTGCCCTCTGAGAACATCACACTAGTCGGGACGGGGTAGACTTGAGCATCGGCGGCGCGCCGCCCCGGCTGTGATTCGTCCGGCGCGCCACGTTTGCTGGAAAGGTGAACTGCTCGTGCCACGCCATCCCCTGAACGACAAGCGGTTGCTCACGGCGGTCCTGCTCGGTGCGGCGGTAGCCGCCTGGGCCGGCAACCGCACGCGCGAGTCGCTGCTGGAGCACACGAAGCCAGAGACATCGACCCTGATCGACTGGGAGCAGGCCCGCTCGCTGGCCCACGGCATGAATCGCGGCAGCGTGATGGACGCCGAGCAGCGGCAGGCGCTGACCGAGTACTACTTCA
>DASSHC010000088.1:0-2444 GCA_035693105.1 Thermomicrobiaceae bacterium | reverse complement strand
GCGAGGTCGTCGATGCCAGCGGCATGGTGGTGGCGCCGGGCTTCATCGACATCCAGAGCCACTCGATCATGCCGCTCTTCTACGACCCGCGCTGCCTCTCGAAGATCACGCAGGGCGTGACCACCGAGATCATGGGCGAGGGGTCGACGCCGGCGCCGGTCGGCGGGCGCAACCCCGCGGAATTGCGCCACACGCCCTATCACGAGGCGCTGCGCGAGTGGCAGGAGAAGGCCAAAGGCTGGAGCCGCTTCGGCGACTGGCTGACGGCCCTGACCGGGCGGGGCGTCTCGCCCAACGTCGGCAGCTTCCTGGGCGGCGGCACCCTGCGCCAGTACGGGCGCGGCATGGACCTGGGGGAGTCGTCGGCGGAGGAGCTGGCGACCATGCGGCGGGTGATGGGCGAGGCGATGGAGGATGGCGCCTTCGGCGTCAGCTACGCGCTGATCTACCCGCCCGACACCTTCGCCAGCACGGAGGAGATCGCCAGCGTCTGCGAGGTCGTGGCGCGATTCGGCGGGGTGTATATCACCCACATGCGCTCGGAGGCCGAGGCGATCCTGGAGGGTTTGGACGAGGCGATGGCGATCGGCCGGCGCTCGGGCGCGGCGGTCGAGATCTACCACCTCAAGGCCTCAGGGCAGCCGAGCTGGCACCTCATGCCCGAGGTCATGCGCCGCATCACCCAGGCGCGCGCCGAGGGGCTCGACATCACCGCCGACATGTACCCCTACATCGCCAGCGGCACCGGGCTGTCGTCGTGCCTGCCACCCTGGGCGGCGGCGGGCGGCAAGTTCTTTCAGAACCTGACCAACCCCGAGATGCGCGCCAGGATTCGCGAGGCGTGCCTCAACTTCACCGGCGGCTGGTCGTCGCAGGTGCAGTCGGCCGGGCTGGAGAACATCATGCCGATCGGCTTCGAGCGGCCGGAGCACCAGCAGTACGTGGGCCAGCGGCTGTCGCAGATCGTGGCCGAGCGCGGCGGCGAGTGGCCGGACGTGATCATGGACCTCCTGGCCGCGGAGGGGCAGCGGGTCAGCACCATCTACTTCAAGATGAGCGAGGAGAACGTCCGCGAGCAACTGCGGCAGCCGTGGATCAAGATCTCCAGCGACGCTGGCGGGGTGGCGCCCGAGTGGGCCGCCGAGCAGGGACCGGTCCACCCGCGCGGCTACGGCACGTTTACCCGCGTGCTGGGCAAATACGTCCGCGAAGAGAGGATCCTGACGCTGGAGGAGGCGGTGCAGAAGATGACCTCCTCGGTGGCCAACCGCCTCTCGCTCTGGGACCGGGGCCAGGTGCGCCCGAACTTTTGGGCCGATCTGGTGATCTTCGACCCCAAGACGGTCGGTGACGTGGCCACCTTCGAGCAGCCGCACCAGCTCTCGGTGGGGGTGCGCGACGTCTGGGTCAACGGCACGCGCGTGCTGCGGGACGGCCAGCACACCAACGCGACGCCGGGCCAGTTCGTCAAGGGCCCGGGGGCGAAGTAGACGTATCAGCTTTCGCGTCCGCACAACGCGAGTACCAGCTTCGATCGATTGGCAGCGACTGTGCGTCCAATCGATCGACGCTTTTGCATCCGGTTTTCATCCACCCGTGTCACCTCAGCGTCCCCACTCCGGTGAGACGATGGTAATACGACGGCGCCAATTTCACGCCTTTTTCATGTAACCGCGATCCTTGACAACGTTCTGCAACCGCCCTACGATGCAATCAAGCTTGCTGTGCCCCATCAGCGTTCCCATCTTGCCTCTGCCCGGCGACCCGCTTGGGCAAAGCAAAGGTGCCTCGCTATCGAGGCGGTTGCGTGTCACTCACCCGGGCAGGAAGGCTGTTCGAAGTTGCTGAGGAACGGCGACGGCCAACGCCCGATGTTTTCAGAACTCTGCCTCAACGAGAGGACGTGCGCGTGGCACCATCAACAACTGGCCTGCTATGGGCCAAGCATGGTCATGGCAAAGACGCGACGTCGTACCACCCGCTAAGCTGCCACGTCATTGATGTGGCGTCGGTGGCGCTTGCCATGTGGCGCCAGATTGCCCCGCCCGCGTTGCGGCGTGGTCTGGCGAGCGGGCTCGGCATTGATGAGCCCGCCACGGAGCGCTGGGTAGCCTTTCTCGCCGGCCTGCACGATCTGGGGAAGGCATCACCCGGATTTCAGGCCAAGGTGCCGGCGGCGCGCGCGGCGCTTGAAGCAGCAGGTTGGCCGTTCCCGGCGACGGTGGATGATCCCGGTCACGGCCTGGTCAGCGCCGCCGCGCTCGAGCACCTGCTGCCGGCCTATGGCCTGCCGCCGGAGTTGGCGACGCCGCTGGCGGTGGCGGTGGGCGGGCACCACGGGGTCTTGCCGCTCCTGGGAGACATACCGGCGTTGCAGAACGTGCATGTCTGCGGCCCGCCACCCTGGATGGCGGCACGCCAACAGCTCGCTGATCAACTCGCGG
>DASSHC010000087.1:0-3224 GCA_035693105.1 Thermomicrobiaceae bacterium | reverse complement strand
GCCTATGGGCAGCACGGCTGAGACAGCGCGAGAGCGGGTTGCCTGCCGGGTGAGGGAACATCGTGCGGACGCGAGCCACGCTACAAGTGGCTACCGGGACAGGCGCCACCGATGCTTATGCCGATCCTGGCTCACCCGCCGTGCCGTTATGCTAGACTGCGGATCTCGTTGGGAGACGCTCACCTGAAGCATGACGGACGAGATCGATGCGGATTGTCGGCTGGAACATCCGCGCGGGCGGTGGGCGACGGGTCGGGATGATCGCCGCGCAATTGGACGCCTGGGCGCCGGACATCGTGGCGCTCTGCGAGTTCCGCGCGACGCCGCCGAGCCGGAGCCTGGCCGAGGCGCTCGCCGCGCGGGGGCTCGCCTTTCAGGCATCGGCCGTCGATCCGCGCCAGCCGAGCCGCAACGGGCTGCTCGTCGCCTCGCGCTGGCCGCTGCGGCTCGCACGGGCGCGGGCCGCGCCCATCGAGCCCTGCCGCTGGCTGCTGGTGCGGGTCGACGCGCCGCTGCCGTTCACGCTCGGCGCGATGCACATTCCGGTGTCGGTGAGCGGGCGCAAGCTGCCCTATCTCGGCGCGGTGGAGCGGCTCGCCCGCGGCTGGCGCCGCGGGGCGGGGCTGCTGATCGGCGACACCAACTCCGGCCGCCCCGGCATCGACGAGCAATCGCCCGTCTTTGGACCGCGCACCGCCGCCTGGTTTGACGAACTCGACAAGACCGGCTGGGCCGACGCCTTTCGGCATCTCCACGGCGACACCCGGGTCTACACCTGGTACTCACCCAACGCCGGCAACGGCTTCCGCCTGGACCAGGCATTCGTCAACCGCCACCTCCTGCCTCATCTCCGCCAGGCGGGCTACCAGTGGGGCCAGCCGGCAGATACCGCGACCCCAGCGGGCCGCGCCACCCTCAGCGACCATGCGGCGCTCCTGCTGGACTTCGACATGCTCGAGGGCGGCCACCACACATGATGGCTCTCCCCAGCTCGGCGCACGCACCGGCCATCGCCGGAGCCTCACGCTAGAGCAAGTGGCAGAAACATTGGCCGGCGCAGGGAGATCCTTCGGCAGCGGCCTCAGGATGACAGGGAAAGGGCATCCTCTCCCCACCTGTCATCCTGCGCCGCAGAGGGATCTCTCCGCTCCAACGGTTCGGCCAATCTCTCTGCACGCTGATCTAGTGTCGACTTGATCAGCTTTGCCACGATCTCCACATGCACCGTCTGCGGGTAGAAGTCCCACAGGCTGAGGTGGTCGAGCTGGTAGCCGGCCTGGGTGAGGGTAGCGGCGTCGCGGGCGAAGGTGGCCGGGTTGCAGGAGACGTAGACCATCGACTCGGGCGCCCGCGCGATCAGCGCCTCGACGACCTCACGGTGCAGGCCGGTGCGCGGCGGGTCGACGATCACGCGGTCGAACTGGGGCAGGTCGCGCACGGCTTCCTCCGCCGGCGCGGCCACGAACTCGACGTTGTCCAGCTCCCAGCGAGCGGCGGTCAGGCGCCCCGCCTCGATGGCGACCGGGTTCAACTCGATCACCCGCAGGCTGCCGGCCAGGTCGGCCACCGAGAGCCCGAGCAGGCCGATGCCGCCGTAGATGTCGGCCAGTGTCTCGCCGCCGCGCAGGTCGAGCAGCCGCCGCAGGTGGCGCAGGAGGCGCGACAGCAGTTGCAGGTTCGACTGGAAAAACGCGCCGGCCGGCACGACGAAGTCGCGACCGTCCACCTCGATCTCGCTGAAGGACTCGCCCTCCAGCGCGACGACCTCGCCGCCCTCCCTGAGCCAGGAGACGCTCTCGACGCCGCGCTGGCCGGCCAGCGCGGCCGCCGTGGCGCGCAGCGCGGCCTCCTCGGGCGTCAGGCCGTCGACCGCCTCCAGCACGAGCTGCAGCATCCGCTCGCGCTCTTCGCCGACCACCTGGGCGTGCAGCAGCAGCTTGCCGCCGAAGTCGGGGACCTCGCCCAGGCGGATCAGGCGGTTGGTCTGCTCCAGCAGCCGGTCGATCAGGGGGTGGACCACCGGGCAGCTATCGAGCGGGACGATGCGCTTGGCGCGTCGCTGGCGGAAGCCGGCGCGGGCACCGAGCGCGATCTGCGCCCGCACCCGGTAGCGCCAGGGATCGGGCATCGGCACGATTTCGTCGATACGCGTCGGCAGGCGCTGGGCGCTGAGCAGACGCCGCACGATGGCGGCCTTGTGCTTCAACTGGCCCTCGTGGTTCAGGTGCTGCCACTCGCAACCGCCGCAGCTATCGACGACCGGGCAGGCGGGCGTCGTGCGTTCCGGGGCCGCATCGAGGACCGCGATCACTTCGCCGCGCCAGTGCTTGCCGCTGCCGCTCAATCCGAGGCGCACCGTCTCGGTCGGGATGCCGCTGGCGACGGTGATCTGGCGACCGCCGCTTTGCACGTCAATGGTGCCGTCGCTTTTGAAGCGTCCGAGTTGCACATCGACACGCTCTTTGCGGCGAGCGCCGCCCGCACGATCGCGTTTTCCGCTTCGACCCATACTCACCTATTCCGACGCTGCCCGGCGCATCGCGTACTCCGAGGATACCAGAGGGTCAGGGTTCGCCAGGAGGCTCGGGCTCGGGGAGGAGCGATTTGGCGCTCCAGCGTGTTTCGCGCACGAAGAGGCCGAGCATTAATGCGGCCGCGACGCCGAGCCCGGCAATAGCCCCCGACGTAATGACGATGCCGATGGCGTCCGCGACGGCACCGACAATGACCGGGGAGGCTGCGCGGCCGCTATCGCCGATGAAGCGCCAGAAGCCGATGAACTCACCCGTCAGATGCGCGGGCGCCAGATCGGCGCCGAGCGTCATCATCGTACCAGCACCCATGCCGTTGCCCAGGCCAAGCACCAGTCCGGCGCCGAGCAGTTGCAGGTAGCTGTGTGTGAACGGGACGAGCGCCATGCCGATCGCCAGTACGGAGAACGAGGGTACGGCGGCTGCCTTTCGCCCCCAGCGATCCATGACATAACCGGCCGGAATGAAGAGTGACACGTCGACGAGGGCGGACAGGCCGACCACCGTGCCGACCTGTGCGTCGTTCAGCCCAAGGGCGTAGGCGGCGTAGAGCGGGATGGCGATCTGACGGCCGGAGCGAATCATCTGCCCGAGGATATTGGCGCCGCCGGCCGCCAGCACGTCGCGCCGGTTGTGATTCGCGACTTCGCGCACCACACTCAGATTCAGCCCATGCCCGCGCGCTTTGAGCAC
>DASSHC010000086.1:0-3658 GCA_035693105.1 Thermomicrobiaceae bacterium | reverse complement strand
CCCACGCTGCCGCTGGAGGAGCTGCCCGAGGCGCGCGAGCCGCGCCTCCCCGACGAGCCGCAGGCTCGCGCCTTGGAGGCCGACGACCTCGCGCGCTTTCAGCAGTTGATCGCGCCGCTGGACGCGGAGCGGCGCGACCTGCTGACCCTGCGCTTCGTGGCGGAGCTGCCGACGGCGCGGATCGCCCAGATCCTGGGCAAGCGCGACGGCGCGGTGCGCGCCCAGCTCAGCCGCGCGCTGACGACCCTGAAGGAGCAGCAGCAGCATGGCCGATAAGGAGCACCTTCGCCAGCGCTACGCCGACCTCCTCGGCCCCGAGCCCGAGCCCGACCTGCTCGGCATCGTCGCGCGGCTCGACGAGGCAGCCGCGCCCTACCACGGCCTGGAGCCGCCGCGCGCCGTCGATCAGGCCATCGAGCGGCTCGTCGCCCAGCGCCGTCCGGCCACGCCAATTAACCGGTTGCCCGCCGAGCCGCCACGGCCTGACGCTCACTCGCTCCTCCACACGCGTCGCCCGGCTGGTGATCCACCCATCCCGACTCGACACCGCTGGACGCACCACGCGATGGGCGCGGCGGCGGTGCTGGCGCTGGTGCTGCTGGCCGGGGTGCTGGCGACAGTGTTCCAGAGCCAGGGCGGGCAAGGGAGAATCGGCGCGGGCGTCCAGGCGACGCCGCAGACGCCAGCGGCCCCAGCCACGCCTAAGACGTCGGGCATCAATGGAGGGCTCACCGTGGATCAGGCACAGGGGCTGGTGGATTTCCGGCTGCTCGCGCCGGGGTGGGTGCCGTCATATCTCGTCGATCACGGTCTGCACGTCGTGGGTCAGCCTCAATTTCCGGCCACCAGCGGTACGCCGGCGAGCGAACCGGAGCAGCCGGGTCAAGGCCATGGCATCTTCTGGACCTTCGGGCCGCGCGCCTCGTCGCAGCGCTACGGCGTGCAGATTCAGGAGCACGCCAGCAGCGCGAGCGACCAACCGCCGGGCCTCGGGCTGGGCACACCAGCCCCGATGACGATCGTGAATCAGGTCGTGTCGCGTGCGCAGCTCCCCAGTCCCAACGTCAAGACCGTGCTCTATCAGTGGACGACGCAGGGCACCTACGTCCAGATCATCGCCCAGATCGCCGGACCGCTCAGGGAGCCGGACGTGCTGCAGTTGATCGCCTCGATGATCCAGCAGGCGCCGGGCGGGCCGAGCGCCGACGTCGACGGCAGATACCTGGGCATCACCTTCGCCCAGGCCGAGCAGCTCGCGCCCTTCCACCTGGCCCAGCCAAGCTGGGTACCGTCATACCTATCCCATGGCGGTCTGGCCGCCAACGCCGTGCCCAAATTCGATAGCAGCACCGGGAAGGTCTCCGGCTACGGGCCGGTGAACGACGTGTCGTTCAGCTACGGCCCCGCCGATCCATCCCAGCCGTACTTCGTGCAGTTCGAGGAGCGACCGGGGTCCGTCCACCAGAGCTTCCCCGGCAACCCTACCCCGACCCCGCTCACGATCGCCGGCCACCGCGTGACCCGCACCGCCTTCACCGCGGCCGGCGCGACCACGATGACCAATTACTACTGGGAAGACCAGGGCACGGCCTTCATCGTGCTGGCCCAGATCAGCGGCCCGCTGATCAAGCAGGATGTGGAGCACATGATCGGGTCGATGCTGCCATCGGGATAGGCGAGCATGGTGCCGCGTGATGCACGGGGGTTGTGGGACGTTGTCACCATCCCCGGAGTCTTCATGGCGCGCGACGCGCGGGGCTAAAGCCAACCGCGCTAACCTTTACGAAGCCCACTGAAGGGGCTGGGGTTTGGTTTGGTCGTGATCCAACCGGCGGTGATTATCGTCAGCCTCGTCCACGCTCGTTCCAATGAGGCTGCGCATTGTCGTTCACGGCAAACGTGTGGCCGACGTACCGGTAAAGCGCAGCCCCTTCAGTGGGCTTCGTCTTGTTAGCGCGGCGGTTTTAACCCCGCGCGTCCCTAGCGCGGCGGCTTCACGGAGCAGGGCTCACCCTCCACGAACCTCTAACCACACCCGCGCCCACCCGCACGCCGCCTCCGCCGTGCACGGCCAATCATCCACCCACCACCGCACCCTCCCGCCCGCCGGTGTAACACCCGCGCCCAGCCGTGGTTTAGAGTGGTGAGAGGGGAACGTATGGACGAGGAGCAGATCCTTTCCCGGGCGCGACAGGGGGATTTACAGGCGCTGGAGGAGCTCTGCCGGCGCGAGTGGCAGCCGGTCTACCGCCTCGTGGCCCACGCCGTCGCCAACCGCGCCGAGGCCGAGGACCTGACCCAGGAGGTCTTCCTGCGCGCCATCCGCGCGCTCGACCGCTATCAAGAGACCGGCGCCCCCTTCCGCGCCTTCCTCGCCACCATCGCGCGCAACCTGATCCGCACCCACTGGAAAACGCGCCGCGGCGGCCCGGTCAATCTGGCCAACTGGCCGGAGCTCCCCGGCGACGAGGACGGCCCCGAGGAGGCCGCCATCGCCGCCGGCGAGCGCGCCCAACTGCGCCGCGCCCTGGACGCCCTCTCACCCGACTACCAGACCGTGCTGCGGCTGCGCCTGCTCGACGGGCGGCCGACCGACGAGGTCGCCGCCATCATGCGGCGCAGCCCCGGCGCCGTGCGCGTCCTGCAACATCGCGCGCTCACGGCCCTGCGTGCCGTGCTTCAGAAGGGAGCAACGCTATGACCGACGACCAGGCTCTCGACCGGCTGCTCGACGCCCTCAACGCCGGTCGGCTCGACCCGGCGGCGATCGACGACCCCGAGCTGGCCGAGCTGCTCACCCTGGCGCGCGAGCTCCGGCAGCTTGGCCCGTCCGCGCCCACCCCCGAGCCGGGCTGGCCCGCGACGGACTTCCCCCAGCGGCTCGCCCAGCGGCTGGCGGCGGCGCTCCGCCCCGCGCCCCGCCCACTCCCCGCGCCGCCCGACTTCGGCGACGCCGCGCCGCACATCTCAGCGCTCAACGGCCGCGCCTCTGTCGACGACGAGCTGGCCGTAGTGGCCGGGCGCGGCGCGGCCCGCCGCTGGCTGCGCGAGGGGCTGCGCCTGGCGGCCGCCGGCGTGGCGCTGGCGCTCCTGACCGGGCTGCTGGTGGCGCTGCTGCACGACCGTGGCGGCCAAACCGCGCACATCGGCTCCTCAAATCCGCTTGCCGATCCGTCGGTGCTGATGCCGCCAGCCGCCCAAAACCACCTGCTCGGCACGCCGAGCGCGGGAGGGGGTACGCCGCCGGCTGGCCGGCTCTCGATCTGGGCGTTCGACCCCGACGCGGCCGAGGCCCACCAGCACGGCCTCGGCCAGCCGCTGCAGCTCAGCCAGCAGGCAGGCGGCTACACCGTCACGCTGGAGTGGGCCTACAGCGACGGCCGGCAGATCTACCTCGTCTACCGGATCAGCGCCCCGCCGGGCCAGACCTACAACAGCTTCAACCTCTGGAGCGCGAAGTTGACCGACAGCGCCGGCACTATCCTGCTGGCGCGCGGCGGGGGCGGGACGGCGGTGGTCGACGGCACGGGCGAGATGCTGACGCGCTTCGACGCCGGCCAGGCTGTGCGGCAGGGTGGAACGCTCAAGCTGCACTTCTCGGCCCCGGCGCTGCAGGCGATCGTGCCCAATCCCGCGGCGGCGACGCCCACGGCCATCC
>DASSHC010000085.1:0-6102 GCA_035693105.1 Thermomicrobiaceae bacterium | reverse complement strand
GACGGCGCCGCACGACTTTTCGGATTCAGCGTCGCGCGCTGTCGATTTCGGGCTACCCCAGTCGACTATTCAGTGTCAGTGGTTCGTAGCGCCGGGTTACCCCCGGCAGAGCGGAGGTAGTCATGAGCATGAAGATCCACTCGGCCACGGTCGTGGTGAACGACCTCGACGCGGCCATCGACTTTTACGTCAACACGCTCGGCTGGACCAAGGATATCGACCAGCCGATGGGGCCCAATGAGCGCTTCGTGACGGTCGTGCCACCGGGCGGCGGCGCCGAGCTGGCGCTCGGCTATCCCAGCTGGTTTGGGTTCGACGCCGCCAGGGGCGGCATGACCGGCATCTCGCTGACCACCGACGACATTGAAGCCGACTACGACACGCTGAGCCAGCGCGGCGTGCGCTTCAAGGGGCCAATCGAGACGATGCCCTGGGGTGACAGGGCGACCTGGTTCTACGATCTCGATGGTAACGAGTTCTACTTGATCCAGAACGCATGACGCTCGCCACGGTGCGGGTGTCCGGACACCGTGACAGGGGGCTAGGCAGCGTCCGTACAGATGTGCTATCATCTCCGTCATGTGCCGCGAACGTACGCGGCTTGTTCGCTCTTGCTGCGATGCATTGCAGGATGCATGGGAAGGAGTCCCGAATGAGTGGAGTGCGAGTCCTGGTCGGCACCCGCAAGGGCGCGTTCATCCTGACCTCGGACGCCCGGCGCGAGTGCTGGGACATCTGCGGGCCCCACTTCGGCGGTTGGGAGATCTACCACCTCAAGGGCTCCCCGGCCGACCCCAACCGGATCTACGCCTCGCAGTCGAGCGGCTGGTTCGGCCAGACGATGCAGCGCTCCGACGATGGCGGCCGCAACTGGCAGCCGGTCGGCAACGACTTCGGCTACGTCGGCGACCCCGGCACGCACCAGTGGTACGACGGCACCCAGCACCCCTGGGAGTTCAAGCGCGTCTGGCACCTGGAGCCGTCGCTGACCGACCCCGACACCGTCTACGCCGGGGTGGAGGACGCCGCCCTCTTCAAGACCAGCGACGGCGGGGCGACCTGGCAGGAGCTGCCCGGGCTGCGCGCGGTCAAGGGGAATCTCTGGCAGCCGGGCGCTGGCGGCATGTGCCTGCATTCGATCATCCTCGACCCCAGCGATCCCCAGCGCATCTACGTCGCCATCTCGGCGGCCGGCGCCTTCCGCACCGACGACGGCGGCGAGACCTGGAAGGCGATCAACCACGGCCTGAACTCCGACTTCCTCCCCGACCCGCAGGCCGAGGTCGGCCACTGCGTGCACAACATCGCCATGCACCGCGAGCGCCCCGGAACCCTCTTCATGCAGAAGCACTGGGACGTGATGCGCAGCGACGACGCCGGCGACTCCTGGTACGAGGTCAGCGGCAACCTGCCCAGCGACTTCGGCTTCCCGATCGCGGTGCACGCTCACGAGCCGGAGACCGTCTACGTCGTGCCGATCAAGAGCGACAGCGAGCACTTCCCGCCCGACGGCAAATTGCGCGTCTTCCGCAGCCGCGGCGGCGGCAACGACTGGGAGGCGCTGACCCGCGGGCTGCCGCAGGAGAACTGCTACGTCAACGTGCTGCGCGACGCCATGGCGGTCGACGCCCTGGACGACTGCGGCATCTACTTCGGCACCACCGGTGGCCAGGTCTACGCCTCGGCCGACGGCGGCGATAGCTGGAACGCCATCGCGCGCGACCTGCCGTCCGTGGTCTCGGTGGAGGTGCAGACGCTGCCATGATCCGCGTCACGCTGCCGCACCACCTGCGGAATCTGGCGCAGACCGGCCGGGAAGTCGAGCTGGCGCTCGACGGCCCGGTCACCCAGCGCGCCGTGCTCGACGCGCTGGAGGCCGGCTACCCGATGCTGCGCGGCACGATCCGCGACAGCACCACCCAGCAGCGCCGGCCCTTCCTGCGCTTCTTCGCCTGCCAGCAGGACTTATCGCACGAGCCGCCGGACGCGCCGCTCCCTGAGGCGGTCGCGGCCGGGCGGGAGCCCTTCTTGATCATCGGAGCCATCGCCGGCGGGTAGCCTGCCGCCAGCCGGCCCGAACTCGTGAGCTAGAAAGAGACCGATGCGCTATCTGCTGCTGATCTACGAGGACGAGCAGGCGCTGGACGACGCCGAGCGCGCGCGCTGCTACATCGAATCGTCCCGCCTGGCGCACGACCTCAAGGCGGCCGGGCAATTCCATTCGACCGCCCCGCTGCACTCGACGGCGACCGCCACCAGCGTGCGCCTGCGCGAGGGGAAGAAGCTGGTGACCGATGGCCCCTTCGCCGAGACGCGCGAGCAACTGGGCGGCTACTTCCTGATCGAGGCCGCCGATCTGGACGAGGCGATCGCGATCGCGACCCGCATCCCCAGCGCGCGCCGCGGCACGGTCGAGATCCGTCCGGTCGTCGAACTGCACGGGCTGCCGGAGGCGTAGCCCGGTCCGCGGGGATCGCCATCCAGCTAACCGGCGCCGTCCGTGCCGCCTCTGGCACGCGGGCGGCGCCGGTTGTTCTACCGGCCGGAGTTGACGCGGCGCACGCACGTCGCGGCGCTGGACCTGTCGATTTCCCGCACCCTCATTCGACTACGAGATAGAAGCCGGGTTGAGCGGCAGCCCGGCTGGAGATCGCGACAGCGGAAGGAGCTCCAACGATGCGCTTCATGGTGATCGTCAAGGCGAACGAAGAGTCCGAGGCGGGCGTGCTGCCCAGCGCGGAGCAACTGGAGCAGATGGGCAAGTACAACGAGGAGCTGGTGAACGCGGGCGTGATGCTGGCCGGCGAGGGCCTGCAGCCGAGCTCGAAGGGGGCGCGGGTCACGCTCTCGGGCGGCAAAGCGACCGTGGTCGATGGCCCCTTCGCCGAGACCAAGGAGCTGATCGCCGGTTTCTGGATCTGGCAGGTCGATTCGCTGCAGGAGGCGATCGAGTGGCTCAAGCGCAGCCCCTTCGACGACGGCACCACGCTCGAGGTGCGCCAGGTCTTCGAGAACGACGATTTCGGCGAGAACTTCACCCCCGAGGCGCGGGAGACGGAGGAGCGCATCCGCGCCAGGCTGACGCAGGACTGAGGCAACAGGTCGCGGGCAGAAAGGAAGGCCGAGCATGCAGTTCCTGACGATCTACACCCCCGCCCAGCAGGGCCAGCCCGACGAAGCGCAGATGGCCGAGATGGGCACGTTCGTGGAGGAGATGTACCGGGCCGGGGTCGTGCTGGCGACCGGCGGGCTGGTGCCGAGCGCCCGTGCCCGGATTGCCAACGGCGAGATCAGCATCAAGCAGGAGCCGCAGTCTGGCCAGGACACCAAGGGCTTCGCCTTGCTCCAGGTCGACTCCCAGGAGCAACTGGACGACCTGATCCGGCGCTTCCTCGCCATCGCGGGCGACGGCGAGTCCGAGATTTTCCGGGTCACGGGGCCGGAGGACTGACCCAGCTACCCGGCGCGACTCTTTAGACGCGCAACCACGGCTCAGCGCGGCGCCCGCCGCGCTGAGCCGCTTTCATTGCCGGCATCGCGGCATGCTCCGAGCGGTCCGAGAGCGCGGCCCTGCCATCCTCCGCCGCCGCGCGCTCACCGTCGAGCAGCAACAGCACGGCGTAGGCGGCGATCAGCAGTTTGGCCAGCCGGCCGATACGCGCGCGCACCAGGCAAGAAGCCTCCCTGCTTGCTCCGTCGCTAGAACGCGCGTAGAGTCGCGGCGGACACGGACCGCCGAGGGGCACGAGCAAGAGGGGGTCTTGGGATGGAGACGCGATCGGACACGCTGGCGGCGGGGCTCGAGCAGGCGGTGGCCGAGTACCTGGGCGTGGTCGGGGGGCTATCGCAGGCGGCGTGGGGCACGCTCTGCCCCAACGAGGAGCGCACGGTCGCGGTGCTGACGCGCCACGTGGCCGAGGGCATCCCCTTCGAGATGGCCGTCTTCCGCGCGATCGCCACGGGGGAGCGGCCGGAGACGATCACCCGCGCCTGGCTTGACGCCCTGAACGCCGGCCACGCCGCCGCCTGGGCGGAGTGCGACCAGGCCGCGACCCTGGCGCTGCTGCGCGCCAACGCGGCCGCCGCCGCGGACGAGGTGCGCGGCTGGAGCGACGCGCACCTAGCGCGCACGGGCAAGTACATCGAGGATCTGCCGGAGCCCTGGACGGTGGAGCAGTGGGTGGCGCGCGTCCTGACCGGCCACGTCACCAGCCACCTGGCGAGCATTCGCGCGGCGCTGGGATAAGGGGTGCCGGTCGACGGCGTTGGGTGCCGCGTGAGGACGGATCCCTCGACTGCGCTCGGGATGGCCGGGAGAGTTGGAGGCGGACGACGGCGGCTTGCCATATTCGTACGCCTTAACACTTACCCTGCCATCCGGAGCGCAGTCGAGGGATCCGTCCACGCCCCTACGCCAATGCCAACGCGACGCGCACTCCCTGCGCCACTCACGAACCCGAGGGCAGGGAGTAGCCGGCCTCAGCCGCCAGGCGATCGATCTCCGCGTCGGTCGGCTCGGTGACGACCCGCTTGAAGCGGCCGTCGCCGATCACCACGGTCGGCGTGCTCTGGAAGCCGCCATTGATCACCCGCACCAGGCAGGCGGCGTCCGGATCATGGTCGATGTTGACCTCGCGGAAGGGTACGCCCAACGCCTGGAGCCGCTCGCGCGTGCGCTGGGTGTCGTCGCAGTCGGTGGCGCCGTAGATGGTGATGGGCTCGGGCACGCTTCGCTCCTTCGCTTGCCGCACGGTAACTCGCGAGCGAGCGGCTGCCCGTGGGGTCTCCGCTCGCCTCAGTCCACCATACTCCCATCCGCGCCGGCCGGCGCGCCCCGCGGGGCCAACAACAGGGCCGGGACCCGCCTGGGCGAGCCCCGGCCGCACGCGCGGCGTCGCCGCAAGGCGACGCCGTGGCTCACTGAAGCATGCTCAACAGCCGGCCGCCGAAGAGCGAGCCGGCGAAGAGGAGCACGCCGCCGAGCGCCAGCAGCGCCACCAGAATCAGCGAGAGCTGGGCGATGCCGACGAGCGCCAGCACGCCGAGCGCGGCCGCGCCGATGCCGACCAGCATCTCAAGCCCGTTGGTCGCCATCACCGCTTCGCGGGCCACGGCCCGCGCCTCGTCGCCGACGCCCGCGCGGCTGATCTCCAGCGCGCTGAGGCGCGAGAAGGAGCCGCTGCTGAAGAGGAGCGTCAGGCCGAGGGCGATCGCCGCCGCCGCCATCAGCGTCAGCGTGTGCGTGCCGATCAGCGCCAGAATGCCGAGCACGATGCCGGCGAAGCCGGCCAGGACCTCGAGCCCCAGTCCGCCGCCGAACTCGGTCGACTCCAGCCGCCCGCCGCTCGTCTCGGTCAGCAGCGTGGTGTAGCGCGAGGCGAGCGCCACGCCGGCGAAGACGAAGGCGACGCCGAGGACGATGGTGGCGATGGATGCCAGCGTCAGCGCCTTGACGCCGACCAGCCCGAGGATCGCCAGCACGACCGCGGCGATGCCGAGTACGGCCTCGATCAGCGAGCCGCCGGCCGCCCACTCGGTGCTGGTGCGCACGCTGGGGCGGGTCACCGGGCCGCCGAAGTTGCCTTCGCGTGAGATTTCCTGTGCCATGGTGAGACCCTCTCACGAACGAATGAGAACGCGAGAAACCAAGCGATCGATCGGGCTGGAGCGCTGTCTACGATGGAGCCCGCGCGCTGCCGCGGCTCCGGTGGGACCGGCACACCGAGATGGGGGCGCGCCATCACGCGCCTGCCAGGTCCGTGTCATTGTCTGCACTGGCGAAAGTCTCGACTCGCCAAACCTCCTCACCAGCGCCCCAGCGCCGGTGCCGTCCCACAACATCAGTTACCATAACGCAGACGTGCATCAATCGTGCCACGATGTATCCTGGCTGTCGGTGGCCACTTTGGAGCCATCATGCCGGTCGGCGCGCGGAGGTTTATGGAGTTTGAGGTATTTTCCTGGAGTTCCGTCGCCGGGGGTCGCGCGTCTCCGTCCGGGCTGAAGCCGCAGCGCTCGCAGACGAAGCCTGTTGATGGAGTTTGAGGAATTATCCTGGGTTTCCGTCGCCGGGGGCCGCGCGGGGCTAAAGCCACAGCGCTA
>DASSHC010000084.1:0-7521 GCA_035693105.1 Thermomicrobiaceae bacterium | reverse complement strand
AGAAACCAAGAAGCCGGCCAGCCAGCTCTGGCTCTGCGCGCCCGACGGCTCGAACAAGCGGCAGCTCACCCAGACCGGCACACGCAACCGGGGCGGGCGCTGGTCGCCCGACGGCACCTCCATCGCCTTCGTCTCCGACCGGGTCGGCAAGGGCAAGGCCGGACTCTTCGTGCTCGACGTCGCCCGGCCGGGCGAGGCGCGCGCGGTAACCAAGCATAACCAGGAGCTGGGCGCGCTGGCCTGGTCGCCGGACGGCAAGACGATCGCCTATACCACCACCTTCGATCCCGAGAATCCTGACGAGGAGGAGCGCGACAAAGACGCCGCGCCGCCCGTGCGCGTCACCCGCCGCTTCGACTACAAGTGGGACGGCCGCGGCTACGTCGGGGAGAAGCGCAGCCAGATCTGGACGGTCGGAGTGGCCTCGGGCGAGCGCACCATGTTGACGCACGAGCCGGTCGATCACAACGCGCCCGAGTGGTCGCCGGACGGCAAGACAATCTCCTGTACGGTGGCCAACGCCAACGCCTTCGGTAATCACCTTTGCCTGATCGACGTGGCGAGCGGCGAGAAGAAGCTGATCGGCCCGGAGGGCGGCAGCGTGGGAAGCTGGTCGTATTCGCCCGACGGCACACGCATCGTCTACGCGGCCGACGAGGAGCAGACGCACCAACCCGACCTCTATCTCTATGACGTGGCCTCCGGCACGGCCCAGCGGCTGACCGACGACCTGCCGGTGATGCCGGCCGGCGGCATGCCGGGCGAGGGGCTGGCGCGGCCGGTCTGGCTCGACGATCACGAGGTGCTGCTCAACGCCACCCGGGCCGGGGCCAGCGGCCTCTACACCTTCAACGTCGCGACCGCCGCGCTGGAGCCGATGGTCACGCTGCAAGCCTCACTCGCCGGCCTCAGCGTCGACGCCGGCAAGCGTCTGGCCGCCGCCGGCTACGCCAGCTTCGAGGCGACCGGCGAGCTCTTCGTCTACGACCTGCGTGAGCAGCGCTCGGACGTCATCACCGACTACAACGGCGAGTTGCTCAAGGAGCACCCGCCGGCTCGCTGGGAGCGCTTCGAGGTGCAGCGCGGCAAGTACCCCATCGAGGCCTGGCTGCTCAAGCCGCCGGACTTCGACCCGGCCAAGCAATACCCGCTGATCCTCAGCATCCACGGCGGTCCCAATGGCGCCTACGGCTACGGCTTCACCGCCCAACTGGAGCTTCTGGCGACCAACGGCTTCCTGGTGGCCTTCGCCAACCCGCGCGGCTCGACCACCTACGGCCGCGAGTTCACCATGCAGGTCTTTCAGGATTGGGGCGGCGAGGACTATCAGGATCTGATGGCGGTGGTCGACAAGGTGCTGGAGGAGCCGTACGCCGACGCCAGCCGCACCGGCATCGTCGGTTACAGCTACGGCGGCTACATGACCTCCTGGATCATCGGCCAGACCCAGCGCTTCCAGGCCTGCGTCTGTGGCGCGCCGGTCTTCGACCTGGAGGCGATGGTCGGCACCAGCGACATCAGCCACCGCACCAGCGACCAGCAGTGGGGCGGCACGCCCGCCACCACGCCCGAGGCGATCGCCTGGTACGAGACGCACTCGCCCTCCAGCTACGCCCACCGCGCCACGACGCCCACGTTGATCGTGCACGGCGAGGCGGACCAGCGCTGCCCGATCGGCCAGAGCGAGCAGATGTTCGCTACACTCAAGCAGGCCGGCTGCGAGGTCGAGTTCGCGCGCTACCCGGGCGGCTCGCACGGCTTCCCGCGCCTCGGCCCGCCCGAGCACCGCGTCGACTATCTGCAGCGCTCGCTCGACTGGTTCAAGGCGCACCTGGGGGAGCCGAAGTAAAGCGAGAGCCATCACTCACGAATGTATGTAGGGGCGGACCTCCGTGTCGGACGGAGCCGCCCTCGCCGTCGTTGGCAGCGGCAACAGGAAAACAGGGAAAGTGCGTGGCGCACGACGATGCCGGTGGTGTTCCACGAGGGCAGTCACAGAGGTCTGCCCCTACAGTGATGACGGACCCTCCCGGCTACCCAAACCGCCACGCTGTCAGCCCCGCCACTCCTCGCGCAATTGCCGCCGCAACAGTTTGCCCGTGGCGTTGCGCGGCAGGGCCGCGACAATGCGAATCCGCCGCGGCACCTTGTAGCGCGCCAGGCGCTCAGCGCAGAAGTCGATGAGGTCGTCGGTGGTAAGCGTTGCGCCCTCGCTCGGGCACACGAACGCGGCCGGTACCTGACCCCAATCGGAGTCTGGCACGCCGATGACGCCCGCCTCGGCCACGGCGGGGTGCGCTAGCAGCGCGGCCTCTACCTCCGCGGGGTAGACGTTCTCGCCGCCCGAGACGATCAGATCGCCGCGGCGGTCGAGCACGTAGAGGTAGCCGTCGGCATCCAGGTAGCCGATGTCGCCGGTGTGCAGCCAGCCGCCGCGCAGCGCCTCCGCCGTTGCCTCCGGACGCCCCGCGTAGCCCGCGCTGACCGCCGGCCCGCGCACCAGGATCTCGCCGGGTTGGCCCGGCGGCAGATCCCGCCCGCCCTCGCTGATACGCAGCGCGTTGGGGTAGAGTGGCTTGCCGGCCGAGCCGAGCCGCCGCAGCGCGTCCTCCGGCGCCAGCGTCGCCACCTGCGAATCGGTCTCGGTCAGACCGTAGGTCTGCGTCACGGGGATGCCGCGCGCGGCGCACTCCTCGAGCAACGGCTGGGGCGCCGGGCCGCCGCCGAGCAGCACGCAGCGCAGCGTGGTCGGGTAGGGCTGGTCGCCGCGCGCCGCCAGCATCCGCTGGAGCATGGCCGCGACGACCGAGACGATGGTCGCGCCCTCGTCGATCGCCTGATTGACCGCCACCGGATCGAAGCGCTCGTGGACCTCGGCGGCGAAGCCCGAGATGACGCTGCGGAGTAGGATCGCCATGCCACCGACGTGGAAGAGGGGGAGGACCGCCAGCCAGCGGTCGTCCGGCCGGCTGCCGAGGTTCATGGCCGAGCCGGTGGCGTTCCACCAGTGGTTGCCGTAGCTGAGCAGCGCGCCTTTCGGCCGCCCGGTCGTGCCCGAGGTGTAGACGATGCTGTGAATCGCGGCCGGGTCGAGCGTGTCGCGCAGGAGCACCGACGTCTCCGGCAACCCGGCCAGCTCCGCCACGTCGAGCACGTTCAGCCCGGAGAGCTGTCGCGCGGCCTCGGCCGCCAGCGCGACCGTGCGCGCGTCGTGAAGCAGCAGGGCCGCCCCGGCGTCCCGGAGCTGCCAGGCCAGCTCCGGCGCGCTCAGCCGGGTGTTCAGCGGCAGCAGCAGCGTGTCCAGCCGGCCCATGGCGTGGACCAGCGGCGGCACCTGGTGGCTGTTGGTCAGCAGCGTCGCGATCCGGTCGCCCACGCCGCAACCGGCGCTCGCCAGTTGGCGCGCGGTGCGCTCGGTCGCCCGGCACAGCTCGGCGAAGCTCCAGCGGACACCGGGCGCCAGCAGCGCCGGACGCTCCGGCGTGACGGCCGCGCGGTAGGCGAGCCAGTCGGGCATACGCGCGGTCGCCGGCTCCATTCTCAGTCCATCCCCTCCTGGTAGATGCGGCGCACCACCTGCTCGATATCCGGCTCCTCCAGCCGCAGGTCGCGGATGCGGTAGCGCGCGGTGAGGCAGGCGATCAGCTCCGGGGCGCGCACCTCGCGCGGGAAGGAGAGCCAGAGCCGGTTGCCTTCGCGCCGCTCCAGCCGCGCGCCAGGCACCTCCGGCAGCGCCACCTCCTCGTCCAGGTCGACCACCAGCCGCCGCTCGCCGCCGTAGCGCTCGGTGATCCGCGCCACGCCGCCGTCGTAGAGTAGCCGCCCGTGGTCGATGATCAGCATACGCTCGCAGAGGCGCGCGATGTCGCCCATGTCGTGCGTCGTCAGCAGCACCGTCACCCCGCTCTCGCGGTTCAGCTCGCGCAGGAACTGGCGCACCCGCTCCTTGGCCACCACGTCCAGTCCAATCGTCGGCTCATCCAGATAAAGGATCAGCGGGTCATGCAGCATGGCCGCCGCCAGGTCGCCGCGCATGCGCTGGCCGAGCGAGAGCTGGCGCACCGGCTGGTCGAGGAAGGGCGACAGCTCGAGCAACTCGCTGAGTTGGCAGAGGTTGCGCCGGTAGCGCTCCTCCGGCACGTGGTAGACGTGGCGCAGGAGCCGGAAGCTCTCGATCAGGGGTAGATCCCACCAGAGCTGGGTGCGCTGACCGAAGACGACGCCGATGCGCCCGGCCAGTTGCCGCCGCTGCCGCCAGGGAACAAGGCCGTCGACCATCACGCGCCCGCCGCTCGGCACCAGGATACCGGTCAGCATCTTGATGGTGGTGCTCTTGCCCGCCCCGTTCGGGCCGATATAGCCGATCATCTCGCCGCGCTCGACCGCGAAGCTGATGCCGTCCACCGCCACCACCTCGCGCGCCTCGCGCGCCAGCAGCGAGCGCACCCCGCCGAGCGGTCCCCGCTTGCGCCCAGCCACGCGAAAGCGCTTCTCCAACTGCTCGACCTCGATCAGCGCCATCTCAGCTCCCCGTGCTCTGATAGTGGCGCAGGCCGAGCTGCCACAGGCCGTAGCCGAGCGCGAAGAAGGCGCCCGCCACCAGCGGCGCGGCGAAGCGCAGCACGCTGGGAAGCCCCAGTGGATCCGGCTTACCCAGGATAAAGAGCGCCGGCTCGTAGCTGGTCAGCGCCAGCGGCACCAGGTAGAGGAAGAGGCCGCGCAGCAGCGGGTGGTAGATGGGGATCGGGTAGCTGGCCAGCTCGGTGCCGCCATAGGTGAAGATGTTCTGCGCCTCGCTACTCTCGATGGTCCAGAAGCAGATGGCCGCCGAGATCAGCAGCACGGTGAAGAAGACGACCGCCGAACTGGCGATCGCCAGCAGGAGCACCAGCAGCTTCGGCAGCGACCAGGCGAGCGCGCCCCACGACCAGGCCAACCCCAGCGCCAGCAGGCCGTTGGCGATGCGCCCCAGGCGCCGCAGTTGGAAATCGAAGGCCAGCACCTGGAGGGGCGCCGGAACCGGCCGCAGCAGGAAACGGTCGAACTCGCCGCGCCGGATCAACGTCGCGAGGTTCTCGAAGCCGCCGCCGACCATGTCGGTCAGCCCCCAGGCAACCGCCACCAGCCCATAGAGCAGCGCGATATCTCCCACCGTCCAGCCGGCCAGCGTGTGAAATTGGTGGAAGAGAATCAGGATCGCCAGCAGATCGGCCAGCGTGGCCAGGAAAGCGGCGCCGGTCTGCAAGAGGAAGGAGGTGCGGTACTGGAGCTGGCTGCGAACCTGGCCGCCGACCAGCCGCAGGCCGATGGACGCGCTAGCCACCCTGCACCACCAGCTTATGCATCGCCGCGCGCATGACGAGCCGCGCGCCGGCCACGAAGACCGCCAGCCAGAGCGCCTGCTCCAGCAGCAGCCGAGCGAGCGCCCACCCCTGCGCCTGCTCCAGGAAGATCGTCAGCGGGATCGAGATCATGCCGGCGAAGGGGAGCGCATTGGCGACGGAGCCAAGCAGCGACGGGAAGAAGGCGAGCGGGACCAGGAAGCCGCTGAGGAAGTTCACGAAGAGGAACGCGAAGCCGTAGAGGCCGCGCACGTCGGTCGTCCAGAAGCCGCTGACGTTGATGGCGAAGCGCAGGCAGAAGCTGAGTACGACCGCCATGAGCAGGCTGAGGGCGAACCAGAGCCAGGTCAGCGGGTTGTGCGGCAGACGCAGGCCGAAGAGGATCGCGCCCATCAGCATGGTCGGCAACCAACGGTAGAGGAGATGGTAGGCGGCACGGCCGAGGTCGCGGCTGAGCCAGTAGCCGAAGTAGTCGAACGGCTTGGAGAGGTCGGTGATGATGTCGCCGGAGCGGATCGTGTCGGCGATCTCGAACCAACTCCAGAGGTAGAGCGGCATGATCATGGCCTGGCTGAGCCAGACGTAGCTGACGGCGTCGTGCAGCGAGTAGCCCTGGGTCACGCCACGGTTCTGGTAGAGCGCGATGAAGACGTAGGAGCGCAACACGCCGAAGAAGGCGTTGGTCGCCAGACCGGCGACGGTCGCCGCGCCATAGGTGCGGTAGCGGCGATACGCCAGCCGCATCGCCTCCAGGTAGACGCGCACCGCACGCTCCTCGAACTCACCAGGGATCGCCCCGCGCCGGGACAGGACCACTGATGATGCCACACCGGCGGTCAGCCGTGCATCTGCCGGATAACCGGATCGCCATGGCGCGTGCTCGGCTGTCGTTGGTGCTGTGCTACGATGGCGCGACCGTGCCGGGGCGGTCGCGGACCTTGCGGCGAGTGAGCACGACGCGCTCACCGTCGACACGGGCGCCCGCTTACAAGCAGGAACGGAACTCCCTGAAAGGCGGAGCGGCCAGGTGACGACGCAGGTCATCGTGCTGAACGGCGCGTCGAGCTCCGGCAAGACGGGAATCGCCCGCTGCCTGCAAGCGATCCTGCCCCAACCGTGGATCCGTCTTGGCATCGACGATCTCCTCAACGCCCTGCCGCCGGCGCTTATGGGCTCGGACGCGGGAGTCGTGATTGGGCCGCGCGGCGAGGTCTCGCTCGGCGACAACTTCCGCGAGGTCGAGGCCGCCTGGTGGACCGGTGCCGGTGCCATAGCGCGGGCAGGAGCACGCATCATCATCGACGACGTCTTCCTCGGCGGCGCGGCTTCCCAGGAGCGCATGCGCACGCATCTCGATGGGCTCAAGGTTCTTTGGGTCGGGGTGCGCTGCGATCCCGAGATCGCTACCAGCCGTGAGATCGCACGGGGCGACCGGGTGATTGGGATGGCCGCCTCGCAGGCAGAGCTGGTTCACGCGGGCGTCGTCTATGATCTCGAGGTTGATACCAGCCACTCCGAGGCCCTGGAGTGCGCCCGCGCCATCGCCGTGCGCGTCGCCTGACGTTCCCAGCGACAAACCTCTCCGATTTCGGGCCAGCAGCTAATGGACGACGTCCACTGAAGCTACCCAGCGCTCTCCGGCATCATGGTCGAGCCTAATGCCGAGTCCGAACCCGGATGGCAGCCGTAGCGAGCCGGAGACGACCGGCGGCAGACCGGTCACCAGATCGCCGGCCAGAAGGGAGCGGGTGCCCAGGCCGCAGGCGAGTGGCGGGTTGGGCAAGGTGGCGGCGAGGTGCAGCGCGGCGGCGATGCCGACGCCGCTGTCGATGGTAGTCGTCACGAGCGCGCACAGGCCGGCGGCGCGCGCCATCTCGACGATCGCACGGCCGGCGCGGGGGCCGCCCGCCAGCATCGGCTTGACCACCAGCACGTCGGCCGCGCCCAGCGCCACGATGCGCTTGACCGTCTCCAGGTCGGTCACCGCCTCGTCGGCCGCGACCGGCACCAGCCCGGCCGCTCGCACGCGCGCCAAGCCTTCCAGATCGGCGGCAGCGACCGGCTGCTCGATCAACTCGATCCCCAGCGGCGCCACCGACCGCAGCAGCGCCAGCGCCTCCGCGACGCTCCAGCCACCGTTGGCGTCGAGCCGCAGCGCCACGCCCGGCGGCAGGGCCGC
>DASSHC010000083.1:0-6231 GCA_035693105.1 Thermomicrobiaceae bacterium | reverse complement strand
GTGAAGAAGACGAGATCCAGATGCGCATGCTCGATTACTTCCTGGCCCTCGCCGAGGTAGCAGATGCTGCCGTCACGCGCACCGGCTGGGACATCGCGGCCCTCGAAACGGATCTGGACAACCTGCGCACGGCGCTCAACTGGGCGCTCCGCCTCCAGCCGGAAGCCGCGCTTCAGTTTGCTGGCGCGCTCGGCTTCCTCTGGTATTTCCAGGGGTACTATCAGGAAGGCATTCGCTGGCTCGAAGCAGTCCTCGCCGTGACCCCTAAGTCTCCCGTTCTTGAAGCGCGTGCCCGCAGTCGGCTCGCGGCGGTGCTGATGGAGGTAGGCAACCGGACGCAAGCTCGGCGAGCGGCCGAACTGAGCCTCACGCTCTATCAGGCAATTGGTGATCGAGCGGGTGAGGCACTCCAACTCAATGCTGCCGGGCTTATCGATGCCATGGAGAGCGCACTTAATCGCGCGGCAGAGGAATTCGAAATCAGCTTGCGACTCTTCCAAGAAGCCGGACATGCTGCAGGCGTGGCCCTGGTGCTGGCGAACCTCGGCTGGGTCTCCGTGCTCCGGAGGGATCGCCGGCGGGCAGCAGCGACGTTGGAGGAAAGCCTGGCGCTGGCGCGGACGGGTGGGGATCGCGGCTATCTCGGCTGGGCGTTGGTCAACCAGGGGCGACTGGACCTTGAAATGGGACGCCTGGACCGCGCACGCGACAGTTTCATTGAGGCGCTGGAACTGGACGCGGTGGCGGTAGCGCAGCTGAGCGTGCCCCCCCGAATCGTCGTCAGCGCTCTCCAGGGCCTCGCGGCCGTAGCCGCGACGGAGCACGATGCGATTGGCGCCGCCCAAGTACTCGGGACCGCCGAGGCGATCTGCGACGCAACCGGATTCGTGGCCTGGCCGGCCGAGCAGGCCTTCCATCAGCGCTATCTCGCCGCGGCCCGTGCGCAGCTCTCGGACGCGGAGTGGAGCACCGCGCTGGAAACCGGGAGGGCGCTGGGCATCAGGGAGACGCTGGCGGATGCGCAGGCCCGGCATAACTCCCCTCCGAAGTCACCGAAGTATGGCCTCAGCGCGCGGGAACTGGAAGTTCTCCGCTTGGTCGCAGAGGGGTTGACCGATGCTGCGGTGGGCAGCCGGCTGTTCATCAGTCCGCGCACGGTCAGCCAGCACCTACGCAGCATCTACAACAAGCTAGGGGTCCACTCCCGCCTGGCCGCCACGCGCCTCGCCGTCGAGCAGCACCTCGTTTGAGGATCCCGGCCCTCCTCGGCCACGATCTTCCACCATGATCGCGCATTCCTCTGGATGTAATACCAATTCCGTGTAAGCATGGCGGTTATGCCACCTCACGAGATGTATCTGGAGCTGGTCGCGGGTCCAGGGCCGCCAGCAGCCAATCCCAGCCACAGAGCAGTTTGACCCGATCCGGATCGGCGGCCAGCTGCTGTAGGGCGGTGTCCACCACGGCTTGCTTGTCGTCCAAGCGGTCGTAGACCCGCCCTTCCACCTGGCGGCGCAACTCCTGAAAGACGCGCTCAACCGGATTGAGCTCCGGACTGTAGGGCGGCAGGTACACGCGCCGGGTGGCCAACTCGGCTAGTTGCTTGCCGCGATGGGTGCCCGCCCCATCCCAGAGGATGGCCTCCAGGTCCCACTCGGCCAGCACCGGCTTGAGCTGGTCTTGCCGGAAGCGCTCCAGCCACTGCCAGCGCAGCTGTCCCGTGGTGGGTGCCACGGCCAGCACCAGATAGCGCCAGCGATACTCGATCTGCACTCGCTGGACGATCTTGACCCCGCGCGGCGCCAGCACCCGCCGCACCTGCCCCCGCAAGCCCAGCCGCAGTTCGTCGGCCAGATAGAGCATCATTCCCGGCCGCACGTCGGCGGCGCTGAGGGCGTCGCGGAGCCCCCTTTTTTCCAAGCCGCCTGCACGTCCGGATCGGCTTTGGCGGCCTTGGGGCGCGGTACTTTGGGATGCACCCCCAGTCGGTCTAACAGACTCCAGAGACCGTGATAGCTGTAGCGGACGCCAAAGGTCGCGTCCACCCACTGCTGCGCCGCGGCATGGGTCCGGAAACGCCCCGTCCCCACTTCCGCCAGAAGCGCCTCCTGCTGCGCGGCCGTCAAGCGGCTCGGGTTCCCCCGCGCCCCCTGCCCCGGCACCCGCGCCAGCACCGCCGCCAGCCCGCCCTGCCGATACCAGCTCACCCAGCGCTGCAAGCTCCGTTCACCCACTCCCGCCACCTGGCTCGCCTCGGCCACCGAGCGGCCGCTGCGCCCCAGCCAGAGCGCTTGCACGCGCTTGCGCCGCGGCAGATCCTGCTCGACGGTGAACCGCTGATACAGATCCTCCGCGCTCTCCGCCCAGTCCACTTTGATCAGTCGTGCCGTGCTGCCTCCCGCCGCTCCCGTGCCGCCGCAGCATAGCACCGTTTCCGCCACTCCTACTCGGGATCGGTATGACTCAATCGACGCGCGTGAGCGCGACCCGCGTGCACGAATCGAGCCCAGGCACACCAGCGGGTTTCGTCGTGCCTGTTGCATCACTGACGATTGGGAAGGAGTAAAGAGTCGGTGAAGCGGCATTTTGCGCATCACATATGGGTGGGGCGGCCGTGGCCCTCGGATTGGCGCATCTATGACGACTCGCTCCGCGCTGACGAGCTCGTGACGCGCGGCGACGCAGGCGGTTGGCACGACGCGATCACGCATCAAGCTGCACGGTAACAGCGGCCCGCTGTCCGCTGGGTCACGACGGTGCCGAGCGGTGAAGCAAGCAATCCATCACCCGCCCTGACGCCATCCTTCCTCAATCCAGGCTATGTGCTGGGTCGCATGCTCCGCTCTCCCGGCAAACAAGTCGCCGGCGGCCTGCTCACCGACGACCGTGGGCACCGCAGCGGCCAACTGCTCATCGGTGAACTGGTGCAGAAGGCCCAAGAGCTCCTGCCGCGCCGCCAGGTAATCCGCGGCCAGCCGCTCCAGCGGGTCGTCCTGGTGCGCGTTCAGGTAGGTTTGATTGACGCGGGCGACGGCCAGCTCCAGCTGCCCCTGCTCCTCCGGGGTCAGCGCGTCCCAATCGCCCAGCGTGCCCGGCAGCGGCATTCCCGCTGGGTATTGCAGGCTTAGGAGCACGTCGCGCGGGTCGCCGGCGAGCGTACGGCGCAGCAAGTGCTGGATGTTGCCCTCGTTGTGCACCAGGTGAGCCAAATGATCCTTGGCGCGCCACGGAGCGGCTCCAGGAACTCCACTCGCCGTTGCCGGGCGCTCCAGGTCGTGCAGGCTCAGCCCGTGAAAAAACGCCATGACCCGCGTCTGCGACGCCGCCAAGGTGTCCAGAATCTCTGCGCGCGTTGGCATGCTTTCCCTCCGAGCAACCAGACGGCGTCCTCGTCGAACGACCCGACGAATCAGTACGCGGTGACGCTCACGCCGCACGATACCCCGATCGACAGGCGGTGACTATTCCTCTCCGGGCCGTGCGGCAATTCCCCCGATCGTCATCCGCCCGTGTGCGGTGGCGCGGCGGGGAGTTGCACCGTGACGCAGAGCCCGCCGGCGGCCCGGGGAATGAGGGTGAGGGTTCCGTCGTGTGCTTGGGTGATGCTTTTGACGATTGCCAGGCCGAGGCCGACACCGGCGTGGTCGGTGTGTATGCGTTCGGTGCCGCGACGAAACGGCTCGACAAGCGTGGCAACGACCTGTGGGGTGAGCTCTTCGCCGGTATTCTCGACCGTGAGCACCATACTCTTCGGGTGACCGCTGGTCGTGACCCACACGGCGCCCTGTTCAGGCAGATTGTGGACGATCGCGTTGTGCACGAGGTTCGTCGTCAACTGCAGCAGGAGCGCGTGTGAGCCGATGGTGGGGGTGATGTCCCCTGAGGTCTGGATGGTGACGCCGTGCTTTTCTGCGAGGGGGAGGAGTGTTTCCGTGGCTTCTTCCGCGATGAGGGACAGGTCGACGTATTCTCGGGTGAAGGACCGTTGGTTGGCGCGGCTGAGCAGGAGCAAGGCTTCGGTGAGGTCGACCGCTCGGGTGTTGACGGCGTGGAGGCGGTCGACCAGCTCGCCGGTGTCGCGGTTCGGATCGCTGCGGGCCACGTCGAGCAGTGTCTGCGTGATCGCCAGCGGGGTGCGCAGTTCGTGGGAGGCGTTGGCGGCGAATCGCTGCTGTTCGGCGACGTGCGCCTCGAGCCGCGCGAGCATGGCGTCGAAGGCGTCGGCGAGCTCGCGGAACTCATCTCTGCGGCCCGGTAGTCGGATTCGATGAGAGAGTGATCCGTTGGCGGCCACGCGTGTGGCGTCTGTGATGTGAGTCAGCGGGGTGAGCATGCTGCCGGCGAGAATCCACCCGCCCAGCAGACCGAACACCAGCAGGAACGCCAACACGATGGCCGCGGCCGGAGCGAACGCGCGCAGGAGGAAGTTGGTGTTCCCGGGCACCAAGCGACCGATGGTGCTGATCGCACCGTCGGGTACGTATCGCAGGAGGAACTCAAACGATCGCCGGTCCTGGCCGGCGAGCCAGGCGGCGGCGAGCAGCAAGGCACCTGCGAGCATGAGGAAGCCGGCGTAACTGAGGGTGAGTTTAAGACGAACGCTCAACCCAGGCGCCCTATCCACGCTCGACTCCCTTGGTTCGGGCGTCTGGTCCCGTATCGATGCGGTAGCCGACGCCGGGCACCGTCGCGATCAGCCAGGGTTCGCCGAGCCGTTTGCGCAGTCCCGAGACCGTGATACGCACGGCGTTGGTGAACGGGTCGGTGTGCTCATCCCACGCCCGCTCCAGCAGCTCCTCGGCGCTGACGACACCGCCTTCGGCCGCGACGAGGACTTCGAGCACGGCGAACTGCTTCCGGGTGAGCGCGACGTAGCGGCCGTCGCGGTAGACCTCGCGGCGGAACGGATCCAGCAGGAGACCGGCGATCTCGCGCACGGGTGGCCGGTTGTGGGCACGCCTGCGGTCGAGCGCGCGGAGACGGAGCACCAGTTCTCGGAGTGCGAACGGCTTCGTAAGGTAGTCGTCGGCGCCGAGCTCGAACCCGCTGGCCTTGTCGTCGAGCCGGTCGGCAGCGGTGAGCATGAGAATCGGCATGCCGCTGCCGGAAGCGACGATGCGTGCGGCGATCTCGTCGCCGGAGGGGCCAGGGATGTCGCGGTCGAGGACGGCGATGTCGTAGGCGTTGACGCTCAGCAGCTCCAGCGCGGTGTCGCCATCACCGGCGATGTCGGCCGCGATCGCTGCCAGGCGTAAGCCATCGCGGATGGCTTCGGCCATAAAGGGTTCGTCCTCAACGATCAACACCCGCATGCTCCGATTCTACGAGCTGGCGCATCTCGTCGGCATATCGAAAACCACATACGTGCCGGCAACACGACGTGGCCCAGACTGGAGGCATGAAATACCGCGAACCAGCACCAACAACGAACCGTCGGATTCTCAGGATCCTTGCCGGCGGCCTGCTCGTCGTCACGGTGGCGATCACCGCGACCCTCCACTACCAGCTGCCGGCGTCCTCGTCCCCGACGGCCGCATCACCCATCGCTGCGGAGCCGGTCACGCACCACCCGCACGACAGTCTTCACGGCGACCAAATTGGTGCACTTGGCGAGGCTGACGGTGTCGTCCCTGACGGCGTGACGGTCTTCGATAACGAATTTCCGGCCGTGGCCAACCTTAATCCAGCTCTCCTCGGCGCCCTCCGCCAGGCGGCCACGGATGCCGCGGGCGACGGGGTCGAGTTCGTCGTCACCAGCGGCTGGCGTTCCCCGAGGTACCAGGAGCAACTATTCCGTGAGGCGATCGCGAAGTATGGCTCAGCAAAGGAAGCTGCCCGCTGGGTCGACACCCCCAACACGTCTGCTCACGTGTCGGGGGACGCGGTCGACATCGGGCCCTCCGGTGCCATGGCGTGGCTGTCCGAACACGGCGCCAAGTACGGACTGTGCCAGATCTACCGCAACGAACCCTGGCACTACGAACTGCGCCCGGAAGCCGCCGATCACGGTTGCCCGCCCATGTACGCCGACCCGACGCACGATCCTCGGATTCAGCAGTGACCAGCGCGCTCGCAGGATTCTTTATCAGACAGATGCCCTAGGATTCCGGGGCTCCTTCCAACGGACGATTGACTGAAACAAACGCCTTCGCCTAGACCTAAAACTCGATCCTGAGTACTGGGAACCGTGCTTTCAAAGCCGCCGATAACATCGTCTCAGAAACCTTTCCA
>DASSHC010000082.1:0-2267 GCA_035693105.1 Thermomicrobiaceae bacterium | reverse complement strand
CGACATGACCTTGACGACCCCCGGCTGCCCCTTGCACGAGAGCATCAGCGAGGCCGTCGACACCGCCGTCCGGCTGCTGGTGCCCGGCGTGGACGACGTTTGCGTCAATCTCGTCTGGGACCCGCCGTGGTGCCCGGATCGTATCAGCGAGGCAGGGCTGCGCGAGCTCGGCTGGCGCTGAACGCGGACGGAGAGCGGTGATGTCCCAGGCAACGAGCGAACACCCCGAGCCAATCCTGGCCAGTTGGAAGATCAGCGAGGTGCTGGGCCGCTACCCGGTGCTGCTCGAAGAGCTGGCCAATCTCAACCCCGCGTTCCGGCAACTGCGCAATCCTCTCCTCCGCCGCGTCCAGGCGCGGCTCGTCACTGTCGCCCAAGCGGCCGAGATGGCCGGTCTGGAGCCGGCCGAGCTTGTTCGCGCCCTCAACACCGCGGTCGGCGCCAGCGTGCGGGAAGACGCTCCCCAGCGCGCAACAGACGCGCCAGCCGCCGCGCCCGATTGGATAGATCGGGCCGAGGTCGCAGTCGAGTTCGACGCGCGCCCGCTCCTCGCACGCGGCGAGGAGCCGTTCGCGGCCATCGTGCGGGCGGCGCAGGGGGTGCCAGCGGGGCAGGTGCTGCAGCTGCGCGCCCCGTTCGACCCGCTGCCGCTTTATGACGTTCTCGCCGGGCGCGGCTTCGCAGGGTGGGGCCGGCAGATCGGTGAGCGCGACTGGGAAGTGTTCTTCCGAAATGAGGGGCGACCCGTGCGGCAGCCGAAAGCGGCTCCCGCAGCGGCTCCTGATCCTGATTGGGATGCTCCGACCGCGGTCGTCACGATCGACGTCAGCGAGTTGGTGCCGCCGGAGCCGTTGGTCAAGATCCTGGAGACGCTGGCGGATCTACCCGCCGGTGGCACGCTCCGCGTCCACCACGTGCGTCGGCCGATCCACCTCTATGCCCGACTCGACGAGATGGGCTATCCACACGAGACGCGCGAGCCTGCCCCTGGCCGGGTCGAGTTGCTGATTCAGAAACCCGCCGTCTCTCGGGAGGCGCTGGCGTGAGCGCGACGCCCAGCGTCTCCGCCCGCCCCGGCGGCATCAGCTCGGCCCACGCTCCCGCGCTCGACCTGCCGGCCCGCTTCATGGCGCTGGGGATGGTGATTTTCTGCGCGCTGGCGGTGGCGGCCCCCTGGACCATGCCCCTCCTGCTCGGCAGCTTCTACGATCCGCGCCTGCTGGCCTTCGTCCACCTCAACACCCTCGGCGTGATCGGCGCCGTCATCGTCGGCGCCAGCTACCAGCTCGTGCCGGTGGTCCTCCAGACGCCGCTCGCCTCGGTCCGGCTGGGGCGGCTCTCGTTCTGGTGCTATCTCGGCGGGTTGATCGCGTTGCCAATCGGGCTCCTCCGCAGCTGGCTGCCGGCGCTCGCGGCCGGGGGAGCCCTCCTTGCGCTCGGTTTCGGCCTCTATATCGGCGTCGTGCTGACCACCGTGCGGCGAGCGCCACACCGCGACGTCATCGCCTGGCACATCGCCGTGGCCACGATCGGGGTGCTCGGCGGCGTCACCTACGGCGTGATCCTCGCGCTCAACAAGGGCATGGGGTTTCTCGGCGGGCACACGCTCGACAACCTCGCCGCCCACGCCACGGTCATGCTCGGCGGCTGGGTCGCCGTGCTCCTGGCGGGTGTGGCCTACCGCCTGGCCGGGATGTTCACGCTGGCCGAGGACGCGTTGTGGCTCCCCGGCGCCTGGCTTGGGCTTAGTCTGACCGCCGGCGGCGCCTGGGTGCTCTCGACCAACATTCACCTCGGCGGCCCGCCCATCCTCGACCTCCTGGGCGCCGCGGCGCTCTGCGGCGGGATGGTCGTCTTTCTCGGACAGCTCGTCCATCTCTACTGGAACCGGCGGCGGCGCGGGCCGGACGTGCACATCCCGTTTGCGCTGACAGCCGCGGTCGCTGGGGTCGCCGCGACGGCGCTGCTCGTCATCGGATTCTGGCGCGGTCCGGGTCCGAGCGCCCCGATTTGGATCGCGGCGGGCTGGCTGGCGATCGCCGGCTTCGCCGAAACGGCGATCCAGGGATTCTTCTACAAGATCGCCACGTTCCTGGTCTGGCTCAAGCGGTACGCGCCGCTGGCGGGCCGGCAGCGTGTGCCGAAGCTGGAAGAGCTCTACGGGCGACGCCTGGCCCTCGCCGGGTGGGCGCTCTGGACCGCAGGTGTGCTCCTGGAGGCGGTCGCGGTCGGAACCGGCAACGAGGGGTTGAGCCGGGTGGCTGGTC
>DASSHC010000081.1:0-11912 GCA_035693105.1 Thermomicrobiaceae bacterium | reverse complement strand
GCCGCGTGCTTATCCTGACGCTCCTATCCCGAGCGCAATCGAGGGATCCAACGTGACAGGCCGCCAATTCTCGTAGGGAACCTCGCACGATAGATCAATCCACCGGCATGCGGTCCGTGCCGCGGCCGTTCGACGCCTCTTCCCCACCGAGCTTGATCCAGCCGTGACGCAGCGCGTAGATCACGGCCTGGGTGCGGTCGTTGACCGCCAGCTTGCGCAGGATCGAGGTGATATGGTTCTTCACCGTCTGATCGCTGATGTTGAGCAGACGCGCGATCTCCTTGTTGCTGTTACCGTGCGCCACGCAGTCGAGGATCTCGACCTCGCGCGGCGTCAGCGGCGAGAAGACCGCGCCCGGCACCTCGTCCACCTGCGACAGCTCGCGGAACTGATCGAGCACGCGCGAGGCGACGAAGGGGCGCTGCAGCACGTTCTCGTTGATCAGGTACTCGCCGCGGCCGACGCGGCGCACCAGTTGGATCAGCACCGTCGGATCGACGTCCTTGGTCGAGTAGGCGTTGGCTCCAGCGCGGATGGCGCTGAAGAGTTGTTCGTCATCCTCGTGCATCGTCAGTACGATGATGCCGAGCTGCGGATGCCGCCGCTTGAGGACGCGCGCTACCTCCAGCCCGCCCATGCCGGGCAGGTTGAGGTCGAGCAGGACGACATCGGGCACCAGCACGTCGGAGAGGCGGATACCCTCCTGGCCGTCCGAGGCCTCGCCGACGACGACCAGGTCGCGCTGCTCCTCTAGACTCCAGCGGATACCGCGCCGGAAGAGGGGATGGTCGTCGATGACCAGGATTTGCAGACGGTTCACGATCCCTCCTAAATCTTCAGCTTGCGCCGCAGATCTCGCTCACGCGAGGGGCGCAACGCGCGCCGGTTGAGCGGGATGACAAGCCGAACGCTGGTCCCCGTGCCCGGTTCACTCTCGACACTCAAGCGCGCGCCGAGCACCTCCGCGCGCTCGCGCATGCCCACCAGCCCGAAGCCGCCGCTCAGGCTCGGGCCGGTGGTGCTGGGCCGGAAGCCCTGGCCGTTGTCGCGCACCTCGACCAGCAACCCGTCCTCCGCGCTCGAGATGCTGACCCAGGTCTGCGTCGAGCGAGCGTGCTTGTGCACGTTCTGCAGCGACTCCTGGATAACGCGGAAGGCGGTCATCTCTTGCTCGGGCGTCAGGTGCGGCAGGTTAGTGGGGATCTCCAGGTGGATATCACCGGCGAAGAGGTGGCGATATGACTGGATGTAGTGCTCCACCGTCGCTGCCAGACCGCGCTGGTTCAGCATCGACGGCTTCAAATCGAAGATGAAACGTCGGATCTCCATCAAACCTTCGCGCATCGCGGCCTTGACGCGCTCCAGCTCCGTCGTCAGGCGCTCGCCCCCACTCGCCAGTGTCGCCTGCTGCAGCGAGCGATCGACGAACTCGAGGCCGATGATGGCATTGGCCAACACCTGCGCCGGGCCGTCGTGGATCTCGCGCGCCAAGCGGCGCCGCTCGTCCTCCTGGGCGCGAATGATCGCCTCGCGCACGGCCAGACGCTGCCCATCCTCCAGCCCGGGCAACTCCCCGCCATCATCGAACCGCTGCCGGCTGCCGGTCAGCAAGTGGGCGAAGCCGCTGACCTGCCGGTAGAGCGAGGAGACCGCGGTGTGCTGATCGCGCAGGGAGTCCTCGTGACGCCGCAAGTCGCGCAGTGCCTCATCATCCTCGTCCGACTCCTGACCGGCCAGCATCGCCTCCAGCTGATGCTCCTCGACCGCGCTCTGTACCACCGCGCGCTGCTGCTCCAGCTCATCGACGAACGACTCGATCCGCTCGGCGTGGCCGGAGAGCCGGTCCTCGAGCAGCGCCATGGCGTCTTCGATTTCCTGGATGATCTCCGCGATGGCCTCAGGCGTCTCGCCTGGCACGTCATCCCCCTCCTGGCAGACTCGCGTTCGTGCCGCTGGCCAGCCACTTGCGGCGGGGTACTGGGCGCAGCACAATCACAAGTAACAACACTAGTATAGCACCAGGGGTGTCCGTACACCCCCCTCTCATATAGCATAACGGTCCTGGGTCTGGGTAGTTGCTCTATTGGCACAGTACGACGTGAGGCGGCCGATGGGCTGGTTGCGGCCCGGGAGCGGCAGGGAGATGACGCGATGAGGGCCTGGGCGGCGAATCACCGGTCGCCGGCCGCCTGGCTGCAGCAGCAGCTTCGAATCCGCGACCGCGGCGAGCCGAGCGCGGCGCTCTTCCGCGGGCTGCGCCTGCGGCTGACCATCTGGTACGGGCTGGTACTGACCGCCTCGCTGCTGGTGGTGGGGGTCAGCCTCTACCTGGTACTCCAGCACCAGCTTTTGGAGACTGTCGGCGACCAGCTCAGCGCACAAAACGCCATTCTGGCGCGCGAGTGGGTACGATCGCCCTACCGCGGCTGCCCCGATATCGCGACGCTGGGCAGCCGCTCCGGCTCCTCGATGCTTCCCATCTACATCGCCTGCTACGACACCGAGGGCTCGCTGCTGGGAGTCGGCACCGGCGATGCCAGCCGCCTGTCTCCGCCAGACGCCTTCGTCGACGGTAGTCTGGTGCAGACGGCGCTGGATGATGGCAGCGCCTCGGACATTGTCGAGGGCGGGCCGCAGGTCGGTCCGATCTTTCGCTACGCGGTGGCGGTCCACGTCCCCGGCATGGGCCCGGAGCGCTCGGTGATCCAGGTCGGGCAGTCGGTGTCGCAGGTCGAAGGGGCGCTGGGGAAGCTTCGCCGCCTGATGCTGCTCTTCGGCTTTTCGTCGCTGGCCCTGGCGACGATCGGCGGGCTCTGGCTCTCCAACCGGGCGCTGGCGCCGGCCCGGCTGGCCTTCGCCCGCCAGCAGGCCTTCATCGCCGACGCCTCGCACGAATTGCGTACCCCGCTGACCCTGCTGCGCGCCAACGCCGAGGTCTTGCTGCGTCACCGGCAGCGCTTTCCCGAGGGCGACGCGGAGCTGCTGGAGGACATCGTCGGTGAGACCGCGCACATGAGCGGCATGACCGGCAACCTGCTGCGGCTGGCGCGCCTCGATGCCGGCCGCTTGATCGCCGAGCGCGACATTCTCAGCCTCTCGGAACTGATGCGCGCGTCGGCCAGGCGCGTCGGCTCTCTGGCGGCGGAGAAGAACCTGACGATCGCGCAGGAGCTGGCGCCCGACGCCGCCGTCGTCGGCGATCGCGCGGCGCTGGAGCAGGCCATCCTGATCTTCATCGACAACGCGGTCAAGTACACGCCCCCCGGTGGCCGGATCACCTTGCGCACCAGCGTCGACCAGGGTGTCGCTCGCGCCTCGGTCGGCGATACCGGCGTGGGCATCGCGCCCGACCACCTACCCCACCTGAGCGAGCGCTTCTACCGCGTCGATGTGGCCCGCTCGCGCGCCACCGGCGGCGCCGGGCTGGGGCTGGCGATCGCCCACGGCATCGCTGCCGCCCACCACGGCCACATCGAGATCACCAGCGAGCCGGATCAAGGAACGACCGTGACGCTCAGCCTCCCAGCCGCCCGGCGGCGTGCGAGCCTGCCCGCCACTGCCGAGCGGCAGGAAGTGGCTGACAGTGACGTTGGCCAGCAGAGCACGACGGATCCCTCGACAAGCTCGCGATGACAGGGGCACTTAGGGGCGTACGTCGACGACTTGCCCTTTCGTACACCACCTACTTGACCTGTCATCCCGCGCGCAGTCGAGGGATCCGTGCCTCAGTCGGCACCCAACGTCCTCGATGGGCAGCGCCATCCCTGCCGTAGGACCCGTCCTACGGCAGGTAGTTCGCCGGATTCACCCAGACACCGTTCTTCAGCACGGCGAAGTGCAGGTGCGGCCCGGTCGAATTGCCGGTCGTACCCATCAGCCCGATCTGCTGACCTTTCGCCACGCGCTGCCCGACGTGTACCATCGGCGTCTGCGCCATGTGCCCGTAGAGCGTGATCAGCCCGTTGCCGTGGTCGATCTGCACGCAGTTGCCGTAGCCGGCGTCGGTCCAACCGGCGAAGACCACCGTGCCGCCGTCGGCCGCCAAAATCGGCGTGTTCATGCTGTCGGCGATATCCATACCCTGATGGAAGTGGGCGTACCCCTCATAGGCCGGCTCCAGCGTCAGGCTGGTTGGCCCAAAGGGCTGGGTGATCGTACCCTGCGTCGGCCAGACGAACTGGCCGGTGGTGGCGGTGCGGGCCAGCAACTGCGCCCGCGCCTGCTCGTCGGCCTTGGCGCTCACGGTGTTGAGGTCGGCCGTGACCGCGTCGATCCGCGCCTGCAGCGAACTCAGCGCCGCTTGGGCAGCGCCCTGCGGATCGGCAACGGTCTTCAGGTCGGGAATGGCGGTCGTGGCGTAGCTGATCGCCGGCATGCCGAGCTTTGCCCGCAGCGCCGCGTCGAGCTGCTCGATGGTATGGACCGAGCTGTCGAGCTGCGCCAGCCGATCCTGCGTTACCTGCGCCGCCGAGGCGACCTGCCCCTGCCACTGGCTCACCTGGGCCTGCATCTGACTCCCGGCGGCGGCGACCTCGTCCTGCCGCTGCTGATCAGCCACCTGCTGACTCGTCCGCGCGTCCGCGAGCTGCTCGGCTTGCGCCTGCACCGCGTCGCGCAGGGCGGCATTCTCCTTCTGCACCCGCTGGAAGGTGTCGGTCAACTGTGCCAGGGCCTGCCGCGTATTCTCGATCTCTTGCCCCGAGGCGGCCGGAGCGCTGCTCAGCGTGTAGCCGAGCGTGGATCCGGGCCCTGCCGGCGCCCAGGCCGTAAACACCGCGGCCGGCGCGTGCGCGGCGGCCGGCGGCGGCGTCTGCCAGCGCTGCAGCGGCAGCGCCAGGGCGCCCGCCACTGAGGCGCCGGCGGCCAGCGCCATCAGCCAGACCGGCAGCCTGAGGCCACGCTGGGGCCGTGCCACGCGCCTGACCGGAGCGGCGGCGGCCGCGACTGGCGCCGGGCGTGGCGCCGCGATCGGGGGGCCCGCGAGCTGGGGAACCAGGGGCTGGAGAATGCCACGTCTTGCCGGAACGGTCCGGAACTGTTGCGTAATCACCATGCCACTACGCTACCGTCCGGCGCGCGAGCAGGCGATGGTCCGCTTGTACTGAGACAGCCGGCGGAGGATCACACCAAGGTACCTGCGGCGAGGCGCCACCCGGCGGTACGAACGGGACGGGATTAGCGCAGGTATTCGTGCTGGTAAGCCAGATCGACGCCGAGTCGGCCCAGGAGCACGCGCGCGCTGCCGTTGCTCTCCGGATGCAGCTCGAAGCGGGCGCGCTCGAAATACTGCACGAGGCGGCCGTTCTGCTCGAATGGCTCGCTGGTGGGGTAGCCGAAGATCGCCAGCCCGCCCTGTGCCTGCCAGAAGCCCAGGAACGCGCCACCGAGCGTGTGCCCGGTCTCAGGGAAGTAGCGCGTGCCCGGATCGCTAACCAGCGGCGCGGGCGCGCTGGGGTAGCTCTGCGGCGCAAGCTCGCTGCCGAGCCGTCCCAGGGAGACGGCGTAGGGCGTGCCGGCCAGCTCCGGATGATATTCGAAGCGGTTGCGCTCGAAATACTGCACCGTGTCGGCCTGACCGCTGTCCGGATTCTGCTCGCCGAACTCCTCGGAGATCGGATAGCCAAAGACGGCGAGCCCGCCGTGCGCCTGCCAGAAGGCGAGAAAGCCGCCGGAGAGGGTATGGCCGGTCTCGGGGAAGTAGAGCCGGTCGCTGGTCGAGGGCACCGGCGCCAGCGGCGCGAACGCCGGCACGACTGGGCTGCGCGCCAGTTGCAGGCTGCCGCGCGCCAGCAGCCCCGAGCGCGTCCCGATTGCCGACACCGTGAGCGCGTCGGAGGGGAAGCTCGCGGCTGGACCGAGATCGACGCTCAAGTCACCTGCTCCATCGGCGCTGTAGCCGGTGAATGACCTACTGCCGAGATCGTCCTGAACCAGCAGCGTGACCGCTTCGTTCGGCTGAAAACCGCCGCTGCTGAAGGTCAGCCGCTCCGCGCCCGCGACGGTCGGCAGGCTCACGGTCCCGGCCAGCGGGGTGGTGGACGCCAGCCGCACGGCCAGCGCCGCGTCGAGCCGCCCGAAGCCGCTGCGGGCATCGATCCCCGGCTGCTCGATATCGGCGGCACTCGCTTCCAGCAACTCGCGCACCCCGGCCGGAGCCAGCCCCGGCCGCGCCCCCAGCAGGAGCGCCGCCGCACCGGAGACGAACGGTGCAGCGGCCGAGGTGCCACTGGCGACGGTGCGGCTATCACCGCCCACGGCGCTCCACCAGGTGCTGGCGATGTCCACGCCCGGCGCGGCCAGGTCGACGTAGGCGCCGTAGGTGGCGAAGCCGGGGACGGCGTCATGCTGGTCGCTGGCGCTGACGGCCAGCACGCTCGAAACCGCCGCCGGGTAACTCGGCGCGTCGATGCCGTCATTCCCGGTAGCGGCCACCACCACGGCGCCGTGCATCTCGGCATTGCGCAGCGCATCCTCCAGCGCCTGGGAGTCGTCGATCCCGCCCGCGCTGATGTTGATCACCCGTGCTCCCTGGGAGACGGCGTAGTTGATGCCGGCCACGAAATTGGCGGTCGAGCCGACGCCGTTCTGGTCGAGGATCTTGACCGGAAGGATGGTGACGTCCGGCGCCACGCCCGCGGTCCCATCGGTCTCGCGCGCCGCGCCGATGATGCCGGCCACGAAGGTGCCGTGACCCGCGTCGTCGGCGGCGCCGGGGTGGTTGGCGACGAAGTCGTAGCCCGGCAGGACGCGCCCGGCCAGCTCCGGCTGGCTCGCGCTGACGCCGGTGTCGAGCACCGCCACCGTGACGCCCGCGCCATCGCCAACCGTCCAGGCGCTCGCCGCCCCGATCCGATCCAGGCCCCAATGGTTGCCCGCGCCCGCGCTGTCCTCATCCTGGGTCCGCGCCACCCCCTGCGCCAGCGCCAGCACGCCATCCGGCTCGGCGTAGCGCACCAAGGGACTCTGACGCAGCGTCGCCAGCGCGCGAGCCTGATCGGCTACCAGCACCTGATAGACCCCAGGCTCGCCGAGCGAGCGCGGCGCGGCCAGCGCGCCGGCCGCGCCGAGGAGGTCGCCGAGCGGCGCGCCGGCGTTCACGCCCAGCAGGATGTCGACGGGCGCGGCGGCAGCCGGGCGCACGCTCGCCAGCAGCGCGAAGACGAAGACGAACACCAGAAGCAGCCGTGGCAGCGCCCAGCGTGAAGGGCGCGCCAGCGAGGGGCATCCCAGCACCGACGAGAACTCTCTTCCCAACCCTGAGTCACCCTTAATCCACCATGCCGGGCGCTACAGCGGTTTGACAGGCGCCGGAATTGAAACGTATAATCAGCGGGACCGTTGCGGTTCCGCGCCAGATTGCGGTACGCAGGGTCTTTTTTTTGGATTTGGATATCGAGCGGTTCCGGAATGCGAGGATTCGATGCCCAAGCGCACGTACCAGCCGAAGCGGATTCCGCGCAAGCGCGAGCACGGCTTCATGAAGCGGATGTTCACGCGCGGGGGCCGCGCGGTGCTCTCCGCTCGCCGCCGCAAGGGCCGCTGGAAGCTGTCGGTGGCGGACGAGAAGAAGCCGACGCAGCGCAAGTAGGCCAGGCAGCATGATCGCGCGAGCGCTCCGTCTTCGCCAGCCGTTTGAGTTCGAGCGCGTGCGCAAGCGAGGCCGCTCCTGGAGCACCCGCCTGCTGGTCCTCTCGGTCCTGGCGAACGACCTGGAACACAACCGCTACGGCTTCGCGGTCGGCCGGCGGGTCGGCGGCGCGGTGCGGCGCAACCGCGTCAAGCGCTGGCTACGCGAGGCGGTTCGCTGCCTCCATCCGGCGCTGGCGCAGGGCTACGATCTCGTCTTCATCGCGCGGGGGCCACTGGCCGATGAGTCGGTCAGCTATCAGCAGGTGGCGGGCGCGGTCGACTCACTCTGCCGCCGCGCCGGGCTGCTGGCGGCCTCGCCGCCCGACTGTTGTCTGGAGGCAGCGCCATGAAATGGCTGGCGCTCCACGGCATCCGCTTCTATCAACACTGGGTCTCGCCCGCGCTGCCGTCTGCCTGCCGCTTCACCCCAACCTGCTCGGAGTACGGCTACCAGGCCATCGCCAAGTACGGTATCATCAGGGGCGGCAGAATGGCGATCGGACGGATTCTCCGTTGCAACCCGTTTTTCCCGGGCGGGTACGATCCGGTCGAATAGCCCGGTCCGTCGTCGCATTTGCTGGACTCCTGAATGCTGGAGGCATCGTCGTTGCTACTCTCGATTCCCGTCTGGACCCAATACGTCCACGCCATTGAGTGGGGCCTGAGGTTCTTCGCCGACTATACCGGCAGTGCCGGGCTGGCCGTCATCGTCTTCACCATCTTGATCAAGATGGTGCTCCTGCCGCTGACGATCAAGTCGGTGCGCTCCACCTACTCCATGCAGGAGATCCAACCCAAGATCAAGGAGCTGCAGAAGAAGTTCGGCAAGGACCGGCAGCGGCTCTCCGCCGAGCAGATGAAGCTCTATCAAGAGCACGGCATCAACCCCGCCTCGGGCTGCGTGCCGATGCTGATCCAGATTCCGATCTTCTGGGGCCTCTACATCGCCATCGAGCATCTGGCCAGAGCGCACGTCGGCGTCTGGGGCACCGGCTTTCTCTGGATCAACAGCCTGGCCAAGCCTGATCCCCTCCACATCCTGCCGCTCCTGGCCGGCTTCTTCCAACTGATCCAGACCCGCATGACCCGCCCGGCGGGCATGGGCAAGCCCGACGACCCGCAGCAGCAGATGATGACCACCATGATGACCTTCATGCCGCTGATGGTGGTCGTCTTCGGCTGGGCCTTCGCGTCCGGCCCGGTCATCTACTGGGTGACGCAGTCGGCCTTCAGCGTGGTGCAGCAGTGGTTCATCTCCGGTTGGGGCTCGATGCTCGACTGGGCGCCCTGGCTGCCCGACCTGCCGGAGCACCGGCGCCTCGGCTACGAGCACCCTGAGAAGCGCGCCGCGCGCATCGCCAAGGCGGCCGAGAATGGCGGCAGCGGTGGACTCTTCGCCATGCTGCAGCGTCAGGTCGAGAATCAGCAGAACAAGGTCATCAGCCAGAGCGTCGTCGAGGAGGAACCCGGCGATGGGGGGCGCGCGGCGCGTGGCGAGACCGGTGGGTCACGGGCGCGCGCCGGGCAACGGCGCGGCACGGCGGCGCGCAGCGGCCTGAACGGGCACGGCGGCGCGACAGGGCGACCGAATGGCGCCGCCGGCGCGGATGGCCAGGCATCCTCGAATCCCAACCTCGTGCCGCGACGCAGCCGGTCCAAGCGACGGGGCGAACGCAAGTGATGTTGCTGTGGGGGGAGGCTTGATGAGCACCAGGCCGATGAACAGCGTGGAGATCGCCGCGCGCACGGTCGATGAGGCCGTGCGTTTGGCGCTGGAGCAGCTGGGCTGCAGCCGCGAGCAGGTCGAGGTCGAGATCCTCAGCGACACCAGCGATCAGGAGGACGGCGAGGCCCTGGTGCGTGTGATCGCCAGGGGTGCCGCTCCCGCGCCGGCCGCGCGCCCAGTCGCCCGGGGACCTCACCCCCAGACCGCGCCGCGCCGGCCGCAACCTACCCAGCACCCCAGCCGGCCGCGCGCCGATCAGGAGACCGAGCAGACGGTCAAGCAGGTCGTCAGCGAGTTGCTGCAGAAGATGGGCTATCAACAGGTCGAGGTGCGCGCGGTCGACAATCCCTCGGCCATCGAAGTCGGCCCCGACGAGCCGCCGACGGTCTTCATCGACATCGAGGGGCGCGACCTGGGCACGCTCATCGGTCGCCGCGGCGAGCATCTCACCCAACTGCAATACATGCTCAATGTGCTGGTCAACAAGCACCTCACGATTTGGACGCGCGTGATCGTCGATGTCGAGGGCTACCGCACCCGGCGTGAGGAGTCGATCGTCGGGCTGGCCCAGCGCGTGGCCAAGCAGGTCGCGCGCAATCGCCGGCCGATCTCGCTGGAGCCGATGCCCCCCAACGAGCGCCGCGTGGTGCATGTGGCGCTGCGCGACGAGCCGAACGTGACGACCCTCTCCAGCGGCGAGGGGGCGCTGCGGCGCGTCACGATCTACCCCAAGTAGGCCGCGGGGCCGGCACGAGCCGCGCGGCTCACCCGTCCTGGCCGGCGACGCGATACGACCGCGCCGCCAGCTCCGTGCGAGCGTGATCCAGCCGTGGAAATGAGGAGCCGGCGTCCGTGACCGTCCCGCAGACACCCGACTATCTCGCCATCGGGCACATCACCATCGACCTCTTGCCGGACGGCGGTCAGGCTCTGGGCGGCTCGGCGCTCTACGCCGCGCTGACCGCGGCGCGCTTCGGCCTGCGCGCCGCCATTCTGACGCGCGGCGACTTCGCGCGCGCCGGCCGGCATCTCGACGAGGCGCTGCGCCAGGTCGCCGCCGAGGTCGAGATCATCGCGCAGAGCGCGTCGGCGGCCACGACGTTCCGCAACACGACCATCGCCGGCCGCCGCCACCAGGAGATCCACGCCTGGGCCGGCCCGATCGACGTCAACGGCCTGCCGCCGGCCTGGCGCTCGGCGCGCGTCGTCCACCTCGCCCCGGTGGCGCAGGAGATCGAGCCGCGCCAGGTCGGGCGCCTCCACCCCGGCTACCTCGGCGCCACCCCGCAGGGCTGGATGCGCCAGTGGTCGCCGGCGCGCGATGGTCTGGTCTCGCTCGAGCAATTGCGCCTGCCACCGGACACCCTCAGCCGCATCGACGCGCTGGTGCTCAGTTCCAGCGAGCAGTCGCTGGCCCGCGACGCCATTGACGCGGTCAGCCGCCGCGGGCTGGTCGCGATCACCCGCGGGGCCGAGCCGGCGCATCTAATCGACCGCGGGCGCTCAATTGAAATCCCCGCGTACCCGGTGCGCGTGGTCGACGACACCGGCGCCGGCGACGTCTTCGCCGCCGTCCTCTTCCTGCTGCGCGCCGACGTAACCCCGGTCAGCGTCGCGGCGCGCACCGCCGCGGCCGCCGCCGCGCTCCGCCTGCAGTCCGGCATTGGGCCGGAGGCTATCCCGACGCGCGCTCAGGTCGAAGAGTTCCTGGCCGTGGCCGAGCAGAGCGCCCGGGGACGGCGGCCCTAGGAGCAGCGGCATGTACGATGACACCATCGCGGCGATCGCCACACCGCCGGGCGAGGGCGGGGTCGGCATCATCCGCATCAGCGGCCCACGTTCGGCGGAGATCGCCGGCTGCCTCTTCCGCCGCGGCACGAGCGCGCGGCGCGCCAACGTCGCCAAACTCCGCTCGCATCACCTCTACTACGGGCGCATCGTCGATCCGGCCAGCGGGCGGGCCGTCGACGAGGTCTTGCTGGCGCGCATGGCCGCGCCGCGCTCCTATACGCGTGAGGACGTGGTCGAGATCTCCTGTCACGGCGGGCCTATCGCGCTGCGCGAGGTGCTGCGCCTGGTGCTGGCCTCCGGCGCACGCGCGGCCGAGCCGGGCGAGTTCACCCTACGCGCCTTCCTCAGCGGGCGCGTCGATCTGGCCCAGGCCGAGGCGGTCATGGCGGTCGTCTCGGCGCGCACACCGGAGTCGTTGCGGCTGGCGGTCGAGGAGCTGCGCGGACGGCTCGGCGGACGACTGGCCCCGGCGCGGTCGGAGCTGCTGTCGGCGCTGGCCTACCTCGACGCCTCGGCCGACTTTCCCGAGGACGAGGTGCCGCCGCTCGACCTGCGGCCGGCGCTGGAGCGTGCGGCAGCGGCGCTGGAGGAGGTGCTCGCGGGCGCGCGGCTGGGCCGGCTCTACCGCGAAGGGGTCGAGATCGCCATCATCGGGCGGCCCAACGTCGGCAAGTCGAGCCTCTTGAACGCGCTGCTCGGCGCCGAGCGCGCTATCGTCACCGAGATCGCCGGCACCACGCGCGACGTGATCAGCGAGACGATCACG
>DASSHC010000080.1:0-28755 GCA_035693105.1 Thermomicrobiaceae bacterium | reverse complement strand
GCTCGATGGCCGCACCTCGGGCAGCAGCGAGCGCGGGATGCCGAACTCCTTCAGGATGTCGTCGTCCCAATCAAGTGTGTTGATGTTGAAGAGGAGGGTACGCGAGGCGTTGGAGTAGTCGGTGATGTGCAGCTTGCCGCCGGTCAGGCGGTGGATCAGGAAGGTATCGACCGTGCCGAAGGCCAGCTCGCCGTTCTCGGCCTTCTGCCGCGCGCCGTCGACGTTCTCCAGGATCCAGCGCACTTTCGTTCCCGAGAAGTAGGGGTCGATAACCAGCCCGGTCTTCTGGCGGATCTTGTCTTCCCAGCCCTGCGCCTTGAGCTGGTCGCAGTAGCCGGCGGTGCGGCGATCCTGCCAGACGATGGCGTTGTAAACGGGCTTGCCGGTCTTGCGGTCCCAGATGAGCGTCGTCTCGCGCTGGTTGGTGATGCCGAGCGCGATGGCCTGGTTCTGCTTGCCCTGGTCGCTATTCAGGACGAATTTAGCCGTCTCCATCTGGGAGTTCCAGATATCTTCGGGGTCGTGCTCGACCCAGCCGGGGCGCGGGTAGTGCTGGGGGAACTCCTGGTTCTTGCTGACGAGCGGCAGCCCGTCGTGGCTGAAGAGGATGGCGCGTGAGCTGGTGGTCCCCTGATCCAGGGCGAGGATAGCGTCTGCCACGGTCAGTCTCCTTTCATCCCTCGTCGCGTCTCGGTGATGGTTCGCCCGGTCGCTCCTGCTCGCTAGCCGCTGCCTGCCTCGGCGTCGCGGACGGTGTCGGCGATGGCCTGCATGATCAGGTAGCAGGAGGTGGCGCCGGGGTCCTGGTGCCCGATGCTGCGCTCGCCGAGGTAGCTGGCGCGTCCTTTCGTCGCCAGCAGCGGGATGGTGGCCTCCATGCCGGCGTGGGCGGCGGCGGCCGCGCGCTCCAGCGCGCCGGCGAGACCGGCGTCCTGGGCGAGGGCCTCGCGCAGCGCCGTCACCGCCGGGGCCAGCGCGTCGACCATCGTCTTCTCGCCCGGCGTCGCCTTGCCGCGCGCCTCGACGCCGCCCAGCGCCGCCTCGAAGGCGGCTGCCACTCGCTGCCGCTCTTCCGGCTCCGGCTGGCCGTAGGCGGTGGCGGCGCGCAGGAAGGCGGTGCCGTAGAGCGGCCCGGCGGCGCCGCCGACGGTCGAGATCAGGGTGGTGGCGATCGTCTTGAGCACGGCGGCCAGCGACTGGTCCTCCTGGGCTTCGACTTTCGCCAGCGCGGCGCTGAAACCGCGGTCCAGGTTGATGCCGTGGTCGCCGTCGCCGATCGGCCGGTCGAGTGCCGACAGCTCGGCGGCGTGCTGGTGGATAACCGCCTGGATGCGCCGCAGAATCCGCAGCCCGATGCTCTCCGTCTCAGCCATAGCGTTCCTTCGTCGGGGTCAGCCCGCATCACCGACGTCTTGTCGGGGTGGCCACGGAGGGCCGCCCTCGTTGCCCCGCGCATTGGCGACGGGGACAAAGGGCAACGTGGGTGGCGCTCACGAGGCCCGGAGATCGTCCACGAGGGCAGACACGGAGGTCTGCCCCGACAAGCCTTCCTCGGGCTCCACGCCCCGTCACACCCCCCAGCGGAGCGCGGCGGTGTGGACCGGCGCGTCCCAGAGCTGGGTGAGCTGGTCGTCCAGCCGCAGCAGCGTGACCGACGAGCCGGCCATCTCTAGCGAGGTGATGTAGCTGCCGACCAGCGAGCGCGCCACCGTGATCCCCCGCTGCTCCAGCAAACCGTAGACCGCGCGGAACATGACATACAGCTCGATCAACGGAGTGCCGCCCATGCCGTTGACGAAGGCCAGCACCTGGTCGCCCCGGCGGAAGGGAAGGTCCTCCACGATCGGAGTGACCAGCATCTCGGCGATCTCGTCGGCCGAGGCCAGCGGCACGCGCCGCCGCCCCGGTTCGCCGTGGATGCCGATGCCGATCTCCATCTCGTTCTCGCCCAGCTCGAAGCCCGGCTTGCCCGCCTCCGGCACGGTGGATGGCGACAGCGCCATGCCCATGCTGCGCACGTTGTCGTTGACCTTCCGGCAGACCGCCGTGACCTCGTCCAGGCTTGCCTTTTGCTGGGCCAGCGCCCCGGTGATCTTCTCGGCCAGCACGGTTCCCCCGACGCCGCGGCGCCCGGCGGTGAAGGTGCTGTTCTCGACGGCGACGTCGTCGTCGATCACGACGCTGCGGGTGTCGATGCCCTCGGCCTGAGCCAGCTCGGCCGCCAGTTCGAAGTTCATCACATCGCCGGTGTAATTCTTGACGATGTAGAGCACCCCAGAGCCGCCGTCGACCGCCTTGGCCGCGGCCAGCATCTGGTCGGGCACCGGCGAGGTGAAGACGGCGCCGGGGCAGGCGGCATCGAGCATGCCCAGGCCGACGAAGCCGCCGTGCATCGGCTCGTGGCCGCTGCCGCCGCCGGAGACGAGCCCGACCTTGCCCGCGACCGGCGCGTCCTGGCGCACGATCAGTTGTAGCTGGGGATCGACGCGCAAGAGGTCGGGGTGCGCCAGCGCCATCCCTTCCAGCGCCTCGCGCACCACGTTCTCGGGTCGGTTGATCAGCTTCTTCACGAGCGTCCTCCTTGCTACCCCCGAGGGGGAAGCCGCGCGCCGGTCGCGGGATGCTGGTGTTTATCCCTACTCCCGATCCTCGCGCACGGTTCGGCCGCGCGACTCGAGATCGACATCGACCGGAACCCCGGTCTCCTCGACGGTGCGGCCGTGCTCGACCTCGCCGGGGGTGGGCGCGGCGCCGCGGGCGATCAGCACATCGTGGATGAAGAGGTCGTAGATGAAGGCGCCGATGACGCCGCCGATGAGCGGGCCGACGATCGGCACCCACCAGTAGCTGCTGACGCCGGGGAAGGCGTTCTTGCCCCAGCCGGCGATGAAGGCGAAGACGCGCGGGCCGAAGTCGCGCGCCGGGTTGATCGCGTAGCCGGCGTTGGCACCGAAGGAGATGCCGATGGCGGCCACGATCAGGCCGATGATGAAGGCCGCCAGGTTTACGCCGGGCGCCTGGTTGAGGGTGTCGACGACCGCGAAGATCAAGAGCACCAGCAGTGCGGTGCCGATGATTTGGTCGATCAGCGGGCCGATCAGTCCGCCGTTGTAGTAGGGCGCGGGGAAGGTGGCGAAGATGCTGAAGGTGGTGTTGCCGCCCGCGCCGTCGCGCACGATGTTGGCAGCCTTCTCGAAGGCGTCGATCGCCTGATGGTAGTCGAGGAAGACCAACGCGGCGCCGACGAAGGCGCCGAGGATCTGCGCGATCCAGTAGGGGATGACCTTGGCCCAGGGAAAGCCGCGCCGGACGGCCAACGCCAGCGTCACCGCCGGATTGATGTGCGCGCCGCTGACGCCGCCGGCGACGTAGACGCCGAAGACGACGGCGAAGGCCCAGCCCCAGGCGATCAAGAGCCAGTCGCCGGAGGCCAGGAAGATGGTCGTGGCATTGGCTGCGCGGCCCGAAGAAGGGAGCGCCGCCACCGCCATGGCGACTACGCCGTCGCCGAGCGCGATCAGGACGAACGTGCCGAGGAATTCGGCGAGCAGTTCCCCCCAGACGGTCGCTCGCCAGCCGGTTTTGACCCCCATCCGTGCTGTCGCCATACAACCCGCTCCTTCCAACGGCCGCGCCGCTCAGCGCGCCGTCCGAGATCGTCGCAGGTTCGCGGCCAACCCGGCGCGCCCGCGAACGATCGTGTATGGTGGGTAGACTCTGCGTGGATGGACAGAGCGTGACAGCGGCCGGTCATCTCCCTTCCGAAGTCCGCGTACGGGGCGCCTGTTGCCATTCACGCGCCAAATTGGCTGGAGCCGATCTCACTTCGTCTCCGCTGGATGTATCGACACAGCGCCCGCGAGAAGCATGCCAAGACTTGCGCCGCGCGCACATTATGCGCAAGCTGCGTGCGATCACTTTGTCGCAGATTGGTCGGACGGTGCGATGGGGGTCGGTGAGTTGCTGGCGGCCCTGACTCGGCGCGCCGCTGGAGCACGTTGAGCGCGGAGGCTGTCCAGCTCCCTCCAGGAAGGTTGGAGGGGCTGGACGGGAGGATCGAGCGGCTAGACGCCGCCGGGGCCAGCGCAGTTGCCGCCGCCGCTGAGGCAGGCGTAGAGGGTGGTGCCTGACGGGGCGCCGAACGTCTGATAGGCGGCGCCGGCGATAAAGGCGAGCGCGATTGCCAGCGCGACGACGACCAGGCGGCCCACGCGCCGCAATGCGATTGTCCGCAGCACGATATTGCTCTTCTTACAGATATCGAAACCAACGAGCACGATTCATCCGACTCGGCACGGGCCAGCCAAGGCGCGTTGTGCCGCCGACCAGCGACGGGTCTGCCCGCGCTAGGGGGCATCTGAGCGGGATGGCAGCGCGGCATGCACCGGAAATCCCTCCTCCCGAAACCGGTGGCGACCGCGTACGACCAACCCGCGCGGCGTGACCCCGCCGCGTCTTGTCCGGGCGCGCTTCCTTGGCGGATTCTCAAGCGGATGCCGTACATCGGATGCCGCTAGATTAAGTCGTGCCGGCGATCTTGTCAATTGCGTACGATGCGAGTGGCTTGTGCCGCGAGCTTGACTGTCAGCTACGGCAAACGTGGTCGTTCGTGCCGGCTGATCCGGCCGCGCCAAAGGCGACGCGAGGCGTTCGAACGATGCATCGTGGCGGAGCGGGGCTCGGTTTACAGGTCAGAGTCTCGCACGGGCACCTCGGCAAACCAGTTGAGGCGTTGCGCTGCTGCCGCTGCCGCTGCCAACGCGGCCGGACGAACGACGTGCGTGGACAAGGACCAATCGCTCAGGCTCCCGGGCCAATGGTGTGCCGACAATTGGATAGGCCACCGGCACGGCGACACAGGGGGGAGCGAGCGACGAGTGCCTGAGCATGGTGGATCGTGCCAGCATAGCCAGCAAATCGTCCTCGTCTCGGAGCAGCCCCACAGCGCCTGGCTCGACGCGGCCCTCAGCAGCTACGGCTACGCGGTCGTCACCTTTTCCCCAAGCGGGGCCGATGTCGCCCGGCTGGCGGAGTGCCCACACCACCTCGTCGTGGTCGAGGTGCAGTTTGGCGAGCGGCATGGGCTGGCCTGCTTGCGGGCGCTCCAACCCCACCCGCTCCCGCCGGTCCTGGTCGTCTCGACCGATCCCCGCTTGCTCGAAGCCATCGCGGCGCGGCCGGCGCAGTACGCCTGCGATCGGACGCTCCTGTTGCCGGTCTCCCTCAGCCGGCTCACCGGCACCGTCGAGGAGCTGATCGGTCCACCCGCCTGAGCGCTGCTCGCTCCGCGTCTCCGCTCGACGCCGAGACGGCCAGGGCTCTGCGGCTGGTTGCCGATCGGATCGCCTGGGAGCGCGCGGCGTTAAGCGAACCGTGCACATCCACCGTGAAGCGGGGTGGCCCGAGATTTGCGCGTCGCGCACGCCCAAGACGCCGGTGTGAGCGTTGGTCACACCGGGGAAGACGTCGAGAGGCAACGATGATGCGAATGCTGAGTGCTCGACGTGTGCTGCTCCCGCTCCTTCAATCACGGGTGTTGTCCTCAATCAAACCCGGCTCGTGCACCTGTCAGCCGCCACGACGCTTTGTCTGGACCGATCAAGACGCCAACCTGCAGCTGACGCCGCTGCCGCCGCCGGGGCTGCCGTACAGGCGGCTGCCGGAGCACCGCCCGCACGTCTAGTTCACCAGCCACCGACAACTACTGTCGGTTACCGGCTGGTCCAACGTCGGTGTCAAGCGGCACGAAGATGGCCCGGCGCTTTTGCCGGGCCGTTTCAATCTCCATCTCAAATCAACGATTTTGGGGGAGCCGATGGTCGGATTCGAACCGACGACCTGCTGTTTACGAAACAGCTGCTCTGCCAGCTGAGCTACATCGGCAGCGGGACGATGACCGTCCGGCACCATGATAACCTGTCCGGCCGCCGCGAGGCAAATCCGTCTCCGGCCTGCCCGGCCTGCCCGGTGCGCTTTCTGCGGGGCGGCTGCGCGAGATCGCTGGCGGTCGGGCGATCACCGCAGCAACCGCCACAAGGAGGATGCCGATGGAGGACCGACCCGACGCGGAGATCGACCGGAACGCGCGCTTCACGCTCGAAGAAGCGGCGTTCCTGGCCCATTCCCTCTGGTCCCTACCCGAGCGCGTGCCGCTGCCGCTGGTCGACGAGGTGCGCCTGCCGCTCGACACCTCGCCGGCCGCCGAGGGTCCGGAGCAGTATTGGGGCTTCGAGCGCGACAACCTGCTGCGCAAGCTGGCCCGCCTGACCCCGTTTCAGCAGCAGGCGATCCGCGACGCGGTCGATGTCCGGCGCCAGTCGCTGCCGCCGGACGACCTGGCGCGCGTGCAGGCCATCCTCGACAACTGGGTGCGCCTCAAATCCGAGCACGACCAGCGCGAGTTCCTGCGCGCGCGCCTGCGCGCCATCGGCCTGCCCCTGGAGAGCTAGTGGAGAGTTAGCCCGGCCCGCGTTGACGGCTCCGCTCCCGGCGCCGACAATCCCCAGGATGGTGACGGGCACGCCTCACGTGAGAGCGGGAGAGGAGCAGGGAGCGGTGGTGGAGGAGCAGGAGCAGGAGCAGACCCGGCGCGAGCCAAGCCGATTGCCGACCTACGCTGAGCTGCCGGTGACCGCCGGCAACCCGCCGCTCTGCGCCTGGGGACTCTGGGGCGAGCGCGACGAGCTGGGCATGCTCAACCTGCTAACGCCCGAGCGCGTGGCGCGGGCGGCGCGGCTGGCCCGTAGCGGCAAGCGCTTCGGCCTCAACTGGTCGATGGAGCTGCCCGAGCCGCCGCTCTTCTTCCGCCAGCGCACCGAGCACGCCGTGCTCAACAAGCGCCCCTTCGTCAACGATGATTTCTACACCGCGCTCAACCCCCAGTCCTCCAGCCACTGGGACGGCTTCACCCACTACGGCAATGCCGAGCACCAGTGCTTCTTCATGGGCGTGCAGCCGGCGGAGATCACCGGGCGGCCGGGCACGCGCAACAGCATCTCCGTCTGGGCCGCGCGCGGCATCGCCGGGCGCGGCGTGCTGATCGACTATCGCCGCTGGGCCGAGGCCAACGGCATCGACTACTCACCCGGCCAGCACGAGGCCATCACGATGGCCGGGCTGCTGGCCGCGGCCGGCGCGCAGGGTGTCCAGTTCCAGACCGGCGACATCCTGCTGGTGCGCACCGGCTTCACCGCCTGGTACGAGTCGCTGACCGCCGAGGCGCGCGCCGCGCTGGCCAAGGGGCCGCACACCTTCGCCGGGGTGGCCCAGGGGCACGAGACGCTGCGCTTCCTCTGGGACAACCACTTCGCCGCGGTGGGCGGCGACGCCCCCTCCTTCGAGGCCTGGCCGCCGACGCCGGGGCTGCCCGCGCTCCACCCCACGCTCCTGCCGCTCTGGGGCATGCCGATCGGCGAGATGTTCAACCTGGAGGAGCTGGCCGCCGACTGCGCCCGCGACGGCGTCTACGAGTTCCTGTTGACTTCGGAGCCGCTGAACAAGCTCGGCGGCGTGGCCACCCCCGCCAACGCGCTGGCGATCAAGTAACAGTCAGGAGTCCCAATGGCGACGCATCACTTCCAGCCCACGCACTACTACAACACGCTCGGCACCCATGAGCCGGTGCTGCGCATCGCACCCGGCGACACGGTCGTGACGACCACCGTCGACGCCGCCGGCGCCGACGCCAGCGGGCAGCGCGTGACCACGCCCGGCAACCCGCAGACCGGGCCGTTCTATGTCGAGGGCGCCGAGCCGGGCGACGGGCTGGTGCTGCGCATCCAGCGCCTCTGGCCCAACCGCGACCAGGGCATCAGCGCCAGCGTGGTGGCCGAGAACGTGGTCGACCCGCGGTTCGTGCGCGAGCTGCCCGAGAGCAGCCTCCTCCAGTGGGCCATCGACCGGCAGGCGGGCACGACCAGCGTCGAGACGGACTCGCCGCTGGGCCGGCTGACGCTGCCGCTGGCGCCGATGCTCGGCTGCTTCGGGGTCGCGCCCTCGCAGGGCCAGGCGGTCTCGACCAGCACCTCGGGGGACTGGGGCGGCAACATGGACTACCGCGGCTTCCGCCCCGGCATGACGATCTACCTGCCGGTCTTCGTGCCGGGCGCGCTACTCCACGTCGGCGACGGCCACGCGGTGCAGGGCGACGGCGAGATCGTCGGCACCGGAGTGGAGATCTCCTGCGACATCGAGTTCACGGTCGAGCTGCGCAAAGGCTGGGAGATCCACTGGCCGCGCGGCGAGAACGACGACTTCATCTTCGCCGCCGGCAACGCGCGCCCGCTGGACCAGGCGCTGCAGCACGCCACCACCGAGATCATGCGCTGGCTGGCCGCCGACTATGGCCTCGACGCCCGCGCCGCCAGCACGCTCCTCGGACAGACCGTCGCCTACGACCTGGGCAACGTCTTCGACCCCGCCTACACCATGGTCTGCAAGGTGCCCAAGGCGGTGCTGCCGGAGAGACGGGGCTGACGCACGCGGGCGATCAACTCGGACCGCTGCGCGAGCGTCGCGCGGCTCCGTGCGGGTTGAACTGGCGCGCTCATAGACGAAGCTGGCTGACAGCCGGATGATAGCGTGGATGAACCTCAGCCTGCTTCTAGCGTGCTTCATCCCCAGGGTGTGTTGATCACGTCGTTTTGGGCTCTGCTCGGCGCACTGTCGTACTATAGGGGTATGGCGATTGTGTTGGGCAAGCTGGGAGTCGACGGGCTGCGCGAGGCTGTGGGCGTGCTGCGGGAGTGGCAGCACGACGGGTCGCCGGTACAACTGCACCCGGGGGACCTGGGCTGGTTCTGGCGCTTCGGTGCGGAGGCGACGGCCACGGCGGTCCGGACCTGGAGGCGGGACGGACAGATTCTCGCCGTCGGGCTGCTGGACGGGCCCACGCTGCTGCGGCTGGCGATCGCGCCGGGCGCGCAGCGGGACGAGGAGCTAGCGCATCAGCTGGTGGACGACGTGAGCGAGCCGGAGCGCGGCGTATTGCCAGCGGGAAAGGTGAACGTCGAAGCGCCAATGGGCGTACGACTCCATGAGCTGCTGTTCGAGGACGGCTGGAACACCGACGAGCCGTGGACGCCGCTGCGCCGCGACCTTACGGAGCCAGTGCCGGACCCAGGCGTGCGGATCGAGGTGATCGGGCCGGAGCGGGCGCACGTGCGGACCGCCGTGCAGCGGGCAGCGTTCGACCGGTCGACGTTCACCGACGAGCGCTGGCAGGCGATGGCGGCCGGATTGCCGTACGCCGAAGCCCGCTGTCTGGTCGCGTACGATGGGCAGGGCAACGCGGTGGCGGCGGTGACGGTGTGGTCGGCGGGTCCGGGGAAGCCCGGTTTGCTCGAGCCGATGGGCGTGCACCGGGAACATCGCGGTCATGGATTCGGCAAGGCGATCACGGTCGCCGCGGCGGCCGCACTGCGAGAGCTGGGCTCGTCGAGCGCCATCGTCTGCACCCCGAGCGCCAATGTCGGCGCCGTCGCCACCTACAAGTCTGCCGGCTTTCAGGAACGTCCTGAAGTCCGGGACCGATACCGGGACGCCTGAGACGTTTTGATCGAGCCCGTCTTGATCCAGCATCCACACGCCCAAGCGCGGTGGTTTCAAGCCGGACCGCGCCGCGCGACTCCGGCGCGCGGGCCGAACCAATTCGTCAAGCCCCATATACACCGCGCGTCCCAACGTCGGCGCCGGTCCTCGGGGTAGGCGGCCGCTCCGCCACCTACCGTCCGCGCCCCCGACTCAGCCGCCAGCCGGCGGCGGCCAGCGCCGCGCTGATGACGATGACGATGATCAGGCCGCTGGCCGGCTGGCCGCCGGTCAGGCCGGCGATGCCGAAGAGGAGGCCGAGGCCGCCGAAGAACAGCAGCAGGTAGCCGTAGAGGGACGAGCCGCCCCGGTTGCGCAGGAAGGGCGGGATGCGCCCGCCGGTGTAGTAGCCGGGGTCGTACTGGTGGTCGAGCCACTCGCCCCACTCGGCGATCGCGTCGTCGTCGGTTGCCTCGCTCGCCCGTTGCTGCCGCGCCGGCTGCCGCGCGGCATGTTTGTGCGCGTTCCCGCGCCGGCGGCTCATGGCTCCCCCGTTCGCTGCATCGGATCTTTGCGCATTATCCCACCTCGGGCGCCTGCTGGCGAGCGGCGTGCGATCATCGGGTGCGGCGCGGTGGCGCACGAGCAGTGTGGGCGCCGGTTGAGGACGGATCCCTCGACTGCGCTCGGGATGACAGGTTTATCAGGGGGCTGACGACAAGGACTTGCCACGTCCGAAAGGCCGCATCCCTCTCCCTGTCATCCCGAGCGTAGTCGAGGGATCCGTCTGGGCCCACGTCAAGGCGTTGTCGATGGGCAGACGTAGACGGGAGGTTCGATGGATCGTGGGGTCGGCATACCGGTCGGGGCGCTCTATCAGGGCGAGGGACGCTGCCGCTTTCGCGTCTGGGCGCCCAAGGCGCGCGCGGTGGCCGTGGCGCTCCAGGCGCCGGAGAGCCGGCTGGTTCTGCTGGAGGCGCGCGAGCGCGGCTACTGGGAGGCGCTGGTCGAGGGTGTCGGGCCGGGCGCGCGCTACAAGTACCGCCTCGACGGCCAGCGCGAGCTTCCCGACCCGGCCTCGCGTAGCCAGCCCGAGGGCGTCCACGGTCCCTCCGAGGTCGTCGATCCCGCCGCCTTCACTTGGAGCGACCAGGGCTGGTCGCCGCCCGCGCGCGCGCGGCTCGCGCTCTACGAGCTGCACGTCGGCACCTTCACCCCGGAGGGCACCTTCGAGGCCATCATCCCGCGCCTGGGCTACCTGCGGCAACTCGGGGTCAACGCCATCGAGCTGATGCCGGTGGCGCAGTTCCCCGGCGCGCGCAACTGGGGCTACGACGGCGTCTACCCCTACGCCGCGCAGCAGAGCTACGGCGGTCCGGCCGGGCTGGCGCGCCTGGTCGACGCCTGCCACCGCGCCGGGCTGGCGGTCATCCTCGACGTGGTCTACAACCACCTCGGCCCGGAGGGGAACTACCTGTCACAGTTCGGGAATTACTTCACCGAGCGCTACCAGACGCCCTGGGGCGCGGCGGTCAACGTCGACGGCCCGGAGAGCGATGGCGTCCGCAACTACTTCATCGAGAACGCGCTCTACTGGCTGGAGGCGCTCCACCTCGACGGCTTCCGCCTGGATGCCATCCACGCCATCGTCGATCAGTCGGCCGTCCCCTTCCTGCGACAGTTGACCGGGATGGTGCGCCAGCGGGCCGCCGAGCTGGGGCGCGGCGTGGTACTGATCGCCGAGAGCGACCTCAACGACCCGCGCGTGATCCATGAGCCGCCGCTGGGTGGACTCGGCTTCGACGCCCAGTGGGCCGACGACTTCCACCACGCGCTGGAGGTGGAGCTGATCGGCGCTCAGAGCCCCTACTTTACCGACTATGACTCCTTCGGCGATCTGGCGCGCGCCATGCGCCAGGCCATCGTCTACACCGGCCAGTACGCCCCACGCCGCCGGCGGCACTTCGGCGCCCCACCGGAGCAGACCGCGGCCGATCAGTTCGTGGTCTTCATCCAGAACCACGACCAGGTGGGCAATCGCGCCCACGGCGAGCGGCTGGGGCAGCTCGTCCCGCTGCCCCAGCGCAAGCTCGCCGCCTGCGCGTACCTGCTCTCGCCCTTCCTGCCGCTGCTCTTCATGGGCGAGGAGTACGGCGAGCCGCATCCATTCCTCTACTTCACCAGCCACGGCGATCAGCGTCTGGTCGAGGCGGTGCGCCGGGGACGCATCGCCGAGTTCGCCCACTTCGCCGGGCAGCCCGAGCCGCCCGACCCGCAGGCCGAAGCGACCTACGAGCGCTCCAAGCTGCAGCTCGACCTGCACGCCGAGGGGGAGCACGCCGCGCTCTTTCGCCTCTACCAAGCGCTCCTTGGATTGCGAGGCGCGCTGCCGGCGCTGGCGAGGCTGAGCAAAGAGGACCTGGAGGTCGTCAGCCGCGCGCCGGAGAAGCTGCTGGCGCTCCACCGCTGGGACGGCCCCAGCCACGCCCTGGTGGCGCTGAATCTCAGCGGCGAGCCGCATGTGCTGTTGCTGGAGCTGCCAGTTGGGCGCTGGGTCAAGCGGCTCGACGCCGCCGAGGCGCGCTTCGCCGGCCCCGGCGCCTCCGGCCCCGACGACTTCGAGGCGGGCCCGCTCGCCACGCTCCCCCTCGCCCCCTGGGCCGCGGTCGTCTATGAACTGGCATCGCCCGACGGAGGGCTGCCTTCCGGGGACGCAGGGACGTGAGGCACGACCGTGGAGTGGCACCCAACGTCGTCGGCAGGCACCCCGGCGCCCTGCAACGACCGTAAGGAGACCCCGTGACAGCCGTTCCGCCCCTGGAGACCGCGCGCCTGCTGCTGCCGCCCTTCACCCTGGAGGAAGCGCACGCCGTCCTCAACGACAGCCGCGTGGGGCGCGCCTGGTCGCCGGGCTACCCGACCGAGGGCGACCGCGAGATCGCCGCTATGCTGCTGCGGGGTGGCCCGGCGCCGCCGGACGAGCGCGCCGTGATCTTCGGCCCGCGCCGGATCGTGCTGCGCGCCTCCGGCCTGGCCGTCGGCGGCATCGGCTTCTTCGGCCCGCCCGACGAAGCGGGCACGCTCTCGATCGGCTACGGCATCGCCCCCGAGGCGCGCAACCAGGGCCTGACGACCGAGGCGTTGGGCGCCATGCTGGCCTTCGCCGCCGCCCAGCCGGGGGTGCGCCGGGTGCTGGCCGACACGACCCCCGACAACCTCGCCTCGCAGCGCGTGCTGGCGAAGGCCGGCTTTCAGCGCATCGGCCAGGATGCGGCGCTGATCTACTACGAGTACGCCATCGCCCGCTAACCGGCGCCCTCGGAGAGCGCCTTGGCGTAGGCTTCCCAGAAGGGGTCGACGCGCGGGTGCGCCAGCGGGCGCTCCTGGCCGTTGTCCACCAGCCGCACGCCCCGCGCGGCCGGCACGACCTCTCCCACCCGGCTGGCCGTGATCCCGGCGCCGTCCAGGCGAGCGAGCACGGCCTGGGCCGCCTGGGGCCGGCAGGTCAGCAGCAGCGTCCCCTCGCTGATGGCGCTGTAGGGGTCCATGGCGAAGAAGTCGCAGATGGCGCGCGCCGCGTGGGACACCGGCACCGCCGCCTGATCGATCACCATCCCCACGCCCGAGGCCTCGGCGATCTCGTAGAGCCCGCCCCAGACACCGCACTCGGTGGCATCGTGCATGGCGGTCACGCCGCGCTCGCGCACGCCCACCTCGACCGCGGTCATGGCGTCCTTGACCACCGTCATCTGATAGAAGAGCGCCTCCGCCGCGCGCGCCACGTCGGCCCCGAGCGCCTGGCTGATGCGCTGGGGGAAGGTGACGCCGAAGAGGCCGGTCGCCTCGATCGCCGCTCCCTTGGTCACGATGACCGCGTCGCCCACCTGGGCCATGGCCGGAGTGACGTAGGCGTCGCGCGCTCCCAGGCTGATGATGGTGGCGCCGCCGACCATGGGGTAGTTGCAGCCGTCGTAGCGCGCGGTGTGGCCGGTCACGATGGCGATGCCCAGTTCGCGGCAGCTCCGGTCGACCGCCTGCCACAGCTCGGCTAGTTGCGCGCGCGTGATGGCGCGCGGCAGGTTGAGGTCGACGGTGAGGTAGACCGGCCGCAGCCCGGAGGTGGCGGCGTCGGAGGCCAGGATGTTGACCGCGAACCAGCCGGCGCGCTGCCAGCCGTACTCGGGCACTACGAAGAAGGGGTCGGTGCTGAGCGCCATCACCTGCCCGCCGCCGAGGTCGACGATGCCGACGTCGACGCCGTGTTGTGGGCCGACCAGCACGTTGGGGTTGCCGGCGCCGAGCCGGGGCTTGATGATCTCGTGAAAGATCTCGGGCGAGATCTTGCCGACCTCGGGGAGCTCGTGCTCGCGGACGTCCTGGTTCACCGCTACCCTCCAACAATGACGAAAGCCCGCGCCGGGCGGGAGCGCGGGCCGTCCTCTGGCTGTTGGCGGTGCTTCCCTCCGCCGGCATGACCCGGTTCAGGTTCCAAGGGTCGGTGGCCCTGCCACCCTCTCAGCGCGCCCGCGCTCCCCCAGCCAAGCTACTCTAGCACGCGGCGGGCCGCTTCCCAACCGTCGCGCCACCGGGCACACTGCGCGCGACGAGAGGAGACGCGCCATGCCCTACGCGGACGCCGGCGAGGTCCGGCTCTACTACGAATCAGTCGGGGAGGGGACACCGCTCATCCTCCAGGCGCACCACCACAGCGCCTGGATGCCGTTTCAGCTCCCCTACTTCGCCCAGTTCTACCGCGTGATCACCTACGACCGCCGCGGCACCGGGCGCTCCGGCAGCCCGCCCGGCGAGTGGACGGCGGCCGATCTGGCGCGCGACCTGCGCGGGCTGCTGGATGCCCTCGGCATCGAGCGGGCCATCGTCGGCGGCGCCTCGCTCGGCGGGGCGGTCGCCTGCCAGTTCGGGCTCGACTATCCCGAGCGCGCGCTGGCGCTGATCGTGGGCCACACCACGCCCTGGCTCTGGCCGCTGGCGGTGACGTGGCTGGAGGAGCAGATCGAGGCGGTGCGCCGCGGCGAGCGGCCGATCGTGCTCCAGCCGCGCTCCTATGCCTGGGAAGCGGCTGGGCCGCCGACCGCCGTGCCGGGCTTCGCCGAGACGCCGGCCGGGCGCTTCCTGGGCACGCTCGGCGGCGGCCTGGGCACTTCGCCCGAGGCGGCGATTCAGGCGCTGGAGGTGCTGCTGCGCTGGGATCTGCGCCCGCGCTATCCGGAACTGCGGCAATTGCCGGTGCCGGCGCTGGTGATCGTGGGCGGCAACGAGCCGCAGAAGACGATCGAGCTGGCGCACGAGTGGCACCAGCAGTTCGGCGTCTCCGACTTCGTTATCCTGCCGAACACCCACCACGGCGCGGCGCGCGAGAACCCCATCGGCTGGAACGACGCGGTCCACGGCTTCCTGCGCCGCCACGGGTTGTAGGTGGTGGGAACGGGCCCTACCGGAAAGGCAGTGCGCGGGGGAAGCAGGGCAGGCACGGGGGCCTGCCCCTACAGGAAATACGAATGTCGCATATGCGGTCGGGGCAGCCCCTATGTCTGCCCTCGTGGTCCTATTGCGTTGCCACTCGTTCGCCACCCAGGTTCCTTTGCGCCTTTGCCGTGTCACCCTCACCCAGCAAACTCAGGCACGCCTCGATGACGGCCTCGGGTGCGATCTGGGCCACGAAGGAGACGGGGCAGGCGCAGGGCTCGCCCTCGCCCTCCTTGTGCCCACAGGCGGGGCAGGTGGTGATCCAGGAGAGCAGCGTGCGCTGCCGCGCCTGCGTCATCGGCCCGGCGTTGACCACGTTGCCGCACCAGTAGAGGCCGACCGTGGCCGCGCCGACCGCGCGCGCCAGGTGGAGCGGGCCGGTGTCGTTGGCGACGACGACATCGCAGCGGGCGAATAGCCCGGCCAGGCCGCCGAGCGAGAGGGCGCCGGCCAGCGAGCGCGCGCCGGCTATGCCCGCGGCGACCGCCGCGGCCAGCTCCCGCTCGTCCGCGCTCCCCGTCACCACCACCCGGGCGCCGCGCCGCGCCAGCGCCTTGCCCGCCGCGGTAAAACCCGCCGCCGGCCAGCGTCGCCGCGCGTCGCCGCTGCCGGGGTGGAGCGCCACTAGCGGCCCGGCGCCGTGGTCGAGCAGCCGCGCCGCCTCGGCGCGATCTTCGGGGAGCAGTTCGAGCCGGGGGTCGAGCGCGACCGGGCGTGCCCCGACCAGCGCCACGCCTTCGAGCAGGCGCAGCACCTCGCGCTGCCAGTAGTCGTAGGGCGTCCAGCGGTCGAGCGGCGGCGCGCCCGGTGCGCGGAAGCCGGCGGTGACAGGCGCGCCGAGCCGGCGCACGAAGGGGTTGGAGTTGCCGCCGCCGCCGTGGAGCTGGAGCGCCAGGTCGAAGCCCTCGGCGCGCATGGCGGTGAAGAACGGCTGCAGCTCGGGCGCGTCGCTGTGGGGGTCATCCGGGCCGGTGTCGCGCACGCCGTGGCAGGGAGGCACGACCAGGACGCGATCGACCGGTCCCGGCCGGCCGGTGAGGAATGCCTGGTGCCAGGGCGCGCCGAGCAGCGTGATCTGGGCTGAAGGATAGGCGGCCCGCAGCGCCTCCAGCGCGGGTATGGCGAAGAGGTAGTCGCCGATGCCGTTGGCGCGCAGCACCGCGATCGTGCGCACCTCCGGCACGATGTCCCACTCGGTCACAGCTTCAGCACCTCTTCGCGCGTCATCGGGTGGCGGGGCGGGTCCGGGCGCACCATCCGAGCGCGGGTTTCAGGCCCGTCGTCGGGGGTGTGGAGGAGAGGGCGCCCTGTGGGGTGAGGACGTCCTCGCCCCCCGCTTCCGGCGCGCCGCAAAACGCGGGCCAGAGCGTACGGCCAGCCCGCGGGGACACATCGGCGGCGCCAGCGTGACGTCCCAGGCAGGCGATCAGCCGGCGGTCGGCTTCCTGGTGCCGGATGGCGCGGGTGGCGTCACCTTCGTCTGCCACGCTTCCAGCTACGGTGACGGCTTCGTCCGGTCTCAATCCCGCTCGGACTCGCCACTGGGCTCAGGGGTTTCACGGGGCAGGGCGAAGCTGAAGGTCGTGCCGGCGCCGGGCCCGTCCGACTCGGCCCAGATGTGGCCGCCGTGGGCGTCGATGATCTGGCGCGAGAGATAGAGGCCAAGACCTAACCCCTCGATCCCATCGGCCACGGCGACCCGGCTGCGGAAGTAGCGCCGGAAGACCTCCGTGAGATCGTCCGGTGCCAGGCCGATGCCGTGGTCGCGCACGCTGAGGCGCAGCTCGCGCTCAGCGGCGCTGATGCTCACCTCGATCGGCTGGTCGGGCGCCGAGTACTTGGCCGCGTTGGTCAGCAGGTTGGTCACGACCTGGCGCAGGCGCGGGCGGTCCCACTCGCCGGCGGGATCATCCCCGCTCAGCAGCCGCACCTGGACCCGCCGGGCGTCGGCCGGCGTCAGCGTGGCGATGCTGTCCTGGACTAAGTCGCGCAGATCGACGCGCTCCCGGCTCAGTTCGAGGTGGCCGAGGGCGGCGCGCGAGGCGTCGGCCAGCACGTCGAGCAGCCCGGTCATACGGTCGGCGTGGCGCACGATCTGCTCGAGCAGCTCGGTCACCTGCTCGGTGTCGATCTGAGGCCGCGCCAGCAGGCGCCCGGCGAACTGGGCCGTGCCCCGGATGGCGGTGATCGGCTGGCGCACCTCATGGATGGTCGTCACCAGGAAATCCTCGCGCATCTCCTCGATCTTGGCCCCCAGCGCGGCCAAACCGACGGCGATCGCGCCGTCGAGCGCGTCGTTCACCAGAAACTCGGTGCTGATCACGTCGGGGTGGGGAGCGGCCGGGTTCAGCTGCCCGCGCAGCGCCCGCCAGATCTCACGCCGCAGCAGCCGGAACTCGGTGACGATCTCGCCCGGTTCCAGCCCCTGGTCGGCCCGCGCCTGCGCGTGCGAGCGAGCCGCCGCCAGCACGGCCTCGTCCTCGAAGGGGGCTCCGGGGTCGCGCCAGGGCGGCGCGCCGCGCCGCAGGTAGGCGAGCAGGGTGTCGTAGAGGCGCGGGATGTCGTCGGCCACCGCGCGGGTGCGCCGCCCGGAGTGGAACGCCTGCTCGGCGACCGCGTCCGTCCAGCGGCGCAGCACCTCGTCGCGCCGCGCCGCCAGCGCGTCGACGACCCAGCGCAGATCAGCCTCGGGGAGACTCGGATCGAGCGGCAGCGCCGTTCCCTGTCCGGCCTCCTCGTGGTCCCCATTCGTCGCCGTGGGCTGGCGAGCGTTCTCCCCATCTTCCCTGAGCGTCATGCTGGCTCTTTCTGCGTTGTCCCGGCCGCGATGCATAGCCATGCATTGGGCTGGCGGCGTCCCTCCTCAATGTGGGGCTTAAGCTTATCACCTAGCGCATGGGTTGCCGCGCCGGGACCGGCAGCTCGGTGTAGCAATCCGCCAGGCGGCGCGCGATCGCGGACCACTCGTAGTGGGCGCGCACCAGCGCGTGGCCGCTCTCCGCCAGCCGTTCGCGCAGCGCCGGTTCGTCGATGAGGTGTTGCAGCGCGGCGACGAACGCGGCCGGCTCCTCGGCGAACAGCAACTGCTCGCCGTCGCGCACCGTCAGCCCCGCCGCGCCCAGCCGGGTCGAGATCACCGGGCGGCCCGCCGCGAAGGCTTCCAGGATCTTCAGCCGCGTGCCGCCGCCGACGTGCAGCGGCACGACCACCGTGCCCCCTGCCGCGAGGTAGGGGCGCACGTCGGGCACCGCGCCGGCGATGTGGACATCGCCCTGCGCGCCCCGGTCGAGCGCGGTGATCTGCGGCGGGGGATCGACGCCGACGACGGTGAGCGAGACGCCGGGGATCGCACGGCGCAGCAGCGGCATGACCTGCTCGACAAAGAAGAGGACCGCCTCGGCGTTGGGCCGGTAGCGCAGCGCGCCGACGAAGAGGAGGTCGCGCGGGTCGGTGCCAGCGAGCGGCCGGCGCTGAAAGTAGCCGGTGTCGACACCGTTGGGGATGACCTCGACCCGGCCGCCGGTGGCGGCGGCGACGCGCCGGGCATCGGGCTCGGAAGTGGCGAGGCAGAGCGTGGCGGCGTGCCAGGCGGCGCGCTCCTCCGCGGCGAACTTGCGCGCCTCGATGGCGTTGAAGAGGCGCCGCGCCGCCGAGCCCTCGCGCGCTTGCTGGCCAAGGACATCGTGCTCGATATCGACCACGTCGAGCACCGTCGGAACGCCCGGCGCGGCGTAGCCGCCCATGGCCGAGTACTCAAACTGGACCAGGTCGAAGCGCTCGGCGGCCAGCAACTGGCTCAGGCGGCGCTGCAGCGCGGGCCGGCGGTAGAAGTAGTGGTGGAAGGAGCGGCGCGAGACCAGCGAGCGCAACTGCGTGCGGCGCTTGGCGGCCGAAGGCGGCATGCGGGCGGTGGCCGGCACGCGCACCGCCACCACCCGCCCCAGCTCGCGCTCGTTCAGGGCGACATCCTCGTCCGGCCCGGCCAGGCTGAGGGTGACGACCTCGTGCCCCTGCCGCGCCGCCAGGTGGCGGATCAGCTCGAACATGCGCCGCGCGCCCCCCGAATCAGGCGGCGCCGGCAGGTGCGGCGTGACGATGAGGAGCTTCATGGCGGACGGGCCCTCACGCACGGAGACCCCGGCCCCTCTCCGGACGGAGCCAATGCTGGGAGAGGGGAGGACGTTGGGGAACATCTCGGTGTTCCTGTAGCGAGCTCCCCTTCTCCCAGTATTGGGAGAAGGGGCGGGGTCTCCGTGCGGGATGAGGGCCGTCCACCTCATTCAGCGCGGTTGTCGCGGCCCCAGTGCTGCTCCAGCAGGTCGGACTTGCCGGCCTGCTGCAGGATCTCGCGCACCTGGTCCTGGCCGCGGCGCTGGCCGGGGAAGTCGGGATCGTCGGCCACGGCCACCACGACCTGTGCCACCACCGCGGCCGAGGATTGCAGCCCGCGCAGGTGGACTTTATCGACCGTGTCGGCCTCGGTGTGGCCGTAGCCGCGGCCGATCATGCCGGCGGTCGCGTCGCGGCTGGCGATGGTGATCACCGGGTAGCCCTGCAGGAAGTAGGGGAAGTTGTCGGAGTGGGCCGAGAGCTGAGAGCGCGTCGGCAGCGACAGGTGGCGCTGCTCGGCCAGCCCGGCGAAGTAGTCGGCCAGCGGCTGGTTGGCGCTGGCGGTCAGTTGCTCCTGCCCGCCCTGGCCGCGCCCGGCGCCGTCCAGATTGATCGCCAGCCGCAGCGTCTCCCCCTGGTGATCCTCGGCGTACTGCTCGGAGTCGTGCCAGGAGCCGAGCAGGCCGATCTCCTCGCAGCCAAAGCAGAGGACGCGCACGGTGCGGTCCAGTTGCCCGGCGAAGGGGGCCAGCAGCCGCCCGACTTCCAGCCCGACCACCGCGCCGGCCGCGTTGTCGGCCGCGCCCTGGGCCACGTCGTGCCCGTCGTAGTGACCGCCCAGCAGGATGATCTCGTTCGCCTTCGAGCCGCCCGGAATCTCTCCCACGACATTGGCCGAGTGCGAGGGGTAGACGCGGTTCTCGGTGCGGATGCGGACCGAGACCGGGCCCTTCTCCAGCAGGCGGCGAATCGCCTCGCCCGCTTCGAAGGAGATGCCGATGCCGGGGATCGGCGCTTCGTGGTCGCTGACCTGGCTGCCGCCGGGGTTGCGGGCGTAGAGCGCGCCGGTGATGTGCAGCATGCCGGGGTTGCGGTTGAGGAAGACGCAGGCGGTGGCGCCGGCCTCGACCGCGCGCCGGTACTTGTCGGTGCGGTGGCTCTTCATCTCGCCGGGGCGATTGGTCTCGGCGTCGGTCAGGACCACCTTGCCACGCACGGCGTCGCCCAGCCGCTGGAAATCGGGCGCCTCGCCCTCGCCGACGTCGATCAGCTCGCCGTTGATCTGGGCGCTGCCGGTGTAGGGCATCGCGATGGCGGAGAAGCTGCGCTCGACCGGGGCGGTGACGGCCAGGAAGCAACTGCCGCGCTCCCAGCCATACATCGGGAACTCCTCCAGGTGGACGTTGCGCAGCCCGTACTCGCGCATGCGCTGGGCCAGGTAGGCGGCGGCCTGGTGCTCGCTCTCGCTGCCGCCGAAGCGGCTGCCCAGGTCGTCGCACAGGTGGACGAGGTTGCGATAGGTGTCGTCGGAGGTCCAGGCCTCGCCCAGGATGTGGCGCACGATCTCCGACTGGGTCGCCGTCTGGCTCATCGCGGTTCCCTCCCTACTCACTCCGCCGGGGCGCCGCTCGGCAGGGGCGAACGCCCAACCTGACCGGTGGCGGCATTGTCGCTCAGGTTGGCGGTTCGCTCAAGCAGGGTCAAGCAGGGCTAAACGGCGTCGGCGGCGGGGTCGAGCGCGCCGTTGGGGTTGGTGGCGACGGACTCGCGCTCGGGCTGCGCCTCGGGCGATGTCTCGCTCGATGCCTCCTCCGCCTCGGGCGCGGCACTGGTTTCGGGTTCGGTCTCGCCCTCCGCTCCCGCGCTGGCTTGCGGCTCGGGGGCCGTCTCTACCGCCTCGGCCGCTGCTTCCCCTGCGGGCATGGGCGGCGTCGCGACGGCCGGCTCGGCCATCGTGGGGGGCCGGGGCGGGGCCGGCTCGCCGAAGGCGGCGAAGTCGGCTAGCGGGTCGGTCTTGCTCGGCGGGGCGCCCAGGCTGCGTGTCGGCTGCAGGGCCGCCGGAGCGGCGGCGGTGGAACTGGCGCCGTTCGTATGGCTGCCGGACGGCTGCAGGCCGAAGACCGGCTGGTCGAAGGGGTTCAGCCCCTCGACCGTCAGCGCGTCGCGGGTGGTGCTCTGCAGCTCGCCCGCGGTTTGCTTCAGCTCGCCGGCCGTCTCCTTCACCTCGCTGATGGTGCGCTCGAACTCGCCGGTCAGGTCGCTGCTCATGGCGCGGAACTCGCGCACGGCGCGACCCAGGCCGCCCATGATCTCGGTCAGCTTTTCCGGCCCGAAGATGATGAAGGCCACGAGCGTGATCGCGAGGATCTCCAGCGGCCCCATGCCGAAGAAGTTCATGGTGCTACTCCATTAGCGACCGGCATCAGGCGGCCACTTTGCTCCCGCAGTTGGCGCAGAAGTGCGCGCCGTTGGGAATCGGTGCGCCGCAGGTCGCGCAGGTTGGAGTGGCGCTGGCGCTGGTGCTCGTGCTGGCGATGGGGGTGGTGGGAGCCACCTGGCTGGGAGCCGCCGACGCGGCGGTGGTCGCCTCGGCGTCGTCGTCATCGGTAAGGCTCTTCTTGAACTCACGAATGCCGCGACCGAAGCCACCAGCGGCATCCGGGAGCTTCCCCGCGCCGAAGACGATCAGCACCAGCACGAGGATGATGATCAGGTGGGTTGGCTGGAACAGGCCCTCGAACATCTCATCTCCCCTGGGATTCAACCGACAGGACATCTGACCCTAAGCATAGCCGAAGCGTGTCTATTCTGCTAGGCAGGCACGCGCGCACGCGCGGTACGGGAGATGCAGGGGCTGGCGCCGGGATGCCGGGAAGGAGGCGTGGCGGTGCGAAACCCATTGGAGACCATCGTTCACTCGGTCGTGCGGCGGCTGTCGCCGGATGCCGAGGCGATCACGGTGCTCGACGACCAGACGCTCGACGGCCGCGAGCTGTGGCACGTGCGCGCGCTGCGGGTAGAGTGGCGCAGCGACGGCCGGACCTGCCGGCGGAGCTTCGTGGTCAAGCGCGAGATCGAGGTCGAGGGGGGTGAGTCCGCCGTGCTGAGCGCGCTGGCGGACACCGGGTTGCCCATCCCCACGGTGCTCTACACCGAGTCGGACGAGCTGGCCAACTACCTGGTGATGGATGTGCTCCCCGGCAGCGCCCTCTTCCCCGTCATCCAGAGCAGCGACGCGCGCTGGGAGATCGCGGCCGCCGCCACCGCCTACGCCGGCACGCTGGCGCGCATCCACGGGCTCGACTGGCGCGCGCTGGTGCCCTGGATGAGCGACCCGGCGGGGCCGGAGACCGAGATCGTGCTGGGCCAGATTCAGGGGATGTGGAGCCACTGGGACGAGCGCATCCGTCAGGCGCCGGACAGCCTCAAGCCCCTCTTCGACAGCGCCCAGGAGTGGCTCTCGCGCCACATGATCGAGACGGCCTCGCTCTGCCTCTGCCACGGCGACTACACTCCAGCCAACCTGCTGGTCGAGGAGGGCGAGATCAGCGGCGTGGTCGATTGGGACCGGGCACAGGTCTCCGACCCGGCCTGGGATCTGGCGCTGCTGCCGTTCGCGGTCTATCGCTCCGGCATGCCGGCCGAAGACGCCGACCTCTTCGTGCAGACGGCGCTCGGCGCCTACGGCGAGGCCTCGCCGCACTCCTGGCAAAACCTCCCCTTCTTCATCATCGCCCGGCTGCTCGATGGAGCGCTCGACGCGCTGGTGACCGGCGACGGTGAGCCGGGGTTGATCGCGCCGACCGACCCGACGCTCGACGACTACGTCCACGCGCTGGAGCGCGCCCTGCCACGCGGCGGGCAGCTCCCCTGGCAGCAGTGAGCGCGCCAAGCCCACCCGGCTACCACCTGGCACGCCGGGAGCGGATTCCGCTGGAGCGCCTCTCGTGGATCTCGCTGGCGGCGGCGCCCCTCTGGCTGGCGCTCTTCGTGGCGCTGGCTCGCGCGCTCGGCGCTCGGTTTCGCGTGCGGCCGCGCTTCGGCCCGCGCCGGATCGTGCGCGCGTTGACGCTCCTCAGTGTGATCATGCCGCTGGCGCACGAGGCGGTCCACGGCATCGTGGCGCGGGCGCTGGGGGCGCGGCCGCGCTTCGGCCTCGGGGCCGGCTTCGCCTACACCACCTTCGCCGAGCCGGTCTCGCGCGATGCCTACCTGGCGATCGGCTTGGCTCCGCTCTTGGCGCTCTCGGGCACCGGGCTGGCGTTGCTGGTTGCCTGGCCGCGGCGCGCGGGGCAACTGCTGATCTTCCTGGTGGGGAACGCGGCTGGCTCGACCGGCGATCTCTGGGTCCTCGCGCAGGTGGCCGCGCTCCCCGCCGATGCGCTCATCCGCGACCTGGCGGACGGATTCGCGGTCTATCTGCCGGATGATGGTGCCTGATGACGGCGGAGGGTGCCGGGTGAGCACGGATCCCTCGACTGCGCTCGGGATGACAGGGGTAGTGCGCGGCCTACCGGCCGTGGCCAATCGTCGTCGTACACCACCTACTGTGGACTGTCATCCTGAGCGAAGGCGAAGGATCCGTCCTCGCTTGCGACCAACGCCCATCTCTAGCCGCCTAGCGGTCGTCGGCGGCCTCGGGGGGGTGCTGGCGGCCGATCGTGGTCGGGCGGGCCGGCTCGTCGTCCAGGTAGTAGGTCAGGCTCTGCAGCGCGGTGGTCGGGTCGACCTCGCGTACCCAGACGTCATCCGGCACCTTCAGCACCTGCGGCGCGTAGTTGAGGAGCGCCCGTACCCCGCCGGCGATCAGCGCGTTGGCCACCTCCTGCGCCGACTCGGCCGGCACGGCGACGATCCCGATCTGAATTCCCAGCTCGTTGACCACCGAGGCGACACACTCCGGCGGCAGCACCACCACGCCGCCGACCTCCTGGCCGATCTGGTCGGGGTTGCGCGCGAAGACGGCGGCGATCTGGAAGGCGTGCTGCTCGAAGGCGGGGTAGCGCGCGATGGCGCGGCCGAGGTGACCATAGCCGACCAGCGCCACGTCCCAGCGGCGATCGAGGTGCAGGATGCGCGCGATCTCACTCTCGAGCGTGGCGACGTGGTAGCCCTTACCCTGCTTGCCAAACTTGCCGAAGAATGAGAGATCGCGCCGGATCTGCGCCGCGGTGACGCCGATCCGCTCCCCCAGCTCCTCCGAGGAGATGCTCTGCACCTGGGACTCCGACAGCGCGCGCAGGGTGCGTGCGTAGATGGGGAGCCGGCGGATGACTACGTCGGGGATCTCATGCCGTCGCATCGGATCTGCCTACCCTGGCTATTCGCGCCGAAGCGACTGTCCACGAGGCGATCCCGGAAGCCTCACTCGCCGCGGCGTTGGACTCGGATTCGATGCAGGCTATGCTACCATTCCCGCCTTCTTGGGTCAAATGCGACGCGCGAATGGTTGACTGGTCGCGTGATGCGGCGACGCTCCTGCGCCTATCGCGATCGCTCGCACCACTCTCCGCTACTCTCCTGCGCCGACGGGCTGGCGCTGGGGGAGCTTGAACAGCTCCAGCGCGGTCTCGCGGAAGACGCGGCGGCGCAGCTCCTCCGGCAGGGGCGGCAGTGACTGCTGCGGCGAGTCGTAGTCGAAGTGGGGATAGTCGCTGGCGAACATCAGCGTGCGCTCGGCCTGGGCCCACGCGAAGACGGTCAGCAGGCGGCGCTGCGGCTCGGGCTGCTCCATCGGCTGGGTGGTGAAGCGGCAGTGTTCGAAGACGTACTCGCTCGGTGGGCGCTTGACCCAGGGTGTCTCATTGCCCAGCGCCTTCCAGTCGGCATCCAGATGCCAGAGGAAGGTGGGCAGCCAGACGTAGCCGCCCTCGACGAAGACCACCCGCAGGCTGGGGTAGCGCTCGAACAGCCCCTCGAAGACCATGCTGGCCAGGTGCTCCATGTAGCCCAGCGGGCGCCCCTGGCGCTTCTCGACATAATACGACGGCTGGCCGTTCATGCCGTCGCCCTCGCTACCGGTGTGGATCACCAGGGGCAGGCCGAGGTTGGCGCAGGCGTCGTAGATCGGGTCGTAGAAGCGCTGGCCGTAGAGGACGCGCGTGCCGTTGGGCACCAGCGCGCCGACGATGTCCGCCCGGCCGCCGATGCGCTCCAGTTCCTGAGCAGCCAGCATCGGCGCCTGGGAGGGGATGATGGCGCAGCCCTTGAGGCGCTCCTCCGGCTCCAGCCAGCGCTCGATCATCCAATCGTTGTAGGCGCGGGCCAGGGCGGCGGCGTAGTCGACATCGGGCAGGCTGGGGATGGGGCGGTACTCCTGCCCGAGCAGGATGCCGTACTCGACCTTGTTCGGGTCGAGGTGCTGGCGCCGCATCAGCTCCAGGCTGGAGCCGGCCGGGCCGCCCTCGTCGGGCCAGGCGTCGGCGCGGTAGCCGCGGTCGCCGCCGTTGGGGTAACCGACGCGCTGGCTGAGCCCGGTGCCGAAGAGGCGGATGCGCTCCTGGTAGGCGCGCGGCAGGTAGGGGACGAGGTCTTCCGGTCCGCGCGTTAGTTGGTGGATGTCGCAGTCGACGATCGGCTCGCCGTGGTGGATCGACATGATTCGCTCCCTTCCGGACTGGCTAAGGGCTCAGGCGTGCAGGATGACCAGGCCGTCCTCGACGGTGACCGGGTAGGTCGGGATCGAGGGGTCCTCGTCCTCAGCTTCAACCGTGACCTCGTAGGTGCGCACGCGGACCTTGTGCGGGTTGAAGACGGAGCGGCCGGTCGCGATCTCGAACTCCCAGCCGTGCCAGGGGCACTTGATGATCTCGCCCTCGCGCGCGTAGTCCAGCTCGAAAGGGCGGCTGGCGGTGTTGCGGCCGGTGACGCGCCCCAGGCAGAGCGGCGCGCCCTGGTGCGGGCAGCGGCTGCGCAGGGCGTAGTAGGCGCCGTGGACGTTGAAGACGCCGATGGCGACGCCGTCGACCTCGACGATGCGCCGCTCGCCCGGCGGGAAGTCCCGCACGCGCCCCACCACGTACCGCTGCGCCACCTTCACCCCTCGCGCGACCTTGCCCAGCCGATAGCGTGATGCTACGCGCGCCACGGCTTGGCGGTCAAGGTCAGGGGATCGAGTGGTCGGCGTGCTCCTCGGCCAGGGCGTCGAGGCCGCGCTGGGCCCGGCGCAGGTGGCCGTGCGCGGCGAACAGGTGGGCGCAGGCGCGCGGCACCTCGCGCTGGCGGTAGTGGCCGGCGGCCGTGCGGCAGTGGCGCGCGGCCAGCTCTAGCTCCGCCGCCAGCCGCTCCAGCCTGTCCGCGGCCTCATCCCGTGGATCGAGCATGCGCTGCTCCTCTCAACCGGCCACCTCCAACCCGCGCCCAGCTTCGGCCACTCGCGGGTCGCCGGTCAAGCCGGGAAAGGGCTGCCCTTGACGAGCGGGCACGCGAACGCTAGAACAATCCCAATTATGTGGAGCGAGTAGCCTTGCGGGTGGCCGGCAAGCACGAAGGAGATTCGATGGCAGGCGAGCAGGACAACATGTTGGGCTTCGAGCAGGCGGTCAGCGCCACCATGGTGGCCGACGTGCGCATCTCGCCGGATGGCCGGCAGGTGGCCTACGTGACCACCCCGGCCTCCAAGGCGGGCGAGTTTCCCGAGAGCACCATCTGGCTGGTGAGTACCGACGGCGGCAGCCCGCGACGCCTGACCGGTGCGGAGGTGGCCAACGGCGGACCGCGCTGGTCGCCCGATAGCCGGCGCATCGCCTTCGTCTCCGACCGGCGCCAGCGCGGCGTGCCGCAGCTCTACCTGGTCGAGCTCGGCGGCGGCGAGGCCGTGCGGCTGACCGACTGCGCCGGCGGCGTGGCGGCGGCGGCGTGGTCGCCCGATGGCGGCAAGCTGGCCTTCAGCGCCATGGACGCCGAGACCGACGAGGAGAAGCAGCGGCGCGAGGAGCGCAACGACCACAAGGTGATGGAGGCCGACACCAAGCGCGCCAGCCTCTGGCTGCTCGACGTGCCGGCCGACGCGGCGACCCTCGCGACGGACACCCTGCCCGAGGCGCGGCGCATCAGCCCCGAGGGGATGCACGCCGGCACCTTCTCGTGGGCGCCGGACGGCACGAGGCTGGCCGTCACCAGCACACCCTCGCCCAAGGCGCACTACGTCTTCTCGCCGGAGCTGGTGCTGATCACGACGAGCGGCGAGGTAACCAATCTCGGGCGCTTCGAGGGGCTGATGTCGGCGCCGGAGTTCAGTCCGGACGGCAAGACGCTGGCCTTCATCGCGGCCGAGCAGGTCATCCCGGCGCTCTTCTCGCTGCAGACGATGCCGGTCTCCGGCGGCGAGCCGCACATCGTGGCGCCGGGCCTGGAGGGCTCGTTCCAGCAAATCGCCTGGCTGCCCGACGGCAAGCGGCTCGTGGCCGGGGTCGAGATCAAGCAGAGTAGCCTGCTCAAGATCGTGGACCTGGCCAGCGGGGAGCTCAGCGACGCCATCGCGCCCTTCAAGGAGCCGGGCGTCAGCGCCTTCCTCAGCCTGAGCGCAGACGGCAAGCGGCTGGCCTTCGCGCACGCCAGCGACTACGCCCACGCCGACGTCTACACGGCCGAGCTGGGCGGCGAGCCGCGCAAGCTGACCGACCTCAACCCCTGGACGCGCGAGCAGCAGTGGGGTCAGGTGCGCGAGGTGCGCTGGCGCGCCAAGGACGGGCAGGAGATCGAGGGGATGGTCATCCTGCCGGTCGGCTACCAGGAGGGGCAGCGCTACCCGCTGCTGCTGCACATCCACGGCGGCCCCTGCGGCGCCTGGACGCACGCGCTGCAGGCCACCTGGCACAACTGGGGGCAGTTCCTGGCGCAGCGCGGCTACGCCGTCTTCCTGCCCAACCCGCGCGGCTCCTCCGGCCGCGGCACGAAGTTCCTCAGCGAGATCGTCGGCTGCTACGGCGAGCCGGACTGGGACGACCTGATGAGCGGCGTCGACTATCTGGTCGAGCAGGGCATCGCCGATCCGGAGCAGTTGATCGTCGGCGGCTGGAGCGGCGGCGGCTTCCTGACCAACTGGACTATCACCCACAGCGACCGCTTCAAGGCGGCCGTCTCCGGCGCGGGCATCGCGAACTGGGTCAGCTTCCAGGGGACGGCGGACGTGCGCAGCGTCTTCGACAGCTACCTGGGCCGCGTCGACGAGGAGCCGGAGGTGCACTGGCGGCTCTCGCCGATCCGCAACATCAAGCACGCCACCACGCCGACGCTGATCCTCTACGGCGAGGCCGACGCCCGCGTGCCGGTGACCCAGGGCTACGAGCTCTACGAGGGGCTGAAGGGGCGCGGGGTCGAGACGGAGCTGGTCGCCTACCCGCGCGAGCCGCACGCGATCGGCGAGCGCAAGCACCAGCTCGATCTCCTGCCGCGCGCCATCGGCTGGTACCAGCGGCACCTGGGGCGGGAGTAGACGGGCCCTCACCCCCCGCCCCTCTCCCAATACTGGGAGAGGGGAGAAGAAGCGGTTGTCGGGGCGGGGTTCAAACCCGCCCACCGTCGTTGGGTGCCTCGTGCAGCACGGATCCTTCGACTTCGCTCAGGATGACAGGGTTAGGTTTGGGGCCTGCCGGACGAGGCGAGTCGTCGTCGTCAGCCCCTAATTGA
>DASSHC010000079.1:0-2681 GCA_035693105.1 Thermomicrobiaceae bacterium | reverse complement strand
GACGGCCACGATGCGCTGGTCGGTGAGATCGACCAGCGGCTGATAGGTCACGCTCAGATCGTCGTGGGCCAGGGCATGGCGCAGGTCGCGCTCCCACGCCAGCACCGACAACGAGCGCGCGTAGATCGCCGGGTCGAAGATGGCGTGCCGGCCAGGCTCCGCCTGCGCGCAGGCCGCCGCGGCATCGCGCAGCAGGTGCTCGGCCAGCGCCCCAGGCGCGGTGCTCAGCGCGATACCAACGCGCGCCGCCAGCCGGAGCTCGCCGCGACCTCCGGCGAGCGGTAGGGGGGTGGCCAGCGCACCGAGCACGCGCGCCGCGACATCCTCCGCCTCCTCGACCGCGGCCGCGTCCTCCAGCACGAGCACGAAGCGTCCCTCGGCGTCGCGCGCCAGCGTATCGCCGGGCCGCACGCAGCCGCGCAGGCGCTCGACCAGCGCCGCGAGGATGTCGCCGCTGAGAGTCTCAGGCTCGACATCGATCAGCAGCAGCGCGACCGAGCCGAGCCGACGCTGCAGCCGGGCCAGGCCGTGGCGCAGCCGGTCGAGCAGCAGCGCGCCGGTGGGCAGGCCGGTGGTGGGATCGTAGAGCACACCGGCGCCGCCCGGGTCGCCGAGGGGCACGCCGCCATCGAGCAGGACGCCGTACCAGAGACCGGACTGCCCGGTGTCAGGGTTGTGCCGCACCAGCCGCGCCCGCTCGTGCAGCCGGACGACGGCTCCATCATGGGAAATCAGCCGGAAGCCGCGGTCCAGGGTCTCGCCGGGAACCTCCAGCAGCAGCGCGCGGTCGTCCGGATGAGCGTGGCGCAGCAGGAAGAGCGGATCGTCGAGCCACTGGCACGGCTGATAGCCGGTGAGCGCCGTGAATCCCGGGCTCACCGCCAGGGGGGTGCGCGCCGCGTCGGCGGCCAGGACGTAGCTGGTCCCCGGCAGCGCGTCGATCGCCGAGGCGAGCAGGCGCGCCGGATCCAGCCCCTGACCGGCGGCCCGTGCCCAATCGGCTGCTACCGGCATCCGCTTGTGTGGCCGTGCGCCCATACCCGCCGCTCTCCCACGCTCAGCCGCCTGATCCTGTCATCCAACGTACAAACGCGGCGCGGATCGTGCCAGACCAATATGTACGGGATTCGCGGGCACGCCGTCCTAAACCCAGTGGGTTCCGCGTGTCGCGCGGTCCGCGTAGTATCATGGCGGTCGCGCTTCACGCTGACGCGGGTCAGGTCGCACTTCGAGGCAAGCGGGAGCCGGGCGTGTCAACCTCTCTGCAACGCCTCCGCCGCGTGGCGTCTGGGGCCACGCTCCACGAACCGGGCAGCCGGCTGCTGGCCGCTGCCTCGGCGGTCCACTTGCTGAACGACGCCTGCTTCGCCATTCTCTACCCCCTCCTGCCGCTGATCGCGGCCGATCTCAAGCTCAACTACGCCCAGGTCGGCCTGCTGAAGGCCACCTTCTCCGGCGCCTCCAGCCTGCTGCAGATCCCGGCCGGGATGCTCGGCGCGGCGATCGGCGAGTACCTGGTGCTCCTGCTTGGCAACCTCTGGGTCGGGATCGGCGTGGTGGCGATGGGGCTGGCCGGCAGCTACCTGGGGCTGCTGGCGCTGGCGGCCCTCGCCGGGTTCGGCGGCAACGCCCAGCATCCGTTGGCCAACTCGGCCGTCTCCCAGCGCATGACTCCGGCGCGCATGGCGACCGCGCTCGGCACGCTCAACTTCGCCGGCGATCTCGGCAAGTTCGTCGGCCCGGTGATCGCCGGCGTGGTGGCGGTGCGCTTCGGCTGGCGCTACGGCCTGGGCACGGTCGGCGTTATGACCGCGCTGGTCACGCTCGGCCTGCTGCTGCGCCGGGGGCTGGTCGAGCCGCCTGAGACGGCCGAGGAGCCGGTCCAGCCTGAGACGGCCACGCAGCCCAGCGCCCAGCCGCGTACGATCCACCGCGGCTTCTCGCTGCTCCTGCTGGCCGGCAGCCTGGACAACGCCACGCGCGGCGCCGCGCTCACCTTTCTCCCCTTCGTCCTGGCGCACAAGGGGCTGGCGGCCAGCACCGTCAGCCTGGCCTTCGGGCTGATCTTCGCGGGCGGGGCGGCGGGCAAATTCGCCTGCGGCTGGCTGACCGACCGCTTCGGTCCGCTGGCGGTCATCGTCGTGACCGAGACGGTGACCGCCTCGGCGCTGCTCGGCTTCCTGGTCAGCCCGGCAGCCGCCGCGATCCCCCTGGCGCTCGGCTTCGGCTTCGTGCTCAACGGCACCTCGTCCGCCTTCGCCGTGGCGGTGACCGGCTTTGTGCCCGCGCGGAGCCGCTCGCGTGGCTACGGCATCTACTTCACCGCCGCGTTGCTCTCCTCGGCGCTGGCGCCGCTGGCCTACGGCCAGCTCGGCGATGCCGCCGGACTGACCGTCGTCTTCGTGGTGATGGCCCTGCTGACGCTGGCCGTCATCCTCGCCGCCCTGCCGATCCGTCGCGCGCTGGCCGAGACGCTGGCGCAGATCTAAAGAGGGTATTCACGTCTGTAGGGGCAGGCCCCCGTGCCTGCCCTCGTGGCTCACCGCTGGACTTTACGTGCGTCGCCCACGTTCCCCATAGACCCATTGCCGATGCGCCGGACAACAAGGGCGGCCACGGGGAGCCGCCCCTACAAGCGTTCGTTGACGAGCCGGCGGCCCCCGTAGTGAGGGCGCATCCGT